>JBQTII010000096.1:0-19784 GCA_052388275.1 Sporichthyaceae bacterium | reverse complement strand
GGCGAGGGCAACTCCTGGGTCCAGGACTTCGGCTCCTCACCTTGTACCGATCCACCCCACCATCGGCGCCGGTGCGCCCCCTTTACCGGGGGTCGCGCCGGCGCCGATGGTGCGTGGTCCGGATTGCCCGGCAAGACCCGGATCCGCAGCGTGAGGGATCCTCGCATTCGGTGATAAAACGGCCACTGACCTGCACGTCAAGGGTGAATCAAGACTCCCGCCAAGTGCCCCGGACGGCCCATCGCCGGATCTTCACTGGAACCCACACCGTCTCACTGCCACGGGTTGGGAAGACCATGCGCCGCAGCGTCGGCGCAATGAAACGTTCGCGGGGGTTCCCGCGATGGATCCACGAGGTCACCGCCTGTTGCGCGGGCGGGGCCTCCACGCACAAAGCGTCCACGCGGCCAGGCGTGGATCGCCCGCCGCGATGGGCACGGAGGACGCGCACTCATGGCTACGCCGACCAACCGCACGCGGGTCCTCGGGATCACTCCGTTCGCGGAGCCCGACGCGGCCCTTGCAGTGGCGGTCGCTCGCGCAGGTGCCTGGGGCGTGCTGGACCTCGGACGAGACACCGGCCGGGCCCGCGCCGCCCTGGCCGACGCCACCTCCTGGTACGCCGGGGAGCTGGGCGTTCGCGTCGGTGCGCACTGCCCGGTGGAGCCCGCCGACCTGCCGCCCACCGTCACCCTCATCGTCCTCACCCCGGACGCCCGCTGGACCACCGCCGCGGCGAGCCAGGCGGGCCGCACGGTCATCGTCGAGGTCGGCTCGGTTCCCGAAGCCCGCGCCGCACTCGCGGACGGGGCGCACGCCGTCCTGGGCCGGGGGCGCGAGTCCGGTGGCCTGGTCTCCTCGGCCAATGCGTTCATTCTGCTGCAGGAACTCGCCGCCGCCGACTTGCGCACGGCGGCAGGTACCCCGGCCCCGATCTGGATCGCCGGCGGCATCGGCCCGCACACCGCGGCGGCGGCAGTGGCCGGTGGAGCAGTGGGCGTCGTCCTGGACACCCAACTCGCGCTGGTCCGCGAGGCCGAGCCGGTCCGCGCGGTCGCCGCAGCCCTGCGCGCCTGCGACGGCACCGAGACCGCGCTGATCGGCGGACACCGCATCTATGTTCGCCCCGACCTGACCCGCCCCGCACCCGAAGCCGTCGCCGGCCTGCTCGGCGGACGCAACCTGGCCGCGCTGCCCGTCGGCGAGGACGCGGCGCTGGCGGCACCGCTGGCCCGGCGCCACCACAGCGCGGGCGGGGTCATCAGCGCCCTCGCTTCGGCCATAGCGGCCGGGATCCGCACTGGCGCGGCGCACCCGGTGAGCCAACGGATCGTGCAGGGTCCGATGACCCGCGTCAGCGATCAGGCGGCCTTCGCCAAAGCCGTCGCCGATTCCGGCGGCCTGCCGTTCATCGCGCTCGCGCTGATGAGCGGCGAGGACACCCGCGAACTGCTGGTCGAGACCGCCGCCGCCCTCGGGGACAGTCCGTGGGGTGTCGGCATCCTCGGCTTCGTCCCCGACGCGGTGCGCGAGGCGCAACTGGCCGCCGTGCACGAGATCAAGCCCGCGTATGCGTTGATCGCCGGTGGCCGCCCCGCCCAGGCGGCGCCGCTGGAGGCCGCGGGCATCACGACGTTTCTGCACGTGCCCTCCGCCGCCCTGCTGGACCGCTACCTCGCCGAGGGTGCGCGCCGCTTCGTGTTCGAGGGCTCGGAGTGCGGTGGCCACGTCGGGCCGCGCGCGAGCTTCCCGCTGTGGGAGACCCAGCTCACCCACCTGGCTGACTTCGGCGCCAAACATGGCTGCACCGCCGAATTCGACGTGCTGTTCGCCGGCGGTATCCACGACGCGCGGTCCGCAGCCATGGTCGCCGCCGCCGCAGCCCCGCTCACCGCGGCGGGAGCCCGCGCCGGGATCTTGATGGGTACCGCGTACCTGTTCACCACCGAGGCTGTCGCGTCCGGCGCGATCGGGCGCTCGTTCCAGCGCTCCGCTCTGCAATGCGATGCCACCGTGCTTCTCGAGACCGCCCCCGGGCACGCGACGCGCTGCGCCGACGGCGCCTTCGTCGCCACCTTCACTGCCACCCGGGAGCGGATGCTCGCCGATGGCTCGCCGCGCGAGCAGGTCTGGGACGCACTGGAAAAACTGAACATCGGCCGGCTCCGGATCGCGAGCAAGGGCATCGCTCGCGAGGGCAGTGCGCTGATTCCGGTCGATGAGAACACGCAGGCCCGCGACGGCATGGTGATGATCGGCGACGTCGCGCGGCTGCGCGCCGCCGTCACCACGATCGCCGACCTGCACGCGGACGTCAGCATCGGCGCCGCCGCCTACCTTCAGGCCCGCAGCGTTGAGCTGGGCCTGGCGCAGGCTCCGGCCACCTTCGGTAACGGCCCCCTCGACATTGCGGTGATCGGCCTGGCCGGGGTCTTCCCCCAGGCGGACTCCCTCGCCGAGTTCTGGGCCCACACCCTCGCCGATCACGACGCCATCACGGAGGTGCCCACCGAGCGCTGGGACCCCTCGACCTACTACGCCGGCAGCGGCCTCGACGCCTTCGGAGGCGCGGGATCCACCTCCAAGTGGGGCGGCTTCCTGGGCGAGATTCCTTTCGACGCGCTCGCCTACGGCATCCCGCCGGCGGCGCTGGCCAGCATCGAGCCGGTCCAACTGCTCTCGCTCGAGGTTGCCGCCCGCGCACTGCGCGATGCCGGCTACACCTATGCAGGCTCCGACGGGCGGGCGTTCGACCGCGAGCGCACCGGCGTCATCTTCGGCGCCGAGCCCGGTACCGACCTGTCCGCGGCCTACGGCTTCCGGGCGCTGTACCCGCAGCTGCACGGCGAGCTGCCCGCTGAGCTCGACGCCCAGCTACCTCGGTTGACCGAAGACTCCTTCCCCGGGGTGCTGGCCAACGTCATCTCCGGCCGGATCGCCAATCGCCTCGACCTCGGTGGGGCCAACTACACCGTCGACGCCGCCTGCGCCTCCGCGCTCGCCGCTCTCGAGGTGGCCTGCCTTCAGCTGCGCTCCGGCGCGGCCGACATGGTGCTCGCGGGCGGCGCCGACATCCACAACGGCATTGCGGACTACCTGATGTTCGCCTCGGTGGGCGCGCTGTCGGCGAGCGGGCACTGCCGGCCGTTCGACGCGACCGCCGACGGCATCGCCCTCGGCGAGGGTGTGGCCACCGTCGTCCTCAAGCGCCTGGCCGACGCCGAACGCGACGGAGACAAGATCTACGCGGTGCTGGCCGGGATCGGCTCCTCCAGCGATGGCAGGTCCCTGGGTCTGACCGCGCCGCGGCCCGAGGGTCAGCGTCGCGCCCTGGAGCGCGCCTACGCCATGGCCGCGATCTCCCCGGCCCAGGTGGGCCTGGTTGAGGCGCACGGCACCGGGACCGTCGTCGGTGACCGCACCGAGCTCACCGTGCTCACCGAGGTCTTCACCGCCGCCGGCGCGGACGCCGGATCCTGCTCGCTCGGCTCGGTCAAGTCGCAGATCGGGCACACCAAGTGCACCGCGGGGCTCGCCGGCCTGATCAAGGCCGCACTCGCCGTCCACACCGGCGTGCTGCCGCCCACCGGCAAGATCACCGCGCCCAACCCGGCGTGGGACCCCGACACCAGCCCGTTCGTCTTCGACGCCGGCGCCCGGCCCTGGCCGGCGGGGCGCCGGCGCGTCGCCGGCGTCAGCGCGTTCGGATTCGGCGGGACCAACTTCCACGCCGTGCTGACCGGCTGGACCGGAGCGCCCGCCCCGCGGCATGGGCTCGACCAATGGCCGGCCGAGTTGTTCATCATCACCGGGGCGACCCGCGAGAACGCGGTGGCCGACCTGGATCGCCTGAGCGCGCTGTGCACGACCAATGACGACGCCGGGCGCCCCTGGCGGCTGCGCGACCTGGCCCGCACCGTCGCCGAGCGCGCGATGGCACCCCACCAGAGCGCGCCGGTGCAGGTGGCCTTCGTCGCCACCGACCTCGACGACCTGGCGGCCAAGCTCGCCGCCGCGCGCGCGTTCACCCCTGGCCCGGCGGTGTTCGTCCGCGACGAGGACGCCGCCACCGGCGAACTCGCGATGCTGTTCCCCGGCCAGGGCAGCCAGCGCCCCGGCATGCTCGCCGACCTCTTCACCGCGTTCCCCCGGTTGGCCAATCTGCTCGAGCTTGGCGAACGCTGGGTACCCGCGATGTTCCCACCGGCCGCGTTCACCGACTCCGCCCGCGCCGCGCAGAAGGCCGCGCTGACCGATACCCGCGTCGCGCAGCCCGCCCTCGGCATCGCGGACCTGGCGATGTTCACCACGCTCTCGAACCTGGGCGTCGCCCCCGCGCACCTTGCCGGGCACAGCTACGGCGAACTCGTCGCACTGGCCGCGGCCGGTGCGCTCGCCCCCGCGGACCTGCTGGAGATCTCCGAGGCGCGCGGCGTGGCGATTCTGTCCGCCGCCGGAACCGACCCGGGCACCATGGCCGCGGTCAGCGCCGGCGCCGACGCGGTGCGCGTCGCGCTGGGCACGTTGCTCGGCGGCGATCTGGTGATCGCGAACCTGAACGCCCCGGACCAGACGGTGATCTCCGGGCCGACGCCCGCCATCGCACAGGCGCTGACCGCGCTCAGTGCGGCCGGACTGTCCGCGTCCCGAATCCCGGTCGCCGCCGCGTTCCATTCCCCGCTGATCGCCGAGGCCGCCCGCACCCTGGAGGCCGAGCTCGCGCGCCGTCCGATCAGTTCGCCACACCTGCCGGTGTGGGCGAACGCGACCGCGACACCGTACCCGCTGGGCGCGAGTGCCGTGCGCGAACTCATCGCCGAGCAGGTCGGGCGCCCGGTGCGGTTCACCGAGCAGGTCGAAGCCATGTACGCCGCCGGCGCCCGCGTCTTCCTCGAGTGCGGCCCGGGCCGGGTCCTCACCGGCCTGGTCGGCGCCATCCTGGGTGAGCGGCCGCACACCGCGGTCGCCACCGACACCCCTGGGCGCCACGGCGTCCACGCACTCCTGCTCGCCCTCGGCCGCCTGGCCGCGGCCGGGGTCGAGCTGGATCTTTCCGCCCTGTACGCCGGCCGCGACGCCGACCTCGTCTCGGCCCAAGCCGTGCCCCGCCGCCCGGGTTGGGTCATCAACGGACACCTTGTCCGCACCGCCGAAGGGAACCCTGTGGCCGGAGGACTGCGGCCCGCCCAGCGGGTCCACACCACGCCCGCGACGCCCGCCGCCACCCCGGCCATCGCGCCGCTCTCCCCGACGCCATCGGCCGACCCGCGCGAGGCCGTCGTGCTGGAGTTTCTGCGCTCGGGCCGGGAGATGATCGCCGCGCAGCGCGACGTCGTCCTCGGCTACCTCGGCACCGCCGCGGCGCCGGTACCCCTCGCCCCTGCGGCGGTGGTCCCGGCGGCGGCCGAGGTCGGGTCCACGCCCCTGGTCGAGCCGGTGCGGGCCGCGCAGATCCCTGCGCAGGTGACGCCCCTCGCCCTCGCGCCCGCACCGGTGAGCAGGGCGGCCGCCCCGGCACTTTCCGCAGCGGACGTGACCGCGACGTTGGTCGAGCTGATCGCCGAGCGCACGGGTTACCCCGCCGACATGATCGGCGTCGACCTCGACCTCGAAGCCGACCTGTCCATCGCCTCCCTCAAGCGCACCGAGATCCTCGGCCTGCTCGCCGACCGCCTCCCCGATGCCGGCCTCGACGAGGACACCCAGGCCCGGCTCTCCCGGTTGCGCACCGTTCGGGCCATGGTCGACGCGATCAGCTGCGCGGGGGCATCAAGGGCACCCGCCATGAACGCAGCCCCCGCAGCACCCCCCGCGGCATCCGCACCGGCACCCGCGCCGGTGAGCGCAGAGCACGTCACCGCGACGTTGGTCGAGCTGATCGCCGAGCGCACGGGTTACCCCGCCGACATGATCGGCGTCGACCTCGACCTGGAAGCCGACCTGTCCATCGCCTCCCTCAAGCGCACCGAGATCCTCGGCCTGCTCGCCGACCGCCTCCCCGGCGCCGGCCTCGACGAGGACACCCAGGCCCGGCTCTCCCGAATCCGCACCGTGCGCGCAATGGTCTGCGAACTTCTCGGCTCCGACGCGCCCGTGGCGGCCATCGCTGCGAGCGCTCGGCCCGAGATCAACGCGAGTGCCGACCTCGCCCGCGAAGCCGTACGTCGCTACCTGATCGAACTGGAACCGGCAACGACCATCGCCGTAGACGGTGACCTGACGGGTCGTCATGTTACGCTGGTCGGCGGCGGCTTGGACATCGCCATCGAGTTCTCCGACGCCCTCGCCGGCCGCGGCGCCGCGGTCCGGACAGTCTCAACCGACCCGGACACTGAACTCGGCGACGTCGACATCCTCGTGCACCTGGGTTCTGCCGGCCCGAGCGAACCCACCGCCCTACCGGATGCGTTTGCGCTACTACGCCGGGCGGTCCTCGGTGGAGCCCGCCAACTCCTGGTCGTCACCGGCACCGGCGGCCGCCTCGGCCACCGCGACGCAGGTGACCCCCCCGCCCGCACCGACGCCCCGGCCGGGATGGGCCTGGCCGGATTGGTGCGCACCATCGCCCGGGAGTACCCGCAACTGTCCTGCCGTGCCGTCGACATCGACCCCAAGGAACTGCCGCACGTACTGTCGGTGCGCCTGCTCGCCGAGATGCTGAACCCGGCCGGACCCGAGGTTGTCGGCTACCCCGACGGCGTTCGTCATGGGCTGCGAATGACGGCGGCACCGTTGTCGGTCGACCACCCGCCGGCGGCCGGCGAACTGGGGCTGAGCGCCTCCTCGGTGGTGCTGCTCACCGGTGGTGCTCGCGGAATCACCGCGCAGGTGGCCCGCGGCCTGGCCGCTGCGTCGGGATGCCACCTGGTGCTCTGGGGCCGCAGCCCGCAACCCGCTATCGACGAGGACCACGCCACCGTGGACGCACTCGACGCGGCCGCATTGCGGCGGGCGTTGATCGCCACCGGCATCACCGCGCCGGTCGAGGTCGAACGCGGCGTGCGCCGAGTGCTCGGCGAACGTGAAATCCGGGCTTCGCTCGCGATGCTGCGGGAGGTGGCCGCCTCGGTCACCTACGTCGACATCGACGTCCGGGAGCCTGCCGCCGTTGCCGCCGGCGTCGCCGAGGTAATGGCCCGTCATGGCCGCCTCGACGGTGTCGTGCACGGCGCGGGGGTGCTCGACGACAAACTGATCGCCGACAAGACCCCAGACGGCTTCGCCCGGGTTTGGGAGACCAAGGTCGACGGCGCCCGCGCCTTGGCCGCGTCGCTCCCGGCCGATCTGGGTTTCTTCGTCCTGTTCGGCAGCGTGTCGGGCGTTTTCGGAAACCGCGGGCAGTGCGACTACGCGGCCGCCAACGACGCCCTGGACACCCTGGCCCGCGCCTGGGAGACCCGCTTCACCGGCCGGGTGTTCAGCGTCGACTGGGGCCCCTGGCTGCCGACTGACGCATCCGGCGGCATGGTCTCGGATGAGCTGCTGCGCAACTATGCCCGCAGCGGCGTCGGTCCCATCCACCCCAGCGACGGCGTCGCTGCACTGCTCAGCGAGATCGCACACGGCACCAGCCCCCAGGTGGTCTATGTGTGCGCCGAGCCGGCCGCATTCGACGTAGCGTTCTCTGGTGGCTGCTGACGACCCGTCTCCGGACGGACCCCTCGGGGCGGCCATTGCCATCATCGGGATGGCGGCCGTCCTTCCCGGCGCGCCGGACCTGGCGACCTACCGGGCTAATCTGCACGCCGGATTCGATGCGATTACCGACGTTCCGGCCTCCCGCTGGGACCACGAGTTCTACGACCCGGTCGCGGCCAAGACCCGACCCGGGGACCGCATGTACTGCCGCCGCGGCGGCTTCATCGATGAGGTTGCCTTCTCCCCGTTGCAGTTCGGGATCATGCCCAACGCGGTGGCCGACATCGAAGGCGAACAGCTCATCGCCCTGAACACCGCGGCTGCCGCGATCGCCGATGCCGGCGGTGCGCAGCGCCTGGGAGATCCGGCGAAGATTGGGATCGTGCTCGGCCGCGGCGGGTACTTCAACGCCGGGATGGCCCGGTTCGTCGACCGGGTGCGGACCGCGAACCAACTGACACGCACCCTGCGCGAGTTGATGCCCGCCCTGGACGAGGAGCGTCTAGAACAGGTGCGGCTGGCGTTCACTGAGCAACTGGGACCGATGCGGACCGAATCCGGCATCGATCTGATGGTGCCTAACCTCGTCGCCTCCCGGACCGCGAACCGGCTCGACCTGGCCGGGCCCGCCTACACCATCGACGCCGCCTGCGCCTCGTCGCTGATCGCCGTCGATCAGGCGGTGGCGGACCTGAAGTCCGGGCGGTGCGACGTGGTGCTGGCCGGCGGCGTACACCACTGCCACGACATCACTTTCTGGTCCGGGTTCAACCTGCTCGGGGCGCTCTCTGCCAGCGAACGCATCCGGCCATTCCACGCCGGCGCTGACGGCATCCTGATCGGTGAGGGCACCGGCATCGTCGTTCTCAAGCGGATGGCCGACGTCACCAGCGAGGACCGGGTATACGCAGTGATCCGGGGCACCGGGGTGGCGGGTGACGGGCGCTCAGCCTCCCTGATGGCGCCGCAGGCGAAGGGTCAGGTGGCGGCCATGCGGGCGGCCTGGGCCGCCGCCGGTTTGGACCCGCGCGCGCCGGGTTCGGTCGGTCTGATCGAGGCGCACGGCACCGCGACCGTGGCTGGAGACGCCACCGAGTTGGCCTCGTTGACGGAGATCTTCGGGCCGGCTTTGGCCTCGGGCACCGATGTCGGGCTCGGGTCGGTGAAATCGATGATCGGGCACGCGATGCCCGCCGCCGGAGTCGCCGGGTTGATCAAAGCAGCGCTCGCGGTACACGAGGGTGTGCTGTTGCCGACGTTGCACTGCGAGGATCCGCACCCGGCGATGGCCGGGACACGATTCGCGCCGGTGCGTGCTCTCGCACCGTGGCCCCAGGGAATCGCGCGCCGCGCCGGCGTCAACGCCTTCGGTTTCGGCGGCATCAATGCCCACGTCGTCCTGGAGGCCCCCTCCACCTCCCGCACAAGGGCCCCAACATCGCGGACGTCCGAGGCAGCGGTCGCTATAGCAGCCACCCCCTGGGACGCTATGGCTTACGGGGAGCGGGTGTTGCTGCTGGCGGGCGCGGACGTGGCGTCGATCGCGGCTGCGCTGGACGTGCCAGACGCCGAATTGCTCGCACGCGACGACGCACTGCATCCGCCACTCGACGGGGCCGTCCGCCTGGCGCTTGTTGCGCCCGACGCCAAGCGCCTGGCGCTGGCCCGAAAAGTGGTGGCGCAGGGCAAGGCGTGGCGGGGACGCAATGACGTGTGGCTTTCCATCGCTCCCTTGCTGCGCCCGGGTTCCGACGGCTCCCCGGCCGGACGGGTCGCGTTCTTGTTCCCCGGGCTGGAGGAGGTTTTCGAGCCCCGCGTAGACGACGTCGCCGCACACTTCGGGCTGCCTCCGGTGCGCAGTGACGCAGACGCCGGCCTGGGCAGGCGCGGTCTGGAACTCGCGGCGGTGGGCCGCTTGCTGGATTCCGCGCTGCGGGCCATCGACATCCATCCCGACGTCGTGGCCGGCCACAGCATCGGTGAGTGGTCGGCGCTGATCGCCGCAGGCGGCGCACCGTTCGAGGAGTTCGCCGATTCCACCCGCGCCTTCGACGCCGGGCCCGGGGTTCCGGACCTGGTCTTCGCGGTGCTCGGTTGCGGTGCCGCCCTGGCCCTGGAAGTGATCGCCGACCTTCCCAAGGTGGTGCTCTCCCACGACAACTGCCCGCACCAGGCGATCGTCTGCGGCGAGGAACCCGAGGTCGCGCTGGTGCTGGAACGGCTGCGCGGACGCGGGGTATCCGGGTCGGTGTTGCCGTTCCGGTCCGGCTTCCACACCAAGTATCTGGAGCCGTTCCTCGGCCCGACGCGCGACTTCATCGCCGGATTGACGCTGCGTCAGGTACAGGTGCCGCTGTGGTCCTGCACTACGGCGGCGCGTTACCCCGACGACGACGCCGCCGTGCGCGACCTTCTGGTCCGCAATTTACTGGAGCCCGTCCGTTTCGGCCCCTTGATCGAAGCTCTGCACCACGACGGCGTGCGTGCCTTCGTCCAGGTCGGCACCGGTAGCCTGCCCGGTTTTGTGGAGGACACCCTGGACTCCCCCCAGACGCCCTACCTGTGCGTCAGTGCCAACGCGCCCAAGCGCACCGGCATGGCCCAATTGCGCCGGGTCGCGGCGGCGCTGTGGGCCGAGGGTGCCCAGCCCCGGTTCAGCCGGCTCCTCGACGACAGCACGGCATCGGCCGGGCACCCGTCCTCAGGCCCACCCCCGGCCTCGACTGCGCCCCGCGCGGGCAGCACGCTGACCCTGGCACTGGGTGCACCGCTGGTGCGGCTCACCGACCCCCGCGCCCTCGCAGCGCCCACCGGCAGCGGGCTCACCTCGGTCCCGGGCGATCCGGTGGCCGAGGCGGCGCCTTCGGCCCCGAGCGAGCGCCCGCACCTTCCCAGCGACGATCCGGTACTGGCCGGATTAGCCGACCTGCTGGCGGAGGGCGAAGCTGCGGCCGGTGCGGTCCTTGCGGCGTGGGAGTCCCGACCGCAGGCCGGCGCGATCGCCACGCCCCGCCCACGGGCAACACCACGCGGGTCGCGTCAGCACACCACCCACCGCGTGATGTCGCTGGCGAGCGATCCGCACCTTGGAGACCACGCCCTGTTGCAGGCACCCGACGGCGCGCTCCCGGCGGCCCGCTTCCCCATCGTCCCGATGACCGCCACGATCGCGATGATCGTCGAGGCGGCGCGGGCGCTGATCGGTGAGCGGGTCGTCGTCGGAGTCCGCGGGATCCGCGCGATCCGTCCGATCGCCGTCGAGCCCGAGATCACGGTGATCATCGACGCCGAGGAGAAGGCATCCGATCCCGACAACAGCGAACTCACCGTGGTCTCGGTGAACGTTGACGGGCGCTCGAGCACTCCGACCGGCCTGGGACCGCGGCAGACCTACGCCCGCGCGACGGTGCTGCTGGCCGATACCTATCCCGACCCACCCGCCTTACGCGAGGGCCCGCTGAGCGCGGAGCGCGCGCCCGCGGTCAACGCCCGCCAGATGTACGCGGACCGGTGGATGTTCCACGGGCCGGCCTACCAGGGCGTCTGCGAGATCAGTGCGATCGCCGACGACGGGGTACGCGGAGCGGTGCTCAACCTGGCGGCACCCGGCGCACTGCTCGACGCCGCCGGCCAGCTACTCGGGTACTGGGTCGCGATCCAGCCGCAGAACGCCCTCGTCCTGCCGGCGACGATCGGATCGGTCAGCTTCTATGCACCCGATCCAGCGCACGACGCGCGCTTCGACGTCGTGGTCCGGCTGCGTGAGGTCACCACCGACGAGGCGAGCGCCGACCTCGACCTGCGCGACGCGGCCGGCCGGCTCTGGTGTCACATCACCGGTTGGACCGACCGGCGGCTCGAGGGCGATCAGGTCACCGCCGAGGCCTTCCGCCGTCCGGCGACGGCCGCACTCGCTGCGCCGCAGGAGGGGGGCTGGCACCTGCTGATCGAGCCCTGGACAGATCCGACGGCACGCGAACTGGCTGCGCGTCAGTACCTGACGCCCGGTGAACAAGACGACCTGGCCGCACGCAACCCACGGGCCGCCCGGCACTGGCTGCTGGGTCGTATCGCAGCCAAGGACGCCGTGCGAGCCCAGCTCAAGGCCGGCGGCGCGGGCCCGGTGTACCCCACTGCGATCCACATCGACAACGACGCTCAGGGGGCGCCATTGGTCACCGGGCCTGGCGTGGAGAATCTCACCCTTTCCCTAGCTCACTCGGGCACGCTGGCCGTGGCGTTGGTCGGGGTCGACGAACGCGTCGGTATCGACGTCGAACTCATCGCCGACGCCCCGGCCGAAGCGGCGTTGCTCACACCCGCCGAGCGCACCTTGCTTGACGGGATCTGCCCGGCCGGGGCACCCGAGCGGGCGGCGTGGGTCACCCGGTTCTGGTGTGCGAAGGAGGCGGTGGCCAAGGCGGAGGGAACGGGCCTAGGTGGACGCCCTGCCCGATTCGTGGTGACTCGGGTGGACAAGGACCGATTGCTGGTTGTCGTGGAGGGCGTCGCACGTTGGGTCAGCACCCGATCGGCGGCGGATCCGGTGGCATTCGCGGTCGGTTGGACACGCGGATCCGGCATTCTTGGACCGGACCTGGGACCATGACTGTCCAGTTAACCTCACCTGCCCGTTGCATCCGAGGAGCGAACCGTGACCACAGACGCCCGGGCCGACCGCGACGCGAGCAAGGAGTGTGAGCGGGCCATGAGTGCAGACATCGAGGCGCAGGTCCTCGAGGTCGTGCGCCGTCTCATCACCGAGGTCGTCGGCGAGGATTACCTGCTCGACCTGGAGATCGGGCCGCAGACCTCCTTCGAGGACGACCTGGAGATGGAGAGCATCGAGTTCGTGAAGTTCGGGGCCAAGCTCACCGAGCACTACGGCGGCGCCATCGACTTTGCCGCCTTCCTGTCCGAGAAGGACCTCGACGAGATCATTGAGATGCGCGTGGCGTCCATCGTCGACTACGTCGTGTCCGCGACGACCTGAGACACCCTCACCTCATGTCCGACGTCCTCGCCAACGGTGTGCGCTTCCATGTGCAGCACCTGAACCCGGCCGCTGAACGCACCGCGCCGCCCGTGGTGTTCCTGCATGGGCTGGGCATGGACAACATGGCGAGTTTCTACTACACCGTCGCGGGATCAGTGGCCAAGACCGGTACCGAGTGCATCCTGTACGACCTGCGCGGGCATGGCAGCTCCGAGCGCCCGCGCACGGGGTACACCATGGAGGACTCGGTCGAGGATCTGCGCGGGATCTTGGACGCGATTGGTATCACCGGTCCGGTGCACCTGATCGGCAATTCCTACGGCGGGACGATCGGGCTGGACTTCGCGGTGGTCCACCCCGACCGGGTCGCGAGCATCGTGCTGATCGAGGCGCACTTCAACGTCGATGGCTGGTCCGAGCAGATCTCCGCCGAGCGCGAGCGCGTCGCCGGAGTGGTCGCGGAGATGGGCGAAGAGAACTTGCAGGCCTGGATCCGCCGGTTCGGGCGCAAGGTCGTCAAGATGATGGACGCCCTCACCGACCTGGCGAACCACACCAGCTTCTACCCCGACCTGACCAAGGCACGCCCGATCCCCACCGAGCGCCTGCGGGCGCTTACCTGCCCGATCCGCGCCATCTACGGCGAGGAGTCTGACGTGCCGGACTACTCCGCGCAGCTGCACAACCTGCTCCCGCACGCGACCCTGACCGTCGTCGAAGGAGTAGGACACTCGGTGCTGATGGACGCCACCCCGGCGGTGCGCGAGATCGTCACCGAGTGGCTGGCGTCCCAGCCGACCCCTGGCGGGGGCATCGTCCCCCCGCCGCGCACCGGGCACATCCTGCGCTGATGGCGCGCTTCCTCATCGTCGTCCCACCCCTGACCGGGCACATCCTGCCGACGGTCGCGGTGGGGGCGGAGCTGTCCGCCCGCGGTCACGAGGTGGCGTGGGCCGGTGACTCGCGCTACCTCGCGACCGTGCTGCCGGCTTCTTGCCGAGTGTTCGCGGTCGACGACGAGTTCCCCGGTGAACCGCTCTCCTCCCGGCTGGAACGCTGGCGCGGGTTGCGGGCGGCCACGGCCTTCCGATTCTTCTGGGAGGACTTCTTGATCCCGCTCGCGCAGTCGATGGTGCGCGGCGTGCGTGCGGCGTGCGAGGAGTTCGCCCCGGACGTGATGCTCGTCGACCAGCAGGCCCTTGCGGGCGCGTTGGTGGCCCGCGAGCGCGGGATTGTCTGGGCGACGTCGGCGACGACGACCGCGGAGCTGACCGGGCAGTACGAGACCATGCCCAAGCTCGGGATCTGGGCCCAGGAACGTCTGGCCGACCTGCAGACCGAGTTCGGCCAGCTCAGCGGAGTCGACCTGCGCTTCTCGCCAGCGCTGATCCTCGCGTTCTCCTCCGAAGCGCTACTCGCGCCACCGGAGCCCTCGCCGGCCCACATCGCTTTCGTGGGCCCGGCGATCGGCGGCCGCGGCACCGGGCCCGCCTTCGACTTCACCTGGTTCGACGACGGGCGCAAACACGTGCTGGTCTCGCTGGGCACCGTCAATGCCGAATCTGGGGAACGTTTCTTTGCCGCGGTGTGCCAGGCCTTGGCGCCACTCGCTGACACGGTCGCCGCGGTGCTCGTCGCGCCGCCGCTGGGCTTCACCGCACCGGCCAATGTGCTCGTCACCGCGCGGGTGCCGCAGCTGGAGCTGTTGGCGCACCTGGACGCGGTGATCTGCCACGCCGGGCACAACACGACCTGCGAGGCACTCGCGCATTCGCTCCCGTTGGTTGTCGCACCGATCCGGGATGACCAGCCTGCGGTGGCCTCGCAGGTCGTCGGATGCGGGGCAGGGATCCGGGTGAAGTTCGGACGGGTGAACGCCGAGGAGCTACGCGAGGCGATCGTGTCGGTCCTGACCGACCCGGCGTACCGTGAGGCTGCGGCGAGAATTGCCGCCTCGTTCGAGGCGGCAGGGGGCGCTCGCGCTGCCGCGGACCGCCTCGAGGAGCTCCAATCGACCGCGTGCACTGCAGAGCATGGACGGTGGAATCTCGTCCATCAGCGAGCAACCGGAGACACGAGATGACGCAGACCGCCGAGCCCGTCTCGGACCGCAGCTTCTACACCGCGAGCACCGCCGAGGGCGTGCAGCGATTCCTCGGCCCGCGACGCCCGGATTGCCCGTGGTGCGGCTCGACCCGGCTCAGCACCGAGATTCGCTCCCGTGAGCTGTTCCAACGCAAGCCCGGCACGTTCTGCCTGGAGCGTTGCAGAACGTGCGGGCACGTGTTCCAGAACCCTGCCGTGACCGGTGAGGGACTGGGCTTCTATTACCGCGACTTCTACGACGGTCGTGGCGGTGAGCAGGCCGACACGATGGCCTCCTACGGCGAACCGGCGAACGTGGCCCGCGCGAAGCTGGTCGGCGAGACCATCGGCGGCGACGGACCGCGTTCGTGGCTGGACGTCGGCTGCGGCTGGGGGTACTTCGCCAAGCACGCCGCTGGGGAACTGCCGAACACCGTCTTCGACGGCCTGGACCAAGGCCAGGGGGTGGAGCGGGCGCTCGAGCGCGGCTGGATCGCCCATGCGTATCGCGAGAACTCCTTCCCCGAGATGGGTGAGGAGCTGCGCGGGCGCTACGACGTCATCTCGATGCACCACTACCTCGAGCACACCGTCAGCCCCCGCGCGGAACTGGCGGCGGCCGCCGCGGCCCTGGAACCGGGCTCGCACCTGCTCATCGAGATGCCAGATGTCGAGTGCGTACTGCGCCACATCTTCCGCTCCTGGTGGGTGCCGTACTTCCAGCCCCAGCATGTGCATTTCATGCCGGTCGCGAACCTGTGCCAGGCTCTTGTCGAGCACGGCTTCACCCCGGTGCAGGTCCAGCAGTCCGAGGCGCATCAGCCCGTCGAGGTACTGATGGCCTTGGTGTTCGCGATGACGAAGATCGCACCGGATCCCGATCACCCGTGGCGGCCGGAGAACCCGCCGAAGTGGCAGCGCACGTTGAACTCCGTAGCGTGGGGCAAGGTCTTTCCGCCCTTACTGCAGGCAGCGGTTAAGGCCGATGCGTTCCTCGGCAAGGGCGTGGTGAAGCTCTCGCACGGCAATGCCTACCGGATCCTCGCGCGACGGGAGGGCTGAGCATGCCGCAGGTGTCGCAGGCGGAGCGCGAACGCTACCTCGAGGAGATCGAGCTGGGGTGGAGCCGCTTCTTCGAGCCACGCCGGTATGACTGCCCGTGGTGCGGGTCGACAACACTGACGCGGCGTCTGCGCACGACCGACATCATGCAGCGCAAGCCCGGCGTGTTCTACCTGGATCGCTGCATGACCTGCCAGCACGTGTTCCAGAACCCGCGGCTCAACCTGGCGGGTCTGGAGTTCTACTACCGCGACTTCTATGACGGGTTCGGACGCGAGTTCATCGACTCGGTGTTCTCCTCCCAAGGGTGGCTGTACGAACCGCGAGCCAAGATCGTGGAAGGTTTTTTCGGCCCGGAAGGGCCGAAGAACTGGCTCGACGTCGGCACCGGTTACGGG
Organism: Sporichthyaceae bacterium; assembly: GCA_052388275.1. Lineage (GTDB taxonomy): Bacteria > Actinomycetota > Actinomycetes > Sporichthyales > Sporichthyaceae > JBQTII01. The sequence continues at coordinate 3,605 of JBQTII010000096.1, read as the reverse complement.
CATTTCGCTCACGACGCCCGAGCGTTCTGGCCGAACACCACCTTCGACGGCCTGGACATGGGCACCTCGTTGCTGGAGGGCAAGGCTCGGGGCTGGCTGGACAACATCTACCCCGGTGAGTTCTGCGAGCACGTCGAGGCAGTGCGCGGTAAGTACGACGTCATCTCCATGCACCACTACCTCGAGCACGTCCGTGACCCGCGCGCCGATCTCGACCTCGTCGCCGAGGTACTGCCCGTCGGCGGCTTCGTCTCGATCGAGATCCCGGACGCCCAATCCATCTTGGGCAAGGCATTCGGTCGGTGGTGGGCGCCGTGGTACCAGCCGCAGCACCAACACATGCTGCCACTGCCGAACCTGCTCGCGGCCTTGAAGGAACGGGGGCTGACCCCGGTGCGGGTGCAGTCGAAGGAAGCGCACATCGCCGGTGAGGTGTCCTGCGCGGTGATCTTCTTTCTCACCCATATCTCGCCCAACCCGGACTCTCCCTGGTTGCCCGAGCCATCTCGTGCCCGGCGCAAGCTGCACGAGGGGATCTGGAAGGTGGCCCCGAAGGTGCTCCAGCAGACCTTCAAGGTCGACTTCAAGTACCTGGGCCCGGCTGTAAAACGTTTCGGTGGGTCCAACGCCATCCGGGTGCTCGCCCGCAAGGACGGCTGACGCACCCTCATGTGCGATGTGTGCACCTCCGCCCCTGTGCCGCCGACCGCGGTCGCGGACTACGAGGCAATGTTCGACGCGGCCCGGCCGTACTACCAGGGCGAGATCGCCGCGGGGATCGAACGATTCTGGGATCCACGGCGAGAGGATTGTCCGTGGTGCGGATCCCGCGACCTGAAGGTGATGTTCGCGGCCCGCGACACCACCCAAGGAAAGCCCGGCCGCTTCACGTTGAACCGGTGCCGTCGGTGTCAGCACGTCTTCCAGAACCCCATGCTCAACCCGACCGGCCTCAACTTCTATTACAAGGACTTCTACGACGGCATCGGCCGTGCGGCGATGGAGGCCGTTTTCGACCCCCGCACTGACGTCTACCACTCGCGCGCCAGGATGCTCGAGCCGTTCTTCGGCCCCGGCGAGAGCCCGAAGAACTGGCTGGACATCGGCGCCGGCTACGGACACTTCTGCCGTGATGCTGCGGCGATCTTCCCTGGCGCCACCTTCGACGGGCTGGACCAGGGTCAGGGTGTCCTCGATGCCGTCGCGAAGGGCTGGATCAGCCACGCCCACCACTCCTGGTTCCCGAACCTGGAGCAGGAACTGACGGGGCGTTACGACGTCATCTCCATGTTCCACTATCTTGAGCACGTGCTGGACATCCGCACCGAGCTGGATCTGACGCACCGGGTGATGCCGGACGGCGGGTACCTGCTGATCGAGGTACCCAATCCGTCCTCGATCTTGCGGGTGCTCGGGCGCTGGTGGATTCAGTGGTTCCAGCCGCAGCACCTGCACATGCCGCCGTTAGGCAACCTGATGGCGGCGCTGACCGCGCGTAATTTGCGACCGGTCGCGGTGCAGGTAGCCGAGGCGCATATTCCCGTCGACATGATCTGCGCGGCCGGGGCTCCGTTCATGGCCTACGCCCCGCACCCGGGTGTTCCGTGGGCGACCAAGGCGCGCACCCGGTGGCGGGAGAAGAAACACGAGTTGGTGTGGACCAAGCTCTCGCCGCCGTTCCTCAAGGCGGCCTACCGGGCCGACGAGTGGCTGGACCCGATCATCCGCAGGACGGGTCAGGGGAATCTCTACCGGATCCTGGCACGCAAGGAAGGCCCGAATCCCCTCGCCCGCTGATCGTTGCGGGCGATCAGGTGATCGCACGGCCCTTCCAGGTGACTTGATCCTGCTTGCGGCGCCGGACCGAATCGAGGTAGAGGCCGACCGAGAGCGCCGAGGACGCGGGGTGCAGGAAGGCGTCGGGCAGCAGGCGGTCGTGGGCGACGCGCCCGGAGATCAGGCGACCGGTAACGGCCGCGGCGTAGCCCAGCAAGCCGACCTTGGAACCGCGCAGGGCGGCCAGGATCGGCAGCACGTCGGTCGCCAAGACCTTCGCACAGGTCTTCGCCAGAACCCGATTGTTGGGGAAGAGCACCCAGAGCCAGCGCGTGTACCCGTCGCGCAGTTCGGCGAAACCCTCGTACATGCGGCAGGAGGAGATGTCCGCGCCGCCGACCGCGACGCCGCGTGACCCGCTCGCCTTGAGCGTCGCGGCCAGCCAGACATCGTCGATCATGGCGTCCTTGATCGCCTCGTGCCCACCGGAACGCTTGTAGGCGTGCGCATCGATCACGATGAACTGACCGTTGGCAAGCAGCGAGCCCGGCTCGTGGGAATCGGCAGCGTGGCGCATATCCACCACACCCAGGCGTACCCAGCTGTTGACCGGCTGCATCAGGCGCTCAGCGAAGCTGCCGGTCAACTGCCGCGGGAACGGCGAGAGGTAGTCCAGGTGTCTGCTGCGCAGCAACGTTGCCGCGGAGGCCATCGCGTGCGGGGCGAAGGTGACGTCGGCATCGACGAACACCACGATCGAACCGGTGGCCGCCTCCCCCAGTTGCATGCAGGCGTGCGGTTTGCCGCGCCAGCCCTGGGGCAGCGCACGCCCGTTCAGGATGCGCACCCGCGGATCGCCACCGGCGGCATCGCGGATCACCTCAGAGGTGCCGTCGGTGGAGTTGTCGTCCAGGACGAGGATCTCCAGGTCGGCGCACCCTTGCTGGGCGACTAACGAGCGAATGCCGGGCGCGATGCGATGGGCCTCATTGCGGGCGGGCATCAGGACCGAGATCCGCTCGCTCACCTCGGGCGCTTTGGCGGGCGGGAGGTAAGCAAGGCGGGCATTGCGCGCAATGCGATGCGCCTGCACCAGGGCTCGTGCCGTACCCGCGATGAGTACCGCTTTGGCGGCGAACCGCAACGCGTTCATCGGCTCAGATTAGTGGCGGGACACCTGCGTGGGTGCGAACACGTCCGCTGACCTCGGCATCGCTGAGGGGCCCCGGCATCGTGCCGGAGCCCCTCAGAGCTGCTCACTGTCAGTCGAGACCCGGAACCGGCGGCAACTCGTCGAGACCGTCCAACCGATCGAGATCGATCAGGCGATCCAGATCAGGCAGGTCGTCGAGACCCGGCACGTCCGAGAGGTCCGGCAGCGCCGGCAGACCGGGGATCGACGGCGGGACATCCGGCAGACCCGGCAGACCCGGCAACCCAGAAACCCCGGGAACCCCGGGAACCCCGGGCAGACCCGGAACCGACGGCGGGACATCCGGCAGACCCGGCAACCCGGGGACACCCGGCAGCCCGGGGACACCCGGCAGCCCGGGGACACCCGGCAGACCCGGAACCGACGGCGGAACATCCGGCAAACCCGGCAACCCCGGCAGCCCGGGGACACCGGGCAGACCCGGAACCGACGGCGGGACATCCGGCAGACCCGGCAACCCAGGAACCCCGGGGACACCCGGCAGACCCGGGACACCGGGCAGACCCGGAACCGACGGCGGGACATCCGGCAGACCCGGCAGCCCGGGGACACCGGGCAGACCCGGCAGCCCGGGGACACCGGGCAGACCCGGAACCGACGGCGGGACTTCCGGCAG
>JBQTII010000095.1:0-43473 GCA_052388275.1 Sporichthyaceae bacterium | reverse complement strand
GGGGATTCGAACCCCTGACCCCTTCCATGCCATGGAAGTGCGCTACCAACTGCGCTACAGCCCCTCCGACGCGCGCCTTGCGGCCGACGTCGAAGGCACGGTATCAGGGGGTCAGAGGGTGGCGCAGGTCAGCCAGCGCTCGAGCAGGTCGGCGTCGCCGAAGACGGTGAAGCGCTCGGCGTCGAGGCCCGAACGGCGGTTGTAGATCAGCAACAGCAGGTCCGCGGCGCTGCCTTGGACGGCCACGGTGGCCTTGGTGTGCCCGCGGTCCCAGCGGTACCCGTCGGGGGTCAGGGTGATCGTCCACTCCCCAGGGGCGTCGCGCGCATGGAAATGCAGGCTTTCCCCGTCGCCGCGCAAGGCCGCCATCGCCGGGTTGAACGTCGCGGTCGATGCCAGGTTGGCGAGCAGTTCGTCGATCCCGTCGCAGCCGAATTCGGGCTCGATCACCGGTTCCACGCCCAGTGCCAGGGCCGCGTCCGCGTGGTGGACAAGCGTCTCGTGCAGCATCCGCCGGGCCCACCAGTGCGCGCTGTGCCCAGGACCCCAGGTCCATACGGCGGTCCCTGGATCGACGTTCAGCGCCGCCGCGAGTGGCGTCGCGCCTGCAGCGAGCCACGCCACGAGCCCGCCCCGGTCCGAGGGCAGTCCGAGGTCGAGCCCGCGGGGGTCGAGGCGCTCGATCGACCCGCTCCCCATGAGCTCGATAGCCCAGCGATGCGCGGAGCCCACATGCTTGATCAGCTTGGCGAGATCCCACGGGGGACAGGTGGGAACCGCGGTATCGAGGTCGACGCCGTCGAGCAGCTGCGCGAGCAGGGCGATCTGGGCGCCGGCGGCCTTGACGTAGTCGGAATGCTCCATACGGCCCAGCATTACAGCGCGCGCCCCCCGCGCCTCACCCGGCCCAGCGCCCGGTGGCGAACAGCAGCACGAAGACCACCGAGAACGGCGCGATCACGGCGAGGTAGGCCTGCAACACCCAGGGGCGACGCAGGGTCCACACCGCGAGCGCCACCCACAGCGGCCACCAGGACAACGTCGCGCGCGGGACCGAGAAGAACCAGTACGACGTGGTGAACGCCCAGACCTGTAAGGCGATAAATGTCGCCTCGGCCCACCGTCGCTTGCGCACCAGCCACACCGTGAGCGAAATCCCGACGCCGACCGCCAGCAGTTCCGCAGCGAACATCCACGCGAAGTTCGTCGACTGCGTCCGGCCGAACGCGGCATCCCAGGTGTGGCCCAGCGCCTCCCACGGCCAATGGAAACTGCGGAACCAGCCCTCCTCCTGCGCGTGCTGCCACGCCATCCAGTCCCCGGTCCGCTCGTGCAGGTAGGCGAAGTACCCCAGAATCGGCAGCCCCGGCACGATCAGCCAGGGCGCCGAACGCCAGTTCCGCCGCTCCCCGGAGCACAAGAACTCCACGACCAACGCGACCGCCAGGAACACCCCGGTGATGCGCACGCTCGTCGCCCCCGCGGCCAGCAGCGCCGCCACCGGCCAGCGACCACGGCGCGCGGCCAGCCAGGCGGGTAGTGCGAAGGCGAGGAACAGCGCCTCGGTGTAGGCGGCGGCCAGGAACACCGCCGACGGCGACAGCAGGAACAGCAGCGCCGTGCGCTCGGCGAGGGCAGCCGCGAGCGTTCCCGGCCCCGCTTCCAGGGCCGCGATCCGCGCGAGCGCAACGGCAGCGACGCCGCCGGCGAGAAAGGAGACGACCAGCCCGAGCAGGACGTGGTCCAGGCCGGTGATCGCGTGCAGCGCCCGCAGGGTCAGGGGGAAGCCGGGGAAGAACGCCTCCAGCGGTACCTGCGGGCCGGTCGCCGGATCTCCGTCGTATCCCCAGCGGGCGAGGGTCTCGTAGTGGACCGTGTCCCAGCGCGTCCACCGCTGCAGGTAATTCAGTGGTTCGCGGGCGTCGGAGTCCGCCGCGAAGAGCCACGCGGCGGCGCTGACCAGGGCGAACACTGCGAGCCGGGTGAGTAGCCAGAGCCGCAACGCGGCGGCGTCCACCACGTCGAGGCGCCACGACGGACGCTGGCGGGCGGACCTGGTCAGGCTCACCGCTGCGACCAGGCCAGGGCGGATGCGCCAGGGGGACCGGCCGTGGCGCGCGCCCGGCGGTCCGGACGGTCCGCGCACGGCCCCCCGGCCGGGTCGTCCACCACCCCGTCGGCACGCACCGGGTCACAGCGCGGGTCGAGCACGTCGCGCACCACCACGGCGACCAGCCACGCCAATCCGCCCAGGCGGAGCAGGATCGCCGCGGTGTACCCGTTCATCGACAGGCCCTGGTCGTACCCGCCGAGCAGGTAAAGCCACACGGCGAAGAAGTACACGACCTCGGTCGCCTGCCAGATACCCAGGTCCCGCCAGCGCGGACGAGCGAGGGCGGCGAGCGGTAGCAGCCACAGCGCGTACTGCGGCGACCAGACCTTGTTGGTGATGACGAAGACGGCGACGGCCAGGAAGGCAAGCTGGGCCAGCCGGGGGCGCCGGGGCGCCCGAAGCGCCAGCCAGGCGATCGCGGCGAAGCCCGCCAGCGTCAGCGCGGTGACGACGAGGTCCAGCTCGGGTATTGCGTGCCCGCTGCGGGCCAGCGCGAACCACACGGAGCCGAAGTCCGCACCGCGATCGAGGTTGAACTCATAGAACGCCCACCAGCCCTCGGGAGCGGCCAGGGCCACCGGCAGGTTCACCGCCGTCCACGACGCGGCGGCGGCCGCGAACAACCGGCCAAAAGCACGCATCGTCCCGGCCCGCAGGCACAGCAGTGCGAACGGGAGTAGCAGCACTGCTGCATACAGCTTGGTCGCCACCGCGAGGCCGAGCAGCATCCCCGTAGTCCCGATCCGTGAGCGCGCCCAGGCGAGCATCGCCAGCGTTGTGAGGGCAACGGCGAGCAGGTCCCAGTTGATGGTGGCGTGCAGCACGAGCAGCGGCGAGGCCGCCACCAGTGCGGCGTCCCAGGGCCTCCGCCGTCCGGCCAGGCGCACCACGGCCGCGACCGTGAGCAGCGCCGCCAGCCCGAGCAGCAGCGCGTTCACGTCGTAGTAGCGCACGGCGCGGGAATCGAGGTCGGAGCCGGGCAGCGCGTTAACCGCCTCGGCGCTGATCCACATCGCCGCGCCGGTCAGCACCGGGTACTCCAGCTTCGGGTAATCCCCGGCGTCCAGATAGGGGATGGCCCCGTCGGCGAAGCCGCGTTCGCGGAACAGATGCGGAATGTCGGAGTAGCAGGCGCGGGCGAACTGCTGGCCGTCGCTGCGCGGCCAGGCGACGTCCCGGCACGGACCTCGCTCCAGCACTCCGAGCACCATCGCGAGAGTCGCGAGCGCCAGCACCACCCGCAGCGGCGTCCACCAGGCATGGGCGCCTGCGCGCCGGGCGCCGGCCGGGCCACCCACGCCGGCGCTGCCCGCCCGGATCACCGGATCGTCATGGCTGGGCGCCGTGAACTCGTGCGCGACGTGCGAGGGCTCCGCGCCGGGGCCGTCGCCCGGGTCGGCGCGGCCCGGACGGCTCACGGCTCGGCGTCGAGGCCCTGCGCGCCCTCGCCCGGCGGTGCACCGGTCCCCGGGATGGCGGCCGGCGTCGGCGCTGGTTGCGGCGTCTCGGTCGCGGTGGCGCTCGGTGTTGGCGCCCCCGTCTCTGTCGGGGTGGCCGTCGGCGGCGGGCTCTTGGTCGGCTTCGGGTCCGGAGAAGGCACCGTGGTCGGGCCCGGGTCGAAGGAGGGGAAGATCGGCCCGGTTGTCACCAGCGGACCGCCCTCATTCGGATCCGCGCTCTCGAATCCGGATTCGGTGTCGAACGGGTCCGTGGTGGGAGTTTCGGTGCTGGCGGTGCGCTGTGCTTTCGGGAACTCCTCGACGGGCTGACCGCGCAATGCCGCCTTCATGAACGTCGTCCAGGTCTTGGCCGGGAAGCCGCCACCGAAGAAGTTACGTCCGTCGATCGTCGGCAGATCCTTGGTGCCGTTTCCCTTGAAGAAGTTCACCGCCGTCGCCATCTGCGGGGTGCAGCCGCTGAACCAGGCCGTCAGGCCCTCGTGGGTACCGGTCTTGCCGGCGGCGGGGCGTCCCAGGCGCTTGGCCTCGGTTCCGGTGCCGACCTGGACGACCGCCTGCATGGCCTCCAAGGTGCCGGCTATGGTCTGCTCGTCGAACACCGCCTCGTTGCTCACCTGAGGTCGGCGGATCGGGATCTCGCCGCCGTTGGGGCCGAGCACGCGCTCCACGATGTGCGTCTCTGCCCGGATCCCGCCGCCGCACAATGTCCCGATCGCGCCGGCGATGTCCACCGGAGGCGTGGAGGCGATTCCCAGGGTGATGCGAGCGTTGGTGTCCAGACCCGGGGTCTTGTTCGGGATGCCGGCGGTGACCATGGTCTTGCGCACGGTGGTGGCGCCGACCTTGGTCACGGCCTGCACGAACGCGGTGTTCACCGATTTCTCCAGCGCCCGCTTGAGCGTGACGGCGCCGAAGTCGACGAAGCCTTGGTTGTTGACGGGCTTGGAGCCCGGCAGGTTCAGCGGAGAGTTGCCGTTGAAGCGCGACCGCAGCGTGTAGCCGTTCTCCAGCAATGACGCGGTGGTGAAGATCTTCATCGTCGACCCGGCCTGGATGGGATAGGTCGCGGTGTTGACCTGGGCGAACTTGTCCTTGCCCAGGAAGTCCTTGCCGCCGTACATGGCCAAGATGCGCCCGGTGCCCGGCTGCACCGAGACCAGCCCCACCCGCAGGCCCTTGGTGTTGGATTCGGGGAACTCCTCCGGCACCGCCATCTCCGCGGCCTCCTGAGCCTGCGGGTCCAGCGTGGTGACGATGCGCAGTCCGCCGTTCTCGATCTCGTCGGTGCTCAGCCCGCGGGCCTTGAGCTCGGCCCGGATCATCGTCAGGATGTACCCCTTCTGCCCACCGAAGCGCGACTCGGCCTGCGCCTGCTTGGGGAACTTCGGGAACTTCAGCTTGTCCCGGGCCTCCGGGGTCAATGCACGTGTCTCGACCATCGAGTTAATGACGATCTGCCAGCGCGAGCGCAGCGCAGCGCGACCGTCGGCGTCGGTTGGGTCGTATCGGCTGGGGCGCTGGATGACGCCCGCGAGCACGGCTCCCTGAGCTACCGTCAGATCGCTGACGTCCTTGTTGAAGTAGGCCTTGGCGGCCGCCTGCACCCCGTAGGCGCCCTTACCCAAATAGATCGTGTTGAGGTAGTCCTCAAGGATCTGATCCTTGGACCGGTCGCGGTCGATCTTGATGGAGAGCAGCGCTTCTTTGAGCTTGCGCTGAATCGAACGCTCGGTGGTCAGGTAGTAGTTCTTCACGTACTGCTGGGTGATCGTCGAACCGCCTTGGGTGGACCCGCCCCGCAGGTTGACCCACAGCGCCCGGAGCATGCCCTTGGGCGAGACTCCGTTGTCGGTGTAGAAGCTGCGGTTCTCCACGGCGAGCACCGCGTCGCGCAGTGAGGTAGGCACCCGGTCCAGCGGCACGGAGACGCGGTTCGTGTCGCCGAATCGTCCGATCTCCTCCTCCCCGCCTGCGTAGTACACCCGCGAGGTCTGCTGCAGTGCGCTCTCGTTAGGGTCCGGGATCTCGATCCGCGAGTACGCGACCAAGGCCATGAAGAAGCCGATCGCGAAGACCGCCAGCATCGACCACAGCACCTTCTGCACGCGGTGCTTCTTCTTCCGCTTGCGCTTGCCGTCTTTGCCCCCGGGGCCAGTGGGACCACCGGCCGCCGCTCCCTTGCCGCCGCGGCCCGGGCCACTGCCCGAGCCACCACCCGAGCCACCCCGGCCTTTGCGAGCACCGCCCCCGCCAGCAGAGCCGGCCGCGGCCTTAGCGGCCCCCGACTTCTTCTCCAGCCAGTTCGCCGGGGGGGTGAAGGACTCCGTGGGGGCATCGGGCGCGGGCGACGAGGCTGCGGCGCTGCCCGCGCGACGACCCGGGGCAGGCTCCGGCCGGAACCACTGATCGTCGGCGGCGCCTGGGCCCTGCCCCGGGGTGGGGGTCGGGTTCGGCTCGCTCGTGCCGCGACGGAACCTCTTCATCGGCTGCGCAACTCCTCTAGGCCCCGCGCAGGGCGCGCGCCACCGGTGCGCGACCCCATGGAGGTCGAATAATTCTCGATGGTCCCAGAGGACCTCATCGCGAGCAGCGTACGACGCGATACCGACACCGGACCCCGCTCCGACACCACCTTGTGATCTGTGCTCCCCCGGTCTGTGCCCCCGATGTGAACCACCGGGAACCTCCGGTCGTCGCGCCCACGGGCCACGCCTGCGGCAGGACCCGCTCGCAACTGCGACGAATGGGTGATCTGCAGCACACCGGCGCGCGGCATTTGCCACCCGGCTCCGAGCGACGTAGGCTCCCCGCATCTGCTCGATATATCGAGTCGATACATCGGGCAGATAGGCCGTGCCGGTGCACGCCGGAGCATATCCACCCGTTCGGCCGCGCGGTCGCAGCGAGTGCAGCACCCGGAAGGAGGTGGCGAGATGGGCAAGCGCAACGACGTCCTCTCCCTCGCCGTCCTGGGACTGCTGCACGAGTCCCCGATGCACGGCTACGAACTGCGCAAGCGCCTCAACGTCCTGCTCGGCACCTTCCGGGCCATCTCCTACGGCTCGCTCTATCCGTGCCTGAAGAACCTGGTCACCACGGATCTGATCGCCGAGGAAAACCCGGAGCAGGCAGGCGTAGCGCTGGGCGGAAAGCGGGCGAAGATCGTGTACGCGATCACCGCCGACGGCAAGGAGCACTTCGCCGATCTCATGGGCGCCTGCGGGCCGCAGGAATGGGACGACGACAACTTCGGTGTCCGCTTCGCGTTCTTCGGACGCACCGACGCCGCCGTGCGGCTGCGCATCCTCGAAGGACGCCGCCGGCGCCTAGAGGAGCGCCTGGACGGCTTTCGCTCCTCGGCCACGCGCACCCGTGAGCGCGTCGATGCCTACACCCTCGAACTCCAGCGCCACGGCCTGGAATCAGTCGAACGCGAGGTGCGCTGGCTCTCCGAGCTCATCGACACCGAGCGTCAGACCGGCACCCCCGGCCCGGTTTCCCCACATCTGTAGCACAGTCCACCACGTAGGTCAGTCCAGACAGGAGCACCCAGCCATGGGTTCGGTACGCGTAGCAATCGTCGGCGTCGGTAACTGTGCGTCGTCACTGGTCCAGGGCGTCGAGTTCTACAAGAACGCCGACCCGAGCCAGCGGGTCCCCGGTCTGATGCACGTGCAGTTCGGGGACTATCACGTCGGCGATGTGGAGTTCGTCGCCGCGTTCGACGTGGACGCCAAGAAGGTCGGCCGCGACCTGTCCGAGGCCATCGCCGCGTCGGAGAACAACACGATCACCTTCGCCGATGTACCCCCCAACGGCGTGATCGTCTCCCGCGGGCACACCTTTGACGGACTTGGTGAGTACTACCGGGAGTTGGTCGACGAATCCGACGAGGCTCCCGTCGACGTCGTGCAAGTCCTCAAGGACGCCCGGGTCGACGTGCTCGTGTCCTACCTGCCGGTGGGCTCCGAGGCAGCCGACAAGTTCTACGCCCAGTGCTGCCTGGACGCGAAGGTCGCTTTCGTCAACGCTTTGCCGGTCTTCATCGCCTCCGACCCGGATTGGGCCCAGAAGTTCACCGACGCCGGTGTGCCGATCGTCGGCGACGACATCAAGTCCCAGGTCGGCGCCACCATCACCCACCGCGTGATGGCCAAGCTGTTCGAGGACCGCGGCGTGGAACTGCTGCGCACCTATCAGCTCAACTTCGGCGGCAACATGGACTTCAAGAACATGCTCGAGCGCAAGCGGCTGAAGTCCAAGAAGATCTCCAAGACCCAGTCGGTCACCAGCCAGATCCCGCACGAGATGCGCGCCGACGAGGTGCACATCGGCCCGAGCGACCACGTGCCGTGGCTCGATGACCGCAAGTGGGCCTACGTGCGCCTGGAGGGCCGCTCCTTCGGGGACACCCCGCTGAACCTGGAGTACAAGCTCGAGGTCTGGGACTCCCCGAACTCGGCCGGCGTCATCATCGACGCGGTCCGCGCCGCGAAGATCGCGAAGGACCGCGGCATCGGCGGACCGCTGCTGTCGGCGTCGAGCTACTTCATGAAGTCCCCGCCGGAGCAGTACGCCGACGACGAGTGCCACCGCGCCGTCGAAGCCTTCATCCGCGGCGAAAACGAGCGCTGACGTCCGAGTTACTGGTTGCTATAACGACCACTTCTTCGGACGCAAGGCGAAGCGCCTACCCTCGCTAGGTGGCCTCGCTCTCGGATCTGCGCGCGGTGCTCGCGCATCGGGATTTCCGGCGGTTGTTCGCCACCCGCCTCAGCGCCCAGGCGAGTGACGGGGCGTTCCAGGTGGCGCTGGCCTCCTACGTCTTCTTCTCCCCCGAGCGGGCGGGGTCGGCGCAGTCCGCGGCGGCGACGTTCGCGGTGCTGCTGCTGCCGTACACCGTCGTCGGACCGTTTGCCGGGGTGTTCCTGGACCGCTGGCGGCGCCGACAGATCCTGCTGGTCGCCAATCTGATCCGCGCCGTGCTGGTCTGCGTGGTCGCCACCTTCCCGATCTACGGGAACACCGGACCGGCGTTCTACGTTCTCGCGCTGGCCGCGATCTCGGTCAACCGCTTCTTCCTCACCGCGCTCTCGGCTGCCCTTCCGCGGGTGGTGGCCCGTGAGGAGCTGGTGATGGCCAACTCGGTCAGCGTGACCGCGGGATCCCTCGCCGCGATGACGGGCGGCGGCCTGGGTCTCGCGCTCGGCTTGGTCCTCGAGGGCTCGGGTGGGGACGCGGCGCTGATGCTGTCGGCCGGGGCGGGTTACCTGGTGTCCGCGCGACTGGCCGTCACGATGGACCGCGACCTGCTTGGCCCGGATCTTGCCGCAGCGCCGGCCGCTGTGCGCGCGGCAGTCCGGCACGTGGCCGCCGGGCTCGCCGAAGGCGCCGCCCACATCTGGTCTCGCCGGGGCGCCCGCGACGCCCTGCTGGCCACTGCGGTGCAACGCTTCTGCTACGGCAGCGCCGCGATCGCCGCCCTGCTGCTCTACCGCAACAACTTCAACGATCCCGAGTCCGACGGCGATGCCGCCCTGGCCGGGCTCGGCGTGGTCTTCGCCGCCGGGGGTGTGGGGTTCCTGCTCGCCGCCATGGCGACGCCGGCGCTGGTACACCGCTTCGGCAAACCGCGGTGCATCGTCACCGCGCTGAGCGTGGCCGGGCTCCTGGGCTTCGGGCTCAGCGCCCCCTACACCCCGGCCCTGGTGGTGGCCGCCTCCTTCGCCCTCGGTGCCTGCGCCCAGGTGATGAAGATCTGCGTGGACACCCTGGTGCAGGAGAACATCGACGACGTGCACCGCGGCCGCGCCTTCGCCCTCTACGACGTGCTGTTCAACCTGGCGTTCGTCGCTGCCGCCGCCGTCGCCGCGCTGACCCTGCCCGATGACGGTGAGTCCTACCCGATGCTCGGCGTGGTCAGCGCGCTGTACCTGATCACCGCGGTGGTGTTCCTGAACCGCTCGCGCGCGACGACCACAATCGGGCAAGCCCAGAGGCTCAACCTCACTCCGCGGAGTGAATGATCTCCCTCTCCTCGGCGAAGTGACAGGCGCTCGGGTGCCCGCCAACGCGTTCGACGAGTTCGGGAACCTCGGCGGCGCACTTGTCGACCGCCTTCCAGCAGCGGGTGCGGAAGCGGCACCCTGACGGCGGGTTGGCCGGGCTGGGGACGTCCCCCGTCAGGCGGATCACCGTTCGCTGACCGCGCTGGGATGGGTCTGGGACCGGCACGGCGGAGAGCAGGGCCTGGGTGTAGGGGTGGGTGGGATGTTCGTAGATCTCGACGTCGGTGCCGATCTCGGCGATGCGACCGAGGTACATCACCGCCACCCGATCGGACAGGTGGCGCACCACGGATAAGTCGTGAGCGATGAAGATGTAGGACAGGCCCAGTTCACCCTGCAAGCGCTCGAGCAGGTTCATCACCTGCGCCTGAATGGACACATCCAACGCCGAGACCGGCTCGTCACACACGATGATCTCCGGGCGAAGCGCGAGGGCGCGGGCGATGCCGATGCGCTGGCGCTGGCCGCCGGAGAACTGGTGGGGATAGCGGTTGATGTGTTCAGGGTTGAGGCCGACCAGGTCGAGGAGCTCCTTCACCCTGGCCTGGCGTTCCCCCTTGGGCGCAACCTCCGGGTGGATCTCGAACGGCTCGCCCACGATGTCGGCGACCGTCATCCGCGGATTCAGCGAGGAGTAAGGGTCCTGCATAACGAGCTGGATCTGACGCCGCAGTGCGCGTTGGGCGTTGCCCTTGAGGGTGAAGATGTCGTCGCCGTTGTAGTAGGCGTGACCTGAGGTCGGGGCCTCCAAACCCATCAACAGCTTGGCGATCGTCGACTTTCCGCAGCCGGATTCGCCCACGAGCCCTAGAGTCTCGCCGCGATGAAGGTCGAAACTCACCCCATCCACGGCCTGCACGGCGCCGACCTTGCGCTTGAGCACCACCCCTTCGGTGATCGGAAAGTGCTTGACGAGATCACGAACCTCAAGCACGACCTCACTCGCCATCGAGCGCCTCCCGCCAAAAATGACAGGCGCTGCCACGCCCGGCCGAGATCGGGTACAACGGCGGAGTCTGGCTCACACACTGGTCTTGGCGCAGGCCGCATCGCGGATGGAACGCGCACCCGGAAGGCATCCGAGTCAGGGTAGGGGGCAAGCCCTTGATCACCGAAATCTCATGGCCCTTCAGATCAAGGCGCGGAATCGATTTCAACAGGCCCTGGGTATAGGGGTGCGCCGGGTTCGCGTAGAGGTCGTCAACGCTGGCCTCCTCGACGATCCGCCCGGCATACATCACCGCGCACTTGTCCGCCACGTCAGCGACCACACCCAGGTCGTGCGTGATCAGAATCAGTGCCATGCCCGACTCGCGTTGCAACTCAGCGAGCAGATCCATCACCTGAGCCTGGACTGTCACATCGAGTGCGGTGGTGGGCTCGTCGGCGATGAGCAACTTAGGGCTCAACGCGATCGACATCGCGATCATCACGCGCTGGCGCATGCCTCCGGAGAACTGATGGGGATAATCGTTCACGCGGTCCTTGGCCGAGGGAATCTTCACCCGGTCCATGAGTTCGATCGCCTTGGCCTTGGCGTCCTTGCGCGACATCCCTTGGTGGACGCGAAACATCTCCCCGATCTGCCAGCCGACAGTGAACACCGGATTCAACGCCGACAGAGCGTCTTGAAAAATCATCGCCATCTCAGTGCCGCGCAACTTGCGCCGAGATTCCTTGTCCAAGGTCAGAATGTCCTGCCCTGCGAAGCGAACCTGACCACCTGTCACGAATCCCGGCGGGCTGTCAATGATCCCCATGATCGCCTGAGCAGTCACGCTTTTCCCGCAGCCGGATTCCCCCAGTACAGCGAGAGTCTCGCCGGACTCGACGGAGTAGCTCACCCCGTTGACGGCCTTGGCCACTCCCTCGCGGGTCCGGAACTCGACCTCGAGCCCAACCACCTGAAGCAATGGGCCGGCTGGTATTGCGGGCGGTACGGGTGTCACATCGGTCGCGGTGGTCATCGCAGCGGGGCCCGCCTATCGCAGCTTCGGATCGAGGGCATCACGCACCGCATCGCCGAGCATGATGAACGCGAGAACGGTGAGGGAGAGGAAGAGCGCGGGGAAAGCCAGCATGTGCGGGTCCGAACGCAGGAAGAACTGCGCGTCGGAGATGTCCACTCCCCAAGAGACCACCGGGGCGCGCAGGCCGACCCCGAGGAACGAGAGAGTCGCCTCGGCGCCGATGAAGCCGCCGAGGGCGATGGTGGCGTAGACGATCGCCGGCTGCACCGCGTTGGGCAGCACATGTTTGACCAGAATCCAGCGGGGCGAGGCGCCCAACGCGCGAGCGGCGGCAACGTAATCGGCGTTGCTCACCTGCAGGGTCGCCGCCCGGGTCAGCCGCATCATCGCGGGCCAGCCGAGGATAGAGAGAGCAAGCACCACTTTGAGTACCGGAACCCAGAAGCTGCGCTGGTCCCCGGACGGGACTGAGGCCAGCACGATGATCGCGCCGAGGAAGAAGGGGATCCCGAAGAACACGTCGGCGGTACGCGATATCGCGGTGTCAACCCGCCGCCCGAAATAGCCCGAAATCATCCCGAGGACCACCCCGATGACGAAGATGCTCGCTGCGGCGAGCAGTCCCACCAGAATCGAGGCGCGCGCTCCGTAGACCGTGCGGGAGAACACATCACAGCCTTGAACCGTGTAACCGAACCACGCATCCGCCGAGGGGCCTTGCCGGCTCAGGGCAGGTTGGCAGTTGCGATCCGGGGGCCGGTTGGTCAGCAGGCCAGGGAAGGCCGCTGTGAACACCATGAGGACGATGACTGCGGCGGAGAAGATCGCAATCGGATTACGCCGCAGATCTTCCCAGGCGTCTCGGCCTAGGGACCGTGGTGCCTCGCTCGCGGGCGCTGCGGGTTCCACTAGCGAGTCCGCAGCCAGCGCATCACTCATAGCGAATCCTCGGATCCAGTACCGCGTAGAGCAGGTCCACCAGCAAATTGACGAGCAGGAAGATCAGGACGAGCACGGTGACGACACCCACCACGGTCGCACCTTCGCGCTGACCGATGCTGCTGAAGACCAGGCCACCGATCCCGCGGATACCAAATACCCCTTCCGTGACCACTGCGCCACCAAGCAGGGTGCCGAAGTCGGTGCCGAGAAAGGTCACGACCGGAATCATCGAGTTCCGCAGCCCGTGGATGCCGATCACCCGGCGCTCGGGCATGCCCTTGGCGCGCGCCGTTCGGACGTAATCCGCTCGCAGGTTCTCCGACAGGCTGGCTCGGGTGATTCGGCTTGCGTAGGCCAGGGACAGCGCGGCGACCACGATGCCGGGCATGATCAGCTGTCCCCAGGTGCCGTCGGTGGCGGTGACCGGGAACAGGTCCAGGCGGTGGCCGAGAATCCACTGGGCGAAGGTGCCGATGACGAAGACCGGCAGCGAGATCAAGAACAGCGTGAAGATCAAGATTCCGCGGTCGATAGCACCCCCGCGCTTTATCCCGGACAGGATGCCCGAGGAGATCCCCACTGCCGTGATGAAGAACAAGGCGATGATCGCGAGCTTCACCGTCGCCGGATAGGCGTCCTGGATGAGCCCGGCCACACTCTCCCCGGACGACGTCGTTCCGAAATCGCCCTTGAGCAGGTTCGCCAGGTAGTAGAGGTATTGCAGCGGTAAGGGATCGTCGAGGTGCAGCCGTTCGGTCTCGGCAGCAATGAACTCCTCTGGGCAGCGTCGCTCACCGCATTTGCCCGCCAGCGGATCTCCCGGCAAGGCGTACACCATGGCAAAGATGAGGAAGGTCGCGCCGAGTACGACGAAGATCATCTGCAGCAGGCGTCGGGCGACGTAGCGACCCATGCAGACCTCCTCTCGGCCGAGTCCGCAGGCCCCGGCAGGCGTCGACGTGCGGCTCAGGCTAGTGCCCTGCAGACGGGACGTCCGTCACAGTGTCACCAGCGGCGCACATCAGACGCGGGCTGCCCCCCACCGAGGGTGGGGGGCAGCCCAATGATGTGCGGCTGGGCGCTGGGTCAGATCACTGAGACTGAGCTCAAGTCATAGGTACCGAAGACCGTGAGCTTGACGTTGGTCACCCGATCGGAATGGCCGATCACCACCGAGGAATACCA
Source organism: Sporichthyaceae bacterium (assembly GCA_052388275.1). GTDB lineage: Bacteria > Actinomycetota > Actinomycetes > Sporichthyales > Sporichthyaceae > JBQTII01. Next base: position 29,735 of record JBQTII010000095.1, on the reverse strand, counting down.
GAGTGGGATCACCGGCAGGCCATTACGCAACAAGGCCTCGGCTTCCTGATAGGCAGCGAATACCTCGGCCTCATCCTCCAGCGCCGCTGCGGACTCCAGTGCGGCGTCGAATGCCGGGTCGGAGTACACCCCGTCATTGGAGGAGGCGTCGGTCTTGTACAGCGGCTCAAGGAAGTTCTCAATCGACGGGTAGTCCATCTGCCAACCCGTGCGGAACAGGCCCTTCTGTTCGCGAGCCTCCACCGCCGTGCGGAACGTCGCGAAGTCCACGACCGGGGTGGCGATGCATTCGGCGCCGAGATTGTTCTTAATCTGGTTGCAGACTCCTTCCGTCCAGGTCTTGTGGTCACCATCGGCGTTGTAGGACAACGTGATGGTGCCCGTGTACCCGCCAGCTTCGTCAAACAGCTGCTTGGCGCGAACTGGATCGAACAAGCACAGGTCTCCACAGGCGCCAGCCTTGTAACCGCCGGCGACCGGGGCGACCCAGCCGGTCGCGGGTTTGCGATCGGGGAAGGCAATGTTGATGACGGCTTGGCGGTCGATGGCCAGCGACAACGCTTGGCGCAGCTTGATGTTGTCGTAGCTGGGGTCGACGTTCTTCGGCGGGAAGGTGATCGTTTGGATGACGCCGGCTTCCCGGCGTACGAAACGCTCATCGAGGTCGCGGCGGAAAACACCCGACACCAGTTTGGCCGAGGGGATCTGGCGGTTCATGTCGAGCTGATTGGCCACGACCTGTTCGTAGGCAGCGTTGGGCTGGACCACCACAAAAGTCACCTTGTCGACGTTCGGCACGCCGAGGCGGTCGTAAGAGGTGTCCTTGACCAACACCGCTTCCTTATTGGGGTCGTAACTCTCCATCTTGAATGGCCCGGCACCGATCGGCTTCTTGCCGAATGCCTTGCCACCGTCGGCGAAGAACGATGTCGGCAAAGGGGAAAACGCGGTGTACCCCAGCCGCTGCGCGAAGGTCGAGCTCTCCTGCTCCAGGGTGATGGTGAACTGGGTCGGATTCACAACCTTCAGCCCGGACATGCCGGTGGCCTTGGCCGCCGGGGCCTTCTTCGGACCCTCCTCGCCGTCAGGGTCTTCGGGGTTGACGTCGGTGTAGCCCTTGATCGGGGCGAAGAAGGTCGAAGCAAGTTGATTGTTCTTTGCGCTGGAGCCGAAGTTCCACGCGTCGACAAAACTGTCCGCGGTCACCGGTGTGCCATCGTGGAACTTGATGTCCTTCTTAAGCTTGACGGTGTAGGTCAGGTTGTCTTCGGTCGTGATCGACTCGGCAATGTCCTCTTCCGCCGCGGCAGTGTCGGGGTTGTAGCGGACGAGCCGAGCAGTGACCGAGTCCAGGATGTTGCCGCCGCAGGTCTCGACCGTGTCCGAGGGGATCAGTGGACGAGCAGGCTTGCAGCCCTCGACCTTGATCTCTCCGCCTGGCTTGACCGGCCCGGTCAGACTGCCACCCTGGAATAAGGGGTTCTCCTGGGCCGCGCTCACCGCAGCAGGACCGCCATCGCCATCGCCGTTGGCTTCGTCGTCTCCGCCGCCACATCCAGCGAGCATCAACGCGCCCGCCATTGCCGCCAGGGTTACCCGCTGGGTCCGTGTCTGCCTACGCATCGGTCATCCTCTCCCACCCGCGCCACCCTGTTGGGCTTCGTAGGAGCACCGTAGGGGCAGATCCACCGATCGCGGCAGAGGGTGTTACCCCTTTGTAGTCGGTTCACCCGTTCGGAGGTCGATTCGCCCGATTTATTCGGAAGCTGGCCCGCTGCGTTGACAGCACTTCACTAGCAATCAGCGGCCAATCATCTGGCCTCGGGCTGCTCCGCCCACCACCGGCGAAGCTCCACGCGGCCCTGCTCCGCGCTCATCGGCCCCTGCTCCATCCTCAGCTCAAGTAGGAAGCGGTAAGCCCGGCCCACCAACGGCCCCGGCGACAAACCCAGCTCGGCCATGATCGCCGTCCCATCCAGCGCAGGCCGGATCGCGTTCAGCTCCTCCTGGGCGGCCAGCACACCGATGCGGGCCTCCAAGGAGTCGTAGGTGCGGGCCAACTCTGCCGCTTTTCGCTTGTTGCGGGTTGTGCAGTCCGCGCGGGTGAGCTTGTGCAAGCGCGGAAGTAGCTCCCCGGCGTCAGTGACGTAGCGGCGCACCGCCGCGTCGGTCCATTCGCCACTGCCGTAGCCGTGAAAGCGCAGGTGCAGCTCCACCAGGCGCGCGACCGCCTCGGTGGTCGCCTTGTCGAACTTCAATGCCTTCATCCGCGCCAGCGTCATGTGCCGCCCGACCACCTCGTGGTGATGGAAACTCACCCGTCCGCCGGGTTCGTTGCGCCGGGTCCGAGGCTTGCCGATGTCGTGCATGAGCGCCGCAAACCGCAGCACGAAGTCCGGACCTGCATCTTCCAAGGCGATCGCCTGGTCCAGCACGGTCAGCGAGTGCTCGTAAACGTCCTTGTGCCGGTGATGTTCATCGATCTCCAGGCGCATCTTGGGCACCTCCGGCAGCACCCGGTCCGCCAACCCGGTCTCCACCAGCAGCGCCAACCCCTTGCGCGGCTGCTTCGCGCAGACCAACTTGACCAGCTCGTCCCGCACCCGCTCCGCGGAGACGATGTCCAGGCGTTGCGCCATGTCCGTCATCGCTGTCTGGACTTCGGGCGCGACGTCCACCCCGAGCTGGGCTGCGAAGCGCGCCGCGCGCATCATCCGCAGCGGGTCGTCGGAGAAGGATTCCCTCGGGCTGCGCGGCGTGCGCAACACCCCTGCGGCCAGATCAGCCAACCCGTTGTGCGGGTCGATGAACTCGATCCCAGGCAAGGCGACCGCCATGGCGTTGATCGTGAAATCCCGGCGCACCAGGTCCTCGGCGAGGGTGTCACCGTAGACCACCTCGGGTTTGCGGGAATCGCGGTCATAGGCGTCGGTGCGGTAGGTCGTGATCTCCAGCGTGAACCCGCCCTTGCGCGCCCCGATCGTGCCGAAGGCCGCGCCGACGTCCCAGACCGCCTCCGCCCACCCCGTCAGAATCGAGGCGGTCCTGTCCGGCCGGGCCGAGGTGGTGAAGTCCAGGTCGTTCCCTAAGCGCCCCAGCAGCGCGTCGCGGACCGACCCCCCCACCAGTGCCAGCGCCTCACCCCGGGCCGCGAAGCGCCCGGCCAGGTCGGTGGCCACCGGGGAGACGCGCAGAAGCTCGGTGACCGCTCGCCGCTGGGCCGCGGTGAGGCTGGACTCGGAGGGCTCGCCGGCGGATGGACTGAAGGGACCGGACACGGGTCGCCACTCTACGGCTCACACTAAGCAGGCAGACCGCGGTGGCGCGGCTGGGTATGGTGAACATCGCGTCAGCCTGACTCGCCGGAAGGACCCCGGTGACACGACTCAGAGAGGCGGGGCCGTGAGTGACGTCCGTGAGCGAGCGTGCAGAGCAGGAGTGATATCAGCCCTGATTGCGAGTGCGGCAAGTGTTCTGCCCGTAAGCGCAGCGCCGCTTCCCGTGGACGCTTGCCCTCCGGGCAATCAGCTCTACGGTGCTCTCGCAAAATCGACGTCTTTGCTGACACATAACAGCGGATACATGGCCAATCCCGGTGGCTCAATTCGTATCACGAGGACTGCTGAGCACGAGCGGACCATCACGGCCTCGGTCGGTGCAGCATTTGGCGGCAAATTCTCGGCGCGTGCAATCCTGGCGAAGGTTGAGGCGACGTATAACGTCACGCTCGCGCGAACCGGCACTCGCACCTCGCGCAAATCGGTGCAGATTGAGCAGTCGCTTGGCGAATCTAAAGAGGATCGTTATTTTGCGGGTTGGCAGGGCCGCCGGGTGTGGCGAGGCACGTGGACCCAGGAAACCTGCGTGGGTAACGGCTCGGGTTATGAACCCAGCGGCCAGGGAAGCCTCAAGAGCTTCCAAGTACCCTTGCAGGGTGTGGCTCTATGTCCCGCATCGCGTTACGCGAAAGGGTCTCTGCCCTACAAGGCATGCGTTGGCGCATGGCCAGAGATTCGCTGACGGGATCTGACGTTGGGTCCCGCCTGTCTGCGTTCGTGAGGACCCCCGGGCGCACGTAAGCCCTAGCATCGAGGGATGCCCGAGCCCCACCCCTCCTCCACGCCGCGGCGGCTGCGGACCGTCTCGGAGGTCTCGGCAGGCGGGCTGGTCGTCGAGCGCGAATCGGGGGTGGCTCGGGCGGCGCTGATCGGACGCGTGGACCGGCGCGGGCGCATGCTGTGGTCGCTGCCCAAGGGGCACTTGGAGGCCGGCGAGACCATGGAGGACGCGGCTGTCCGCGAGGTCGAGGAAGAGACCGGCATCCGCGGACGGGTGGTCAGCAAGCTCGGCGTCATCGACTTCTGGTTCGTCGCCGGGGAATCCCGGGTGCACAAGACCGTCCACCACTACCTGCTCGAAGCCCGCTCCGGTGAGCTCTCCGACGCCGACATCGAGGTCGACGAGGTGGCCTGGGTGCCAGTGTCGGAGCTCGGGGCGCGGCTGTCCTACGACAGCGAACGCAAGCTGATGGCCGACCTGCCCGCCGCACTGACAACGACCGGCGAGCAGCGCGCCGGTCCGGCGGCGCCATGAGCTCGGCCCGCCGCCGGTGGGCCGCCGCGGCGGGAGCACTGGGTGTGACCCTGGCGATGCTCGCCGTCGGCCTCCCGGGCGGCGGCGCGGGAGCCGGCGTCCGGGCCGCGGACGCTCCAAGCCCAGCCCCCACCACCGCATCGCCCAGTGGCCGCGTCGCCCTCACCGTGCTGTCCCAGGCGCCGGTCGCGCCCCGGCGTAAGGACACCCTGGTGCTGCGGGGCACCCTGGGCAACGATCGCGCCACCGACCTGCGCGGCCCGCGCCTGGAGCTGCGGGTCGGCACCGCGCCGATCACCACCCGCAGCGAGCTCTCGACCATCGCGAGCGAGCAGGGCGCTGCGGACCCGGATCCCACGGCGGCACGGGCCATCACGCCCGCACCGGACACCCGCGTCGCACGACTTACCGGGGGTACCCTCCCGGCGACCATCGCCGCCGGGTCCAGCCCCACCTGGGAACTTTCGGCGCCGCTGCGGCGCATGGACCTGCCGAGCAATGGGGTCTTCCTCGTCCAGGTGCTGGCCTATGACCGCGCCGGGGCCGCGCTCGCCCAGGTGAGCACCTTTGTGGCGTACCTGCCCGACCCGAAGTCCTACGCGCCCACCCGGGTGAGCTGGCTGTGGCCCCTGGCGGCAACGCCAGACCGCGATGCCCGCGGGGTGTTCACCGACACGGCCCTGGCCGGGCAGCTCGCTCCGATGGGCCGCCTGCACGAACTGGCGACCGCGCCCGGCGCACTTCCGGTCACCTGGCTGCTCGACGCGGACCTGCTTTCCTCGGCCGACGCGCTCGGTTCGGCCCACGAAGTCCGCGCCGGGCGCAAGGTCAAGGAGTCCGACGCCATTCCCGAGGCGCGCCGCTGGCTGAGCGAGCTTCAGTCCGCGCTCCAAGGAGCGCCGGTTGCTGCCTTTCCCTACGGCGATCCCGATGTCGCGGCCCTGGGCAAGACCGGGTCCGACCTGCTCATCGGTGCGCTGGAACGCGCCCGGGTCTCCACGACGGCGCTGCTCGGTCAGGAATCCGACACCAGCCTCGCCTGGCCGGCCGGCGGCGCCGCGGACAGCGCCACCCTACGGCGGCTCTTCGACGCCGGGGTGCGCACGGTCGTGCTGCGCAGCGATGCCTTTCTCGCGCCGGCGCAGCCGACCTACACCCCGACCGGACGGGCGCGGGTGAACGACGCGGGCACGCGCCTGGAGGTGCTCGTCGCCGACGCCGGCCTCGCCGACGCCCTCGCCGGTGACCTGCGCTCACCTGGCGCCGCCGCGCTCGCCCGCGCACGATTCTTGGCCGAGACGGCCCTGATCACCCTGGAGCGCCCCAACCAGGCACGCACCGTCCTGGTGACACCCCCGCGACGCTGGGACCCGCCGCCGGGCTGGGCCGCCTCGCTGCTGCGCGCCGGCGCCAAGGCCCCGTGGATCCGCACCGTCGCGCTCAGCACCCTGAGCCGGATCCCGCCGGCGCCGGAGTACGCGGGCGCAGCCACGGCGTATCCGGAACCACTCGCCGAACGCGAACTCCCGCGCGCCCAACGTGCGGGAATCCGGGTCGGCACCCGTGCCGCCGCCGACATGACCCGGGTGCTGGCCCGTCCCGACGCCTTGGCGCTGCGCTACTCCGACGCCCTGCTGCGGGCGGCCTCAACGTCGTGGCGGGAGCTCCCCGACCGCGGCCGGGCCTATCTCGACGATGTGCTCGCCACGATCCGCGCCGACCAAGGCTCGGTCCGGATCATCAGCCGCAGCCTGATCACCCTGTCCAGCAACCGCGGGACCATCCCGCTGACGGTGTCCAACCAACTGGGCCAGGGCGGCGGCGCCCTCGACGCGCGCGACCTCGCCGTCCGGGTGCGCCCGATTCTGCGTCCGCAGATCGGCAGCAGGCTCAAGGTCAGCGACCCGGATCTGCTCACGATCGGGGCCGGACGCAAGGCGACGGTGCGCATCGAGGCCGAGGCGACCGCCAACGGCATCACCCGCGTGGACATGGCGCTGCTCGATTCCGAGGGCCAGAACTTCGGAGCGCCGATCGAGTTGCGGGTCAACGTGACCAGCTACGGCAGTTTCGGCATGGCGCTCGTCGTGATCACCGGATCGGGCCTGCTGCTGGCCGCCGTGCTGCGCAACGTGCGACGTATCCGCCGCGCACGCGCCGAGAAACCAGCATGAGTGAAGAACCGCAAGCGGCGGGGCCCAGCGTCGCCCGTTCCAGCGCGGTCATGGCGCTGGGCACGATCGCGTCGCGGATCACCGGTTTCGCGCGGGATGTTGTGCTGGTGTGGGCGATCGGCACGGCGGTGTTCGCCGAGACCTACAACGTCGCGAACACCGTGCCCAACATCATCTACATCCTGCTCGCGGGCGGCGTGCTCAACGCCGTCTTCGTCCCCCAGTTGGTGCGGGCCATGCGCACCGATCCCGACGGCGGCCAGGCCTTCGCCGACCGTTTGCTCACCGCGATCGGACTCGTGCTGCTGGTCATCACCGTGGTCGCGGTATTCGCAGCCCCGCTGGTCGTCACCGCGTACGCCTTCGCGTTCACCCGAGACGGCTCGGAGGCCAACTTCGACGTCGCGGTGACCTTCGCCCGATTCTTCCTGCCGCAGATCTTCTTCTACGGCCTGCACGTGATGCTCGGTCAGGTCCTCAATGCCCGCGGCCGGTTCGGGCCGATGATGTTCACCCCGATCTTGAACAATCTGGTGGTGATCAGCACCGGGGTGATCTTCCTCGTGGTGACGAGCGGCGAGGAACTCAGCACCGCCACGATCAGCGACGGCGAGCTGCGACTGCTCGGCCTGGGCACCACGCTGGGCGTCGTCGTGCAGGCACTCGCCCTGATCCCGGTACTGCGCGCGGCCCGCTACCGGTACCGGCCACGTTTCGACCTGCGAGGTACCGGCCTGGGCCAGGCCTACCGGATGGCGGTCTGGACGCTGCTGTTCGTGCTGATCAACCAGATCGCCTACCTGGTGGTGGTGCAGATCGCCACGAGCTCCGGGCTCGACGCCGAGGGCCGCGGCTTCACCCCGTACACCAAGGCCTACCTGATCATGCTGCTTCCGCACGCGGTGGTCACCGTGTCCGTGGTGACCGCACTGCTGCCCCGAATGAGTAGGGCCGTGGCCGAGGGGCGCCTCGGCGATGTCGCGGACGACCTGGCCGGCGGGCTGCGCCTGACCGGCGCCATCCTCGTCCCGGCCGCGGTGGCGTTCGCGACGCTGGGTCCGTCGATGACCGTGTTGGCATTGGGTCACGGCAAGACCTCTGTCGCCGACGCCGAGTTCATCGGTTACGTCCTGGCCGGCTTCGCTCTCGGCCTGGTTCCGTTCTCCCTGCACCACCAACTGCTGCGCGGGTTCTATGCCTGCTCGGACACCCGTACCCCGGTGACCATCAACGTGTGGATCGCGGCCACCAATATCACGCTGGCGCTTCTCGCCGTCGTGGTGCTGCCGGCGCGCTGGACGGTCGTGGGACTGGCGCTGTCCTACTCACTGTCCTATGTCGTCGGCGCGCTGATCTGTGCCCGCAAACTCACCCGCACCCTCGGGCGGCCACTGGGCGGGGACGTCGTGCGCACCTACGACCGCCTGATCATCGCCGCGGTGCTGTCCGCGCTTCCGGCTCTGATCGTGGGTGAAGTTGCCGTCCGCACCTGGGACACCGGGACGCTGGCTGCGGCGGTCACCGTCGTCGGGGGCGGCGCTGTGCTCCTGGTCAGCTTTGTGGTGCTGGCCGCACGAATGCGTATTCGTGAGGTCTCCGACGCCCTCGCCATGGTCGCCGGGCGCCTTCGCTGACACCCGTACGGGGCCGCTGCGGTAACAGTTGTGGATCGGCTGCGCCACGGACCCGCCACTGCCAGCCCGATCGCGCCGGAGCGCCTAGCATGAACAGGCGGGGCGGCGGGAGATCGGACCGGTCTCGGCACGCGGTCAGGAGGACCTAGCGGTGAGCGGAACGACCCCCGAGGTCGGCACCCGCCTGGCCGCTCGCTATCGCCTCGATGAGCTCGTCGAGAAGTCCGAGGATTCCGCCTCCTGGAACGGCACCGACGAGAAGCTCGCCCGCCCGGTCAGCGTTCACGTGATGGACGCCGGCGAGCTGGCCGCCGATATGATCACCGCGGCGCAGCGCTCGACCACGGTCGATGACCCCAGGTTCCTCCGGGTCCTGGACGCCGTGCAACGCGACCAGATCGCCTACGTGATCTACGAGCGCCTGCCCGAGGCCCGCTCGCTGCGTCAGCTGCTGGCCACCGACGGCGCGATGGATCCCGGCGCTGCCCAGGCGATGATCGTCGACGCCACCGCGGCCATGGCCAGAGCCCATGCCGCCGGGCTGTGGCATCTACGGCTGCAACCGGACACCGTGCTGATCACCCCCGCCGGTCAGGTGAAGATCCTCGGATTGTGCGTCGAGGCCGCCCTGCACTCCACGACCGCGACCGACCCGGCGCGCGCCGATGTCCGCGGCCTGGGCCGGGTCCTGTACGCCGCGCTGACGGCCCGCTGGCCCGAGGGTGAGGCATTCGGGCTGCCCGCGGCACCGTTCGAGCACGGAGCCATCTGCACGCCCCGTCAGGTTCGCGCCGGGGTGCCGGATCAGATGGACTCGATCGTCGACCGGGTACTGAATCCGGTTCCGCGCCACGGCGAACCCCTGGCCACCCCCGCGGACATGCTGGCCGCGCTGCGGGCCCTGCCGCGGGCCCGGTCCGGGGGTGGCGGTCCGGACCCCAATGGGTCTACCGCTTCGGCCACCGGGATCCTTTCCCCGCTGCCGACACCGAACGGGTGGAAGCCTTCAGCCGCGACCCGCGGGGCCCAGGTCGGTGTGATCGGCTTGCTCGTGGTGGGGCTTGCACTGCTCGCGTGGCAGCTCATTGGGGCACTGGGCCCGGGCGGCCTCTCCGACGACGACATCGATGCCGTTCCGGCACCGTTGCAGGCGTTGCGGGTGGTCGACGTCATCGACTTCGATCCGCCACCGCGTGGCAATGGCGCGGAGAACGGCGCGCAGGCGCGCCTGGCCGTCGATGGTCGTCCCGACACGGCGTGGCGGACCGTCGGTTACCGCAGCGCTACCTTCGGCGGGCTCAAGCCGGGCGTCGGGCTGGTGCTGGACCTCGGTTCGGTCCAGACCGTGCGCCAGGTCGAGCTGAGCTTCCTCACGGCCGGCGCGGCCGTGCAGGCGCGGGCCAGCGCGGCCGGTGTGAGCACCGCCCCGACCAGTCTGGCGGCCTACCGGGTGGCCGCGTCCGCGGCCGGCACAGCCCGCCAGGAGACCCTGCGCTTTGCGCTCGCGACCCGCACCCGCTTCCTGCTGATCTGGATCACCGAGCTCCCCGCGGGCGGCGGGGCGCCCTTCAAGGCGGGCATCCGCGAGGTCATCGTCAGCGGCTGACGCGCTGCCTGCCACGCTCAGGGAGTAAGCAGGGGGTCAACCGAACGGCTGTGTTCTCCCCTTCCCGACCCTGCCCGGGGGAGGTCGGCCGCTACGGTAATGGTGGACAGTGCCCCCGCGCCGTAGGGAGTGTTTCGCGCTCATGTGTGCAGGTCTGTCCTGGGATGTCCGATCCCAGGCTTCCCTAGCGTCGGCGCCATGCCCGGCGACGCCGGACCTGCCCGCGCCCGGAGCCGACTCCCGTGCTTGAGCTGACGCAGACTCCGGACCGGGAGTTACTGGAGCGCCACCGCGAAGGTGACCCGCACGCGTTCGGCGAGATCGTGCGCCGCCACCGCGACCGGATGTGGGCGGTGGCGCTGCGCACCCTCGGCGACCCCGAGGAGGCCGCCGACGCGGTCCAGGACGCCTTGGTCTCGGCCTACCGTGCCGCCGAGGGTTTCCGTGGGGATTCGGCCATCACCACCTGGCTGCACCGGATCGTGGTCAACGCCTGCCTGGACCGGGCCCGGCGCAAGAACACCCGCAAGACCGTGCCACTGCCCGACCAGGAAACCGACGAGGACCGGATCTCCCGCGACGTGGCCATCGTGGCGGACCCGACCGAGGACTCCGACCTGTCGATGGACGTCGCGGCCGCCCTCGCGACCCTGCCCACCGATCAGCGCGCCGCGCTGGTCCTGGTCGACCTGCAGGGATACCCGGTCGACGAGGCCGCCCGGATCCTGGACGTACCGGTGGGCACGGTCAAGAGCAGGTGCGCGCGGGGCCGCGCCCGGCTCGTCCCCCTGCTGTCGCATTTGCGCGCCGACCTCGGCACCGAACGCGCCGCAGCACGTACGACCGAACGGGTTAAACCCTCGGGATCGGGGAACGCGGGCGCCCCCGGCTGCGTCGAACCCGAGTTGACCGATTCCGTCGTCCCCCTGCACCGGGGGGCGCCGGCGAATGCGGGACGACCGCCGGGAGCTGCGGAACCGGCGGAGGGAGCAGAACAACGGTTATGAGCACACCTGACGACCTCTCGATCGAGACCCTGGCGGATTACGCGGAGGGTCTGCTCGGCGAGGCGGAAACCGCCGCGGTCGAGGCTCTGCTCGCCACCTCCCCGCAGGCCCGGGCCGACCTGGAGCTGCTGGCCTCGGTTACCGCGATCCTGGCCTGCGACGAGGTCGGCGCGATGCCGGCCGAGTACGCCGCGCGCATCGACGCGACCTTGGCCGAGCTGGCCCGCACCGCACCCGTCGTCCCCGTTACCGCACCGCTTGCGGCAACCCCCGCTTTGGCGCCGGTGGTCGATCTGGCCTCCCGCCGCCGCGAGGTCTGGGCCGGCGCACGCCGGGTCGGGTCGGTTGCCGCGAGCCTGGTGCTGGTGATCGGCGGGGCCGCGATTGGCGTGCAGGTGCTCTCCGACGACGGCACCGAGCCGCCGCCTTCCGCCGCCGGACCCGTCACGACCGAGACCCAGACCGTGTCGCTGGAGCGCTACGTGCCCCGCCAGGCACCCAAGCGGGCAGTCAAGGGCAAGGACGGCAGCAAGATCGACAAGAAGACCGGCATCGTGTTCCTCAAGAACGGCGAGGTCCTGCACCCGGACGGCACCGTGGTGAAGCCGGGCAAGAAGGACGGCGCACCGACGACCATCGTCCTGGGCCCTGGGTTGACGGCCGAGAAGGGCACCAAGAGCAAGCCCAGTGATCGGGTTCAGACGGCCATCCCCCCTCGCGCGCCCGCTCCAGTGGCACCCGCCGAGCAGGCCACCATCGCCAGTGCGCCGGACGCCGAACCTGAGACGAGCGCGGCGCCGAGCGCGCCGTCGAGCGCCGTCGCGACCCCCAGCCCGGGCACGCCGGGCACTGACCCCTACGTCGGAACCACCGAGACCGAGTACACCCCGGACAACTTCGCCGCCCTCGTGCGCATCCTGCTGGAGGAGGCGGGTGAGTACGCTCCGGCCGGCACGACGAGCGCCGCGAACGACCCCGCGCTGCCGGCGCAGCAGTCCACCACCGTGTCCAGCCGTAATCGACCCGCCAGTGGCACTTTGCGCAGCGACGCCGGGATGCGTCCGGTACGCGGTCCCGCCTCGCCGGAGCTGCAGGAGCGGGTGCGCCGCTGCGCAGCGCAACTGAACACCTCCGCGCTCGCCGGGGATGCCGGGACCTGGAAGGGAAAGGCGGCAACGATCGTCGTCGTGCCCAACCCGGATTCGGACACTCAGGTCATCGGGTACGTCTTCTACGGCGAGTGCTCCGTGACCGAACCCGTCACGGCAAAGGACGCGCAGTGGGTTCAGCCGGTCAGCAAGCCCGCCGCGCCGATCCCGGCACCCGCGCCAGCGCCTTCACCGAGTACCGCGCCGGCCACCGAGTCGGTCTCGCGCACCGGCGAACAATAGGCCGCAGCGAGCACACTCGTAAGGCGCCGTTCATTCACGGCGCACAGGGGTCGGGACCACCGCGCACCTAGGATCGGTTGTCGGATGAGGCACGCACCCGGCGCGCCCCATCGACTGGAAGGTTCGCAGTGAGCGAGCGCAGCGAGGTCAATACCCGTACTGAACGCGGCCCCGCGAGGACGAAGTCCGTGGCGGTGACGCAGTGAACGACGTCCGCAACGTGATCATCATCGGCTCCGGCCCGGCCGGGTACACCGCCGCGGTGTACGCCGCACGCGCGGACCTGCACCCGCTGGTGTTCGAGGGCGCCGTGACCATGGGCGGCGCGTTGATGAACACCACCGAGGTCGAGAACTTCCCCGGCTTTGTCGAGGGTATCCAGGGCCCGGACCTGATGATGGCGATGCGCGGGCAGGCTGAGCGCTTCGGCGCCGAGTTGGTCGCCGACGATGTTCTCTCGGTCGAGCTGAGCGGTGAGGTCAAGACGGTCCGCACAGCCGACGGGGAGTTCACCGCTCGCACCGTGATCATCGCCACCGGCTCGAAGTACAAGGAGCTCGGCCTGGAAAACGAAAAGCGACTGTCCGGGCACGGCGTCTCCTGGTGTGCCACCTGTGACGGGTTCTTCTTCCGCGACCAGGACATCGCCGTGGTCGGCGGCGGCGACTCCGCAATGGAGGAGGCCACGTTCCTGGCCCGCTTCGCCCGCTCGGTGACGATCATTCATCGACGCAAGGAGCTGCGGGCCAGCAAGATCATGCAGCAGCGGGCCATCGACAACCCGAAGATCACCCTGCTGCTTGAGCACGAGCCGATCGACGTGCTCGGTGCGGACAAGCTGAGCGGGATCGTCGTGCGCAACACCGCGACCGGCGAGGAATCCAAGCTGGACATCACCGGGCTGTTCATCGCGATCGGCCACGAACCGCGCTCGGAACTGTTCACCGGCCAGATCGACATCGACGACGAGGGCTACGTACGGGTCGAGCACCCCACCGCCAAGACCACCGCTACCGGCGTCTTCGCCTGCGGGGACGTCGTCGACCACATCTACCGTCAGGCCATCACCGCGGCCGGCACCGGCTGCGCCGCCGCCCTGGACGCCGAGCGTTTCCTGGCCGCCCTGGAAGGCCACAGCGGGCAGACCGGCGGGCTGGTCGCCGCCCTCTGACCAGGTGGGGGTCCCCAATCGCGGTACGCCACCACTGAGCACACCTGCCCGCGCCGTCCACCCTGGCCGGCGCCCCCCGAGAAGGAGAACGCCCCCGATGGGATCCATTCAGGAAGTCACCGACGACAGCTTCGCCACCGACGTGCTGGGCGCGGACGTGCCCGTGCTCGTGGACTTCTGGGCGCCCTGGTGCGGGCCGTGCCGTCAGGTAGCCCCGATCCTGGAGGAGATAGCCGCCGAACAGGCCGGCAAAATCCGCATCGTCAAGCTGAACGTGGACGAGAACCCCAAGACGGCAGCCAAGTACGGCGTCGTCTCGATCCCCACGTTGAATGTCTACTCCGGCGGTGAGGTCGTCAAGCAACTCATCGGGGCGCGTCCCAAGCCTGCGATTCTCAAGGAGCTCGCCGCATTCGTCTGAGCGCGCCGCGCGCTCGTTCGCCGGACGCAATCGTGGGATGGTCTTACCCTCGAGGAGACGGTCGGTCCCCAAGGGCGGCCGCAGGGGCGCGGTCGGGGAGGATGCACGCATGGACACCCAGCGTCGCCACCCCGTGCACCGGCGCGGGGACACCGGTGCGACGGTGGCCGAGATCCGGCGCAAGCTCACGCTGCTCGGGCTGCTGCCGGATCCCGAACCTGCCCTGCCCGACCCCGCCCAGGCGGTGTTCGATGACGCCTGTGACCGGGCCGTGCGCTATTTTCAGCAGCAGCGGGGCCTGAGCTCCGATGGCCTGGTCGGCCCGGAAACCAGTTCCGCGCTGGAAGAAGCCCGCTGGCGCCTCGGCGACCGGGTGCTGTCCCACCAGGTAAGCCGATCCCAACGCGGTGATGACGTAGCCGCCCTGCAGCGTCGCCTGCTGGACCTGGGCTTCGACTGCGGACGCGTGGATGGCATTTTCGGCCCGGAAACCGCCCACGCGTTGCGCGATTTGCAGCGCAACCTCGGCCTTGGCGCTGACGGCACCTGCGGACCGGACACCTTCCGCGCGCTCGACCGTCTGGTGAAGACCGTGACCGGCGGCCATGCACAGAACCTGCGGGAGGCCGAGCGCATGTTGCGCTCGGGCCCGCGCCTGGGCGGCAAGGTCGTGGTGATCGACCCGGGCCACGGCGGCTCAGATTCCGGAATCGTCGCGGCGGGCCTGACCGAGTCCGCAATCGTCGAAGACCTCGCTGCCCGCATCGAAGGACGGCTCACCGCTACTGGTGTGCAGGCCTACCTCACGCGCGGGGCCATGGGGATCGACGACGAGGCCCGCGCGGCATTCGCCAACGAGGCCCGCGCGGACCTGTTCATCTCCTTACACACGGACACCCACGAGAATCCGGACGCCAACGGTGTCTCCACCTACTTCTTCGGCACCGAGAACTTTGGCCAGTCCAGCGCCCTCGGTCAGCGTTTCGCGGGGCTGGTGCTGCGCGAGATCGTGGCCCGCACGGACCTGCTCGATTGCGGTGCCCATCCCAAGACCTGGGACCTACTGCGCCGCACGCGGATGCCGGCCGTCCGGTTGGATTTGGGCTACCTGACCAACGCCGGGGATGCCGCGCGCCTGGCCGACGCCTCCTTCCGCGACGTCGTGGCCGAGGCGGTGCTGGTGGCCGTCCAGCGGCTCTACCTGCCCCTCGAGGATGACAGCCCTACCGGTGCGTTACGCCTGGGAGAGCTGCTCACCGGAGCCAATTCTCCGGCCAGGTGAGGCACGGACAAGTATTATCTGACGATACGTCAGATAATACCATGTGCCGCGCATCCCTTACGGGGGAGTCACCCGAGGCGCAGTGCGGGTGCGGGAATGGAGACGTCGAGGATCCGCTCCAAGGCCGCCTCCATCTCCGAGCGCCATCCGGCGGTGTTCTTCAGTTCTAGGTCTAGGCGTAGCCGGGGGTATCGCTTGTGGTGACGTACGGTTTTGAACCCCACCGCTCTCAAGTACTCCGCCGGCACGACGCAGGCAAGGCCGTCGGGTTTGGCGTCACCGAAGGCCTCGATCGCTCGCACCTCACGCCGAACCAGATCTCGTGCCAGACCTTGGATGAGCATCCGCCCCAGGCCGGCGCCAGCGAACTCGGGCAGGACCCGCCCCGTCATCAGCAGGACCGCGTCCGCGCTGACCGGGCTGCTCGGGAACAGCGTCGACCGGGGCACGTAGGACGGTGGGGCGTAGAGCACGTACCCGGCGGTGACCTCATCCACCTGCACTAATTTGCCGCACGAGCCCCACTGCAGCAGGGTCGCCGAGACCCAGGCTTCCTTGTCCAGTCCCGCGTCGGCCGTCATGCCCTGGCCCACCGCGGGATCCAGCTCCCAGAACACACAGGCGCGGCAGCGCCGCGGAAGCTCGTTAAGGTTGTCCAGCGTGATGCTGAGCAGTCGGCGGCTCATCGCGCGAGCTAGCCTGCGGTAACTTCCGCGCGGGTACCGGGGACACCCGAGGAAGTGCCCGGTGCCATGAGCGCCACGATGCGGTCCAGGTCCTCGATCGAGGCGAACTCGACCACGATCCGGCCGCGGTTCGAGCCGAGGGCGACCTTGACGCGGGTGTCCCAACGGTCGGAGAGCTCAGCACCGAGATCGTCCAGCCCGGGAGCGACTCGGCGCCCTGCCCTCGGCCTCCGGGGGGTGGGCGGCGTGGCCGCACCCATCGTGACCAGTTCCTCGACCGCGCGCACCGACAGGCCTTCGGCGACGATGCGGGTGGCGAGGTGTTCCTGGCCGGCGGGGTTCTCCAGCGCCAGCAAGGCTCGCGCGTGGCCGGCGGACAACACCCCCGCGGCCACCCGGCGCTGCACCGGGGGTGGCAGTTTGAGCAGGCGCAGCGTGTTGGTGACCTGGGAGCGCGAGCGCCCGATACGTGCGGCCAGGGCCTCGTGAGTGCAACCGAAATCCTCCAGCAGTTGGCCGTAGGCGGCCGCTTCTTCCAGCGGATTCAGGGCAGCCCGGTGCAGGTTTTCCAGCAAGGCGTCCAGCAGGAGCTTGTCGTCCTCTGTCGCCCGCACGATGGCTGGAATGGCGGTCAGCCCGGCTCGCTGCGACGCGCGGAACCGGCGCTCCCCCATGATCAACTCGAAGGTGTTGCCGACCTGGCGCACAACCACTGGCTGAAGCAGGCCCACTTCGCGGATGGAGTGCACCAGTTCGGCGAGCGCCTCCTCGTCGAAGACCTGCCGCGGCTGACGCGGGTTCGGCACGATGTCCTGGAGCGGAATCTCGGCGAAGTAAGCGCCCGCCACTTCCGCGGCACGGGTCGGCGCCATGTCCTGGGGTGGTGCGGGTTCGACAGTGGAACGCACCGAGGTCGAGGAGAAGAGCAAGTCCCGCGGGGCCGGACCAGATTCGACAGCGTGGGCCCGCATCATCGGCACCGCGCCGTCCAGATCTGTCTCTGATGCGGCGATTGTGCTCTCGACGGCCGGCCCAGTGGGGATCAGTGCCCCCAGGCCCCGACCGAGCCCTCGGCGACGGTCTGTCACGGCTAACACCCCTTCGCGATGATCGACTGCGCGGCGGTAAGTCTGGCACGCCGTGTTTCACGTGAAACAGCAACCTGCGTCCGGTGGAGGTGTTTCACGTGAAACACCATCTGCGCAATCACCATGTGTGGTGTGCGACCCCGGCTCGGGCGATCTCGCGAGCCGCCTCCAAGTAACACATCGCCCCGGTCGAACCCGGATCGTAGGTGATGACGGTCTGACCGTAGCTCGGGGCTTCCGACACGCGAACCGAACGCGGAATCGAGGTGCGCAGGACCGTGTCGCCGAAATGGGTCCGAACCTCCTCGACCACCTGCTGCGAGAGACGGGTACGAGAGTCGTACATCGTCAAGAGGATGGTGGAGACCGTGAGCGCTGGATTCAGGTGAACCTTCACCATCTCCACATTGCGCAGGAGTTGGCCCACACCCTCCATCGCGTAGTACTCACACTGGATCGGGATCAAGACCTCGCGGGCCGCGACAAGAGCGTTGATGGTCAGCAAGCCGAGCGAGGGCGGACAATCGATGAGGACGTAGTCGAGGTCGTCCTGTGCATAAGCGTCCAATGCCCGCAGCAGACGCGATTCGCGCGCGACCAAGGACACCAACTCGATCTCCGCGCCGGCGAGGTCGATGGTGGCCGGGACACAGGACAATCCCGGCAGCCCCGCCACCTCCTGCACGCATTCCTTGACCGACGCGCCATCGACCAAGAGCTCGTAGGTCGAGGGAGTGCCGGCTTGATGCGGAACACCGAGCGCCGTCGAGGCGTTGCCCTGCGGATCTAGATCCACCACCAAGACCCGAAGCCCGTGCATCGACAACGCGGCTGCCAGGTTGACGGTGGTCGTGGTTTTCCCCACGCCCCCCTTCTGGTTGGCCACCACCATGACGCGACGCTGGGGTGGTCGCGGCAACTGCGGGAGCGAACCCGAGCGCAAAGCGGCTGCCGACCGGGCAGCTGCGGCGATCGGCAGCTCATCGTCTGATCCGGTCACATCAGCCTCCTTGGCGGACATCTGGACCCCGAATATTGGGTAGTCCGCGCGCGCGGACCTGAGCAGACGAAGCGGATTAGTGACCATCACTCATCCCCAGTCGCGTGTTTCACGTGAAACACACCTCGATGACGGTGGTCGGTTGCGCGAGCATTCCCTCGCCCAACCGGCGCACTCGCGCTGTCGCCGAGCAGCGGGCGAGCGTCCCCCGGGCCGCCTTCAATTCGTCGTGGGCACCGGCTCCTTTGACGGCGAGCATGCGTCCAGGCCGCGCCATCAACGGAGCGCAGATCGCGAGGAGCCGATCGAGGGGCGCCACCGCCCGCGCGGTCACCACGGGGAAGGAACGGCGAAACCTCGTCAGTTCCTCCGCACGTCCACGCACGACCTCCGCGTTCCCCAGGCCCAGGCTCCGCACCGCCTCAGCCAGAAACTGTGTGCGCCGCAACAGTGGGTCGATCAGGACGACCTGCACATCCGGACGGCACAACGCGATGACGATGCCGGGCAGTCCCGCTCCCGATCCCACATCGGCGACCGACTCGTGCGGCGCCAGGTCGGCCGCCAGCAGGGCACAGTTGACCAGATGCCGATCCCAGAGCCGAGGCACCTCGCGCGGTCCAATCAGGCCCCGCAACACTCCTTCACCGGCGAGTAGATCGTGATAGATCTGCGCCGCCGGCAGGGCGTCACCGAAAACGACCCGAGCTTCCGTCGGGACGTCCAGTTGACCGGACGCGTCGGGCTCCACCGGGGCAGCCTGATCCGCAGCCAGAGCCGAGGATCCCGCTACGCCGGGTAGACCACCACGCACCGCTGCGGCTCCTCGCCCTCGGACTCGCTGCGCAGCCCCGCGTCGGCGACCACGTCGTGCACGATCTTGCGCTCGAACGGAGTCATCGAGGCCAGGCGAACCGGCTTGCCGTCCGCCTTGACCTGTGCGACCGACGTGCTACCCAATGCCGTGAGTTCCTCCCGGCGAGCTGCCCGGAATCCCCCGATATCCAGCATGAGCCGACTGCGCTCCCCGGTAGCACGCAGAACCGCCAAACGGGTGAGCTCCTGGACCGCCTCCAGCACCTTGCCACCGGTACCGACGAGCTGATTCACGTCGGCACCGACAAGTGACACCGAGGCGCGATCGCCGTCGACGTCCATGTCGATGTCGCCGTCGAGGTCCGCGATGTCCAACAGGGCCTCGAGGTAGTCGGCGGCAATCTCGCCCTCCTGCTCGAGTTCAGCCAGGCGCGCCTTGGACGGCTTGCGGCTGCCTTTGCGTCCGGACGGCGCGCCGCCCTCAGGGGCCGGGCTCGAATCCCCGTGCTCGCTCTCCTGGTCCGCGCAGGACTCCGCCACGTCGGCTGAGATGGGGCTCTTCGTTGCGAGGTCGTCGTCCACACTCACCACAGGTACTCCTTGATCGTCGTTCTCGGGGCGTCCGACGGGTACCTTCACCGTCGATCCGACCAGCGGGCTGGGTTAGCGCTTCTTGGAGCCGGCGCGCTTGGATTTCGTCTGCCGCTGGGGCTGCTGGCGACCGCCCGGGCCGGGCCGCACCGCGCCGTTCGCCCGGGCGTTGCCGCCACGAGTCACGGAGGTACCCCCAGCGGGCTTGACTGACGTACCGTCAGATTTACCATTCTTACTCAAGCTCACCGAAGCGACCTCGGCGGAATCGGCCGCGCCGGGATCTTTCTTTGCCTTGCGTCGCATCATCGCCTCGTGGGCCGGAGAACCGATCACCGGCATCCGCCGGATCACGAAGATCTGCTGTCCCATCGACCACAGGTTGGACACCAGCCAATAAAGCAGGACGCCGACCGGGAAGTTGATGCCGAAGATCGCGAACAAGGCCGGGAACAGGTAGAGCATGACCTTCTGCTGCTGCATGAAGGGGTTGGACTCCATGGAGGCGGCCGGCATGTTCTTGCTCATCAGCTGCTTCTGAGTGAAGAACTGCGAGGCGGTCATCGCCACGATCATCAAGATCGTGATGACCTGCACGGACAGCGTGTCCGCGCCGATAAACTTCGCATCCAGGGGCGCGGCGAAGAAGAAGGCGTTTCCGGCGCTGTCGACGTCGGCCTGACTCAATACACCGACGGTCTTGTCCTTGGAAACGTCGTTGAGCACCTTGAACAGCGCGAAGAAGAACGGGGCCTGAGCCAGGATCGGGAAGCAGCTCGAGAGCGGGTTCGTGTTGTGCTGCTTGTAGAGCTTCATCAGCTCCTGGCTGGTGCGCTCGCGGTCGCCCTTGTACCGCGCCTGGATCTTCTTGATCTCCGGCTGGAGCATCTGCATTGCGCGCATGGACTTGATCTGCTTGACGAACAGCGGAATCAGCAGGACGCGCATGATCACCACTAGGCCCACAATGCCCAGGCACCACGACCAGCTCTCGTTCATGCCGATCGCTTCGAATCCGTCGTGCAACGTGAGAATGATCCACGAGACGAGGTCGTACAGCGGGTCGAAGATCTTCACCGTGCTGCTCCCTGGGGGGGCTGGGTGGAAACAGGAAATCTACCCCGCCTACGGACCCACCAGGGACGCCCCGGGGGGACGGGATCGAGGCCGCCCGCGTTCCAGGGGTGGCAGCGGGTCAGTCGGCGGGCCGTGAGCCAACCCCCACGCAGCGTGCCATGCACCCGGAACGCCTCGTACCCGTAGTGCGAGCACGAGGGATAGAAGCGGCAGACCGGGCCCAGCAGTGGACTGATCGTCCACTGGTAGAGCTTGATCAGCGCCATCGGCAGGTACTTCATGGCCGCGCAGTCATCGCAGAGTCCACCAGCAGGCGGCGCAGACCCGATGCCACCTGTGAGCTCAACTCGGCCGCACTGATGCCGGCGGCAGGGGGGAGGGCGCGCAGCACCACGATTGCCCCGGCGGGGACGAGATGGAGCTGGGCGCGCATGATCTCGCGCAACCGCCGCTTCACCCGGTTTCGCAGCACGGCTCCGCCGACCGCCCGCGAGACCACCAACCCCACGCGAGCCGGACCGTTCGCCGGGCCGAGCGAACGCTGCAGGTGAACCACGACGGCACCGCGACCGCTGCGCCGTCCCTGTCGTAGCGCAGAGACGAAATCCTCGCGGTGACGCAGCCGGTTCCTGGCAGGCAGCACCGCGAGCTCCGCCTCAGGTCAGGCCGAGAGCCGCGCGCGGCCCTTGGCCCGGCGAGCGGTCAGGACAGCGCGACCGGCCCGGGTGCGCATGCGTAGCCGGAAACCGTGGGTCTTTGCCCGGCGACGGTTGTTCGGCTGAAAGGTGCGCTTGCTCACGGGGAACTCCTGGCTCGCGGGGAATAACCGGACCACGGTACGCAGGCCCGCGCGAGGCGGTCAAACCGGCGCGTTGACTCACCGAAGATGCCCGCGCGGCCCGTGGCTGGATGCATCCTGTGAGCGCCATCCCCAATCTGTGGATCAGGGTGTGGACAGGGTCTCGGCAGGACCGGGCAGAACCGACATAATCGCCCCTGCCGACATCGCCCTCGCCATGTCGGGACGAATCGGGGGATGCAGGCATGAGCGAACACGACCACACCCTTAGTGACTTGTGGAACCGTGCCCTGGGTGATCCCACGCTCTCGGACCTTCCGCAGAATCACCGGGCCTTTCTGCGGCTGACCAGGCCGTTGACCCTGGTGGAGGGCACGGCCTTGCTCGCCGCCCCGACCGAGTTCGCACGCGACATCATCGAGACCCGGATGCGCGATCAACTCGCGGCCGCGCTCAGTCGTGAGGCGGGCCAGGACATCCGGATCGCCGTCACGGTCGACGAGGGCGTGGTCGAACCCGACGCTGCCGGTGAACTCAGCGAGGACGAGTGGGCCTCGGGTGAGGGCGAGCAGGTAGGGCTGGCGACACCGGCAATACCGCTGACCGGTATCAACACCGAGGTTGATGCCCGGCTCAATCCGAAGTACGTCTTCGACACCTTCGTCACCGGGGCGAGCAACCGATTCGCCCACGCGGCCGCCGTTGCCGTGTCTGAAGCCCCGGCCAGGGCCTACAACCCACTGTTCATCTACGGCGAGTCCGGGCTGGGCAAGACGCACCTACTGCACGCAGTCGGGCACTACTCCTCAGCATTCTTCCCTGGTCTTCGGGTGCGCTACGTCAGCTCCGAGGAGTTCACCAACGACTTCATCAACTCGATCCGTGACGGCAAGGCCGAAGGATTTCGCTCGCGCTACCGCAACGTCGATGTGCTGCTCGTGGATGACATTCAGTTCTTGGAGAACAAGGAACAGACGCAGGAGGAGTTTTTCCACACCTTCAACACCCTGCACAACGCCTCGAAGCAGATCGTCATCTCCTCCGATCGCCCGCCCAAGCAGTTGATCACCTTGGAAGATCGTCTGCGAAACCGCTTCGAATGGGGCCTGCTCACCGACGTGCAGCCACCGGCACTGGAGACTCGCATTGCCATCCTGCGCAAGAAGGCGGCACACGAGGGGCAGGCAGCTCCGCCCGAGGTCCTGGAGTACATCGCCACCAAGGTCTCGGCCAACATCCGCGAACTCGAGGGCGCGTTGATCAGGGTCACCGCGTTTGCCAGCCTCAACCGCCAAGTGGTGGACCTCTCCCTGGCCGAGATCGTGCTCAAAGACCTGATCTCCGAACACGAGGGTCCGGAGATCTCGCTGGCCACGATCATGGCCCAGACCGCGCAGTACTTCGGCCTGTCGATCGACGACCTGTGCGGGCAGTCCCGATCGCGAGTGCTGGTCACCGCCCGCCAGATCGCGATGTACCTCTCCCGCGAGCTCACCAATATGTCGCTGCCCAAGATCGGTCTGCAGTACGGCGGCCGCGATCACACCACCGTCATGCACGCAGAGCGCAAGATCCGCCAGTTGATGGCCGAGAAGCGCAGCGTCTATAGCCAGGTCACCGAGTTGACCAACCGGATCAAACAGCAGACCCGGTCCGGATGATCCTTCGCAACCGACCCACAGGTGTGCACAACTCTGTGGATGCTGAGCCGTGGTGCGGATCAGGTTCGCAGATCAACTCAAGGCACATGGAGCTGCCCGTGTCGGGTACATCACCATGGTGGAGACTGCCCTCGCAGCTGTGGATAACCCATGCGCGAGCGGGCGCCGAGGGCTCGTGTCGATGTGGCCGTCCACCGGCGAGACGCGGATCGAGTTCGCTCATGCACAGGGGGTGGGGACAAGAATTCGGCCCCCGCCAGCGGCGATAAGTCCGTCCACACAATCCACCGCGCCGATGACGATGACGAGTTCTCTCCCCTGAAAGGGATCAAACACTCCAAGAGGGCGACCGGGACAACCAGGACGAGCAGATGCCTGCCAGACTGTGCTCGGACCTCAAACACACCCACGCGTCATGTGGTTTCCCGGTCAGTGGAGGCGATTTCGCCAGTGAAGTTCCGAGTCGAACGAGATGTCCTCGCCGACGCGGTTGCCTGGACCGCGCGCAGCCTTCCTGTTCGCCCACCCGTCGCGGTCCTGGCGGGGCTGCTGGTCAGCGCGGATGAGAACGGTCTGGCGCTGTCCGGGTTCGATTACGAGGTCTCGGCGCGAACGGAGATCTCCGCCGATGTGACCAGCGAAGGTCGGGCCCTGGTCTCCGGTCGGCTACTGGCTGACATCTGTAAGAGCCTTCCGGCCAAGCCCGTCGAGGTCACCTTCGATGGCACCAAAGTCCTGGTGAGCTGCGGCAACGCCAAGTTCAGCCTACAAACCATGCCGGTGGAGGATTACCCCGCGCTCCCGCAAATGCCCGCACGCTCGGGCAGCGTGGCCGCGGACGTCTTCGCTCATGCCGTTGCTCAGGTAGCCGTTGCGGCGGGTCGCGATGACACGCTGCCGATCCTGACCGGGATCCGGATCGAGATCGAATCCGAGACCGTCACCCTCGCCGCCACCGATCGCTACCGGCTGGCCGTGCGCGAGTTCGCCTGGAAACCCGAGCAGCCGGGGATCTCCACCACCGCACTCGTACCGGCCAAGACCATGGCCGACGCTGCGAAGTCGTTGTCCGGCGAGGTCGAACTCGCACTGTCCCCGGCCGGATCCGGTGAAGGCATGGTGGGGATGGCCAGTAATGGCAGGCGCACCACCTCCCGGCTGTTGGAGGGCGAGTTCCCCAAGTACCGTTCGCTGCTCCCCGCCGAGTCCGGGACCCACGCGAGCGTCGAAACCGCGCTGCTGCTCGAGGCGGTCAAGCGGGTTGCGCTGGTGGCCGAACGAAACACCCCGGTGCGATTGTCCTTCTCCGACGGGACGGTCCTGTTGGAGGCCGGTTCCGGCGATGAGGCCTCGGCGTCGGAGAACCTGCAGGCGCAGTTGGACGGCGACGAGATCGTCATCGCCTTCAACCCCACCTACCTGCTCGACGCCCTGACCGCGCTGGATACCTCGCACGCGCGGCTGGCCTTCACCACGTCCAACAAGCCGGCGATCATCACCGGCTGCACCGGTCCCTCGGATGCTGGGTCCGGCGATTACCGCCACTTGCTGATGCCGGTGCGCCTGTCCGGATAAGTCTTGGGTCCGGATAGGTCACTGACCGGTTGAGTCAGGGGAGGATCGCGACATGCAGCTCGGCTTGATCGGTCTGGGCAAGATGGGCGCGAACATGCGGGAGCGGCTCCTCGAGGCCGGGCACGACATCGTGGGGTATGACCGAAATCCGGACCTGTCCGAGGTCAAGAGCCTGAGCGATCTGGTCGACGCCCTGCGCCCGCCTCGGGCGGTGTGGGTCATGGTTCCGCACGGCGTTGCGACCCGGGCGGTGATCACCGAACTCGGCCAGCTTCTGAGCGCCGGTGACGTCGTGGTCGACGGTGGGAACTCACGCTGGTCGGACGACATCGAGCACGCAGCGCACCTGGGAGAAGGCGGAATCGGCTTCGTGGACGTGGGCGTCTCCGGCGGGATCTGGGGCCGCACGAACGGATACGCCTTGATGGTCGGCGGCGATCCGGAGCCCGTCCAGGCACTGCTGCCGATCTTCGACGCGCTCAAGCCCGAAGGGCCGTACGGCTTCGTGCACGCCGGCGTCGTCGGAGCCGGGCACTTCGCGAAGATGGTGCACAACGGCATCGAGTACGGCCTCATGCAAGCCTTCGCCGAGGGCTATGAGCTGATGGCCGCATCCGACGTCGTCGCCGACGTGTCGGCGGTGGTCAAATCCTGGCGCTCGGGAACGGTGATCCAGTCCTGGCTGCTCGACCTGCTCGACCGGGCACTGGAACACGACAAAGATCTGTCCGAGTTGCGCGGCTACGCCGAGGATTCCGGGGAGGGCCGCTGGACTGTGGAAGCCGCGATCGATCACGCCGTGCCGCTGCCGGTGATCACCGCCGCGCTCTACGCACGCTTCGGCTCGCGCCAGGAGGATTCACCGGCGATGAAGGTGATTGCTGCGTTGCGCAACCAGTTCGGTGGGCATGCGGTCACCGCCGCACCGGGCATGTACGCCAAGGGCGCCGACGCCCCTGGTGCCGACGCGGCCCCTCCCCCGCTGGACTGAGGCCGCGCCCGTGCATGTCGCATCGCTCGCCCTCACCGATTTCCGGTCCTATGACCAGGTCGAATTCGGCCTGGTCGCCGGCCCGTGCGCCTTCGTGGGGCCGAACGGGCAAGGCAAAACCAATCTGATCGAAGCGCTCGGCTACCTTGCGACGCTGGGTAGTCACCGGTCGGGCGCGGATGCTCCGCTGGTGCGCTCGGGCGCAGATCGGGCGGTGGTGTGTGCCGCCCTGGTCAGGGCGGACCGTCGCGCGCTGCTCGAGCTGGAGATCACTCCGGGCAGGGCCAACCGGGCGCGGATCAATTCCTGCGCGGTCTCGCGGGTCCGCGACGTGCTGGGAATGTTGCGCACCGTACTGTTCGCGCCGGAGGACCTGGAGATCGTCAAGGGAGATCCGAGCGCTCGGCGCCGGTTCATGGATGAGCTGCTGGTGGCGGACACCCCACGGATGGCCGGGGTCCGCGCGGACTACGACCGGGTGCTCAAGCAGCGCAACGCCCTGCTCAAGACCGCGGGTGCCACGGTGCGTTCCGGGCGCGGAGACCTGCGCACTCTGGAGGTATGGGATACCCACCTGGCCGAAACCGGCGCGGAGTTGCTGGCCGCCCGCCTGCGCCTGGTGCAGAACCTGCAACCCCTGGTCGACAAGGCCTACGACGAGGTGTCCGCCGGGGGCGGACCGGTCTCGATGACGTACAAGAGTTCCCTCGGGCCGGACGTGGATCTGGTCGCGGACCGGGCACTGCTGAGTGCGGCTTTGCTCGAGGCGATGGCGGCCGCCCGCTCAGCTGAGCTCGAACGTGGAATCTGCCTGGTCGGCCCGCATCGCGATGACGTGATACTCCAGCTGGGGACGTTGCCGGCTCGCGGGTACGCCAGTCACGGCGAGTGCTGGTCCTACGCCCTGGCGCTGCGTCTGGCCGCGTTCGAGCTGCTGCGCGAGAGCGGGGGGCAGGGCATGGACCCGGTCCTGGTCCTCGATGACGTGTTCGCCGAGTTGGACACGGGGCGCAGGCGCCGGTTGGCCGTTCTGGTCGGGCGGGCAGAGCAGGTCTTGATCACGGCAGCCGTCCCCGGTGATATCCCCGAAGAACTCGACGGTGCACGCTACGACGTGATGGCCGGTCAGGTGCGCCGTGTCTGCTGAGGGCGGGTGTGCTGAGGGCGGGTGCGCTGACGGCGTGCCTGCCGGCGGCGGGGACGATAGCGCGGCGGGTGCGGCGCACCCGGCAAGCGCACCAGTGGCCGGACCCGGCGTGGATGGTGTGGACCTGGCACGAGCCGCGTTGGTGGCGGCACGCGAGCAGGCCCGTCGGCGTAGTCGGGACCCGCGCAGCCCGCGCACCCGCACCCCGCCGTCGACGCCCGTGACCGCCGGCGGGGATCCGCTGCCGGTGGCCGACGCGCTGCAAGCCCTGGTCGCACAGCGTGGCTGGCAGGTGCCCACGGCGATTGCCGGGGTGATGGATCGCTGGGCCGACGTGGTGGGTGCCGAGGTCGCCGCTCAGACTCAACCCGTCTCCTACGACGACGCGGTCCTGACGGTGCAGGCCTCCTCCACCGCGTGGGCCACCCAGCTACGCCTGCTCGCGCCGCAGATCCTGCGGCGCCTGAACGCGGAAGTCGGTCAGGGCAGTGTGCGGCGCCTGCACGTTCGCGCCCCGAGCGGGCCGAGTTGGCGCCATGGCAAGCTGCGGGTCAGTGATGGCCGTGGACCACGCGACACCTACGGCTGAACGCCTGCCCACAGTGCGGTGATGAAAACAGAGTAAGTCTCCGTTTCCCGAGGCTTATCCACAACTGGGGACAACCAGGCGGAGCTGCCGCGAATCACGATTTTCGGCTCTGCGACGCGTGGCACCGGTGTATGTGGGGGGACACGCAACCGGGGGGTAAAACCCGCGAGAGCCGCTGTATCGCGACGCCAACGCGAGCAGGAACGCTCCGGAGCCGATAGAATGACGGCGAAGCGGCCCATGTGGGGCCCTTCGCCGAACCCGGGAAGGGACTACGTCACTCGTGGTCGACAGCGCTACTGCCACGGCCGAGAATTCGGTCACCCCGCCCACCGCAATGTCCCTCACCAACGGGGCCAACAACGAGACTTACGACGCGAGTGCGATCACCGTTCTTGAAGGTCTGGACGCGGTCCGCAAACGCCCGGGTATGTACATCGGGTCCACCGGTGAGCGGGGCCTGCACCACTTGGTTTACGAGGTGGTGGACAACGCCGTCGACGAGGCCCTGGCCGGACATTGTGATCGGGTGGACATCGCGATCGCGCCCGATGGCTCGATCCGGGTACAGGACAACGGCCGCGGCATCCCCGTGGACATGCATCCGGTGGAGAAGAAGCCGGCCGTCGAGGTTGTGCTCACCGTCCTGCACGCCGGTGGCAAGTTCGGCGGCGGCGGCTACTCCGTCTCCGGCGGCCTGCACGGGGTCGGGGTCTCGCTGGTCAACGCGCTCTCGACCCGGCTGGACGTCGAGATCTGTCGCGACGGCTACCTCTGGACCCAGTCCTACGCCAGCGGTGTTCCGACCGCGCCGCTCAAGCGCGGCGCGCCCACCGAGACCACTGGCACCGTGGTCACCTTCTGGGCCGATGAGAACATCTTCGAGACCACCGACTACACCTACGAGACATTGCGCCGCCGGTTCGAGGAGATGGCCTTCCTGAACAAGGGCCTGACGATCACCCTCACCGACCAGCGCCCGGCGCACGCCGACGCCGAGACCGGCGCACCGAGGGTGGAGTACATGTATTCGGGCGGCATCGTGGACTACGTCGCTCACCTCAATGCCCTCAAGGGCACCTCGCACCCGACGATCCTGTCGTTCGAGTCCGAGGATCGCGAGCGCGGCATGGCCGTCGAGATCGCGATGCAGTGGAACCCGACCTTCAACGAATCGGTGTTCACCTTCGCCAACACGATCAACACCCACGAGGGCGGCACCCACGAGGAGGGCTTCCGGTCCTCGCTGACCTCCCTGATCAACAAGTTCGGGCGCCAGCACAACCTGCTGCGGGAGAAGGACGCGAACCTCACCGGCGAAGATATTCGCGAGGGCCTGACCGCGATCGTGTCCATCAAGCTCGCCGAACCGCAGTTCGAGGGCCAGACCAAGACCAAACTCGGCAACACCGAGGCGCGCACGTTCGTGCAGACCATCCTCAACGACCGCCTCGGTGAATGGCTGGAGAAGAATCCGAACGAGGGCAAGCAGATCGCCCGCAAGTCCATCGATGCCGCCACTGCGCGCATCGCGGCTCGTAAGGCACGCGACCTCGCACGCGGCCGTAAGGGGCTGCTGACCGGCGGCGGCATGCCGGGGAAACTGAGGGATTGTCAGTCCAATGAGCCCGAGCGCTGCGAGGTCTACATCGTCGAGGGCGACTCGGCCGGCGGCTCGGCCGTCGGTGGCCGCGATCCGATGGTGCAGGCGATCCTGCCGATCCGCGGCAAGATTCTCAACGTCGAGAAGGCGCGCATCGACCGCGTGCTGGCGAACACCGAGGTGCAGGCGATCATCACCGCGCTCGGAACCGGCATCCGCGAGGACTTTGACATTCTGAAACTGCGCTCCCACAAGGTGATCCTGATGGCCGACGCCGACGTCGACGGCCAGCACATCCGGACCTTGCTGTTGACGTTGCTGTTCCGCTACATGAGGCCCTTGGTCGAGGCCGGGCACATCTACCTGGCCCAGCCACCGCTGTACAAGATCAAGTGGCCCGGCGGTAAGGACAACATCGAGTACGCCTACTCCGACCGCGAGCGCGACGCGCTGCTGCGCATCGGCGCCGAGGCCGGTCGCAAGATTCCCAAGGATGACGGCATCCAGCGTTTCAAGGGCCTGGGCGAGATGCCGGCCAAGGAACTGTGGGACACCACGATGGATCCGGCCACCCGGATCCTGCTCCGGGTCACCTTGGACGAGGCAGCGTTGGCGGATGAGATGTTCAGCGTGTTGATGGGCGAGGACGTCGAGCCCCGCCGCAATTTCATTCAGCTCAACGCGAAGGACGTGCGCTTCCTTGACATCTAGAACCGACGGGGGGCTTCGCCCCCCGTCAACCCCCCAAAGCATCAACCGACGGGGGCTTCGCCCCCCGTCAACCCCCCAAAGCATCAACCGACGGGGGCTTCGCCCCCCATCAACCCCCCAAA
>JBQTII010000094.1:0-42803 GCA_052388275.1 Sporichthyaceae bacterium | reverse complement strand
CCCCGGGCATCGGGGCGGCGAGGGACTGCAGGGCGGTCTTGACCAGGGCCATGTTCACGTCAGTGTCGGTCCAGCGCAGCGTCTGGGTGCCGTCATGGTTCTGATGCACCCCGAGGTCTCGGCGGCGCCGGGCCGCCGCGTCGTAGTCCAACGTGCCGTCCGGGTCGATCACCGCGTTGATCCGCACCCCCAGACGGCGCAGATCCCCCGCGTGAAAAACCGCAGCACGCTCCACCAGCCACGCCTGCGCCTCATCGACCTGCTCGACGGTGGCGTCCGGGGGCAGCGAAGCGACCGTGCGGGTGATCGCCCGCGCCTGCTCCGCGCCGAGCGTGCCCACCGCCAGGGCGCCCGCGACCGCAGGCATCCTCCCGAGCCGCTGAGCGAGCAGCACCTGCCCCTTCGCCGCCTGCGGCGTGATGCGCAGCGACTCACTCAGCCACGCCTGCGTCGAGGACGCCCCCACCGCCGACGCCGCACCCCGGGCCTCGATCTCCCGCACAATCCCGGCCCCGGCCCACTCCAACCGGGCCAGCAACACATGATGACGGCGCGCCAAATCCAGCACCTCGGCCTGCGAGCACGCCCACACCCCATCGCGCACCGCAGCAACAGCGTCCTCGACCGCCGCCTCCACGGCAGCAAACGCCGCCATCGCGGCCGGAAGAACATCGGTGTCCATACCCGAGAATCTACGGACCCCCACCGACAGTTTCGACCGCGAACGAGACCCCACCAGACTCAGCCGTCACTATTTTCTGAGGGCGAGTCATTTTGAGCGATCGGCCGCCCAACGGATAGGGCTACAACGACGTGCACCGTCGGCGAGCAGCTTCGAGGTCGCGGTTCACGCTCTTGGTCGCACCGCTGAGCTTGATGAACCGGTTCCGTTTGACCGGTGCCTTCCCCGCCACCACGCTCTCGGCCTTGGCGACCTGCTGGTCGACACCGCGCAACGTGCGCCGGGCCCGGTCGGTCTTGTACTGGTAGTAGATCGTGCGATCCCGCTTCCCTCGTTCTTTCTCCAGGCTCGACGCCGGCCACGGCTGGGTCCGCACCAACCCGTCGGGCATCTCCTGGTCCGGGTTCTCCCGGCGCCACTGGTTGACCACGTAAGGGATGTCGGGGATTACCGTGCCCAGCACGAAGGACAACCCGGCCGTCTCGATCGCGTCCTGGCCGCGGAGATCATTCCCGCGTCCGCGACGACGACCAGGTCCTTGATCTGATGGGGCGTCATGAACTCGGTCAGGACGGGGAGCATCGTGGCATTCTCGGCCTGGTTCCCTTCGAAACCCTGCAACAGCAAAGGAAGCCGGTGGCATCGGTGAGCAGCCCGACCGTGATCTGCGGGTCCAGGCGCCGTTCCTTGGAGAATCCCGGCTCACGGAACCCGTCCCCGGTGTCGATCTCGAAATGCAAGGTGCGTAGAGCAGCAACGACGCCGGACCGAGCGCGGCATGCGCGGTCCAGACCGCGGTCAGCAACGTGCGCCAGGACTCCTTCGTGTAGTGCGGCAGTCGCCGCAGTGACGGCGTCGTCCTCGGCAAGGATCCGAACCTGGCGTTCCTTGCGACGGGCTTCCTTCACGCTCTTGAACACCCGCCCGACGGCCAGGCGCAGCGCTACGGCGTCTGGATGCTCCGGGGGCAATGCCTCGACCTGGGCGATCACCGCGAGCGTGTCCGCGAAGCGCTGTGGGTCGATGCCGTCCATGGGGTCAGTCTCCCAGCAGCCGCAGGTGCTGCTGCCAGGCGCCGGCTCGCAGCCTCAGTCCGAGGTGGCGACGGCCTGGATCATGGGGCTGATCGGCATCCAGCGGGGGAGTTCGCGCGAGGAGCATGGTGTGCCACCCCGGGTCAGTCCACGCTGCCGCGGGGGACGATCCACTGCACGGCTTGCTGGGTCACCTCGGCAACGAGGTCGTAGTCCGTGTCGTAGTGCAGAACCGCATAGCCGTGCGCCTCGGCGCAGGCGGCGATGAGTAGGTCAGGCAAGGAGACGCCGCGATGCCGGCCCGAGGTCGCGAGCAAGCGTTGCACCGCGATTGCCCGTTCGCCGATTTCCGGTGTCAACGGCAGGCTGCGGTAGCCGACGCGGCGATCGGAGTACCAAAGTTCGTACTCCGCTGACGTGCGCGCCGAGTAGAGGATCTCCAAGTCGATGATGGGGCAGGTGGCCACGTCGCCGGTCAATACCTCCTCCAGCCGCGCGCGAATGCTCGGCTGGTGGGCGCGGGCGAGCGCGCTCTTATCGATCAGGTACGACGTCACCGCCAGGCGCCGGTGATCACCGCGTCGCTACTGAGATCGGGCAACTCCCCCCGCGCGAGCCGGGCAAGCTCGGCCATGCGGGCCTGCCTGGATACGACCTCGCGCAAGGCGCTGTTGACGGTGTCGCGCTTGGTCGAGGTCTTTAACAACTCCGCCGCGCGGGCCAGCAGGTCATCATCGACGTCGATCACGGTCCGAGTCACGATACCTCCGGAGGCAGAACTTAGATATCATCATCATGATATCAAGTTCCGGATCAGGATGTGCTGGATGCGGTGATCAGCGGCGTCGGCCGGCGGTGGCAGCTGTCACCGCGTTGTCCTTGGCGAGGATCCGAGCCTGGCGTTCCTTGCGACGGTGGGGAGCGCTGGCTGGGATTGCCCTGATGTCCGCCGACCTGGCTTCGTCAGCTCATGGCGCGGTCCGACAGCCAGGCGCACCAGTCGTCGATGCCCAGGCCGGTTCGTGCGCTGATCTGCAGCGAGGCCACCCGCGGGTTCACCCGGCGCACGTTGGTCTCGAACAGGGTCAGGTCGACGTCGAGGTAGGGCAGTAGGTCGACCTTGTTGACCAGCACCAGATCGGCGGAGCGGAACATCACCGGGTACTTCAGCGGCTTTTCCTCGCCTTCAGTCACGGCGTGCACCATGACCCGCAGGTGCTCGCCGGTGTCGAATTCGGCCGGGCAGACCAGGTTGCCGCCGTTCTCGATCAGCACCAGATCGAGTTCGGTCAGCGGTAGTCGGGTCAGCGCGCGGCGGACCATGGGAGCGTCCAGGTGGCACTCACCCCCGAAGCCGTTTCCGGTGTTGATCAGCTCCACGACTGCCCCGAATCCGGCCAGGCGGTCTGCATCCAAGCTGGTCTCGATGTCCCCCTCGATGACGCCGATCCGCAACTTGCCCTCCAGTCGGCGCAATGTCTGGGCCAGCAGGGCGGTCTTACCGGCGCCTGGGGACGACATCAGGTTGACTGCGAATACCCCTGCGGCGGCGAGGTCCGCCCGATTGGCCGCGGCGATTCGATCGTTCTCGTCAAAGATCCGCTCCAGCACCTCAACGCGCTCGCTTGCCGTGGTGTAGCCGGAATGGTCGCCGTGGCTGCCGTCCCCATCGCCGTGGTCGTGCTCGTGCTCGTGCGCGGTTCCGTCGGCGTGCCGATGAAATCGGCCCATGCGAAGCCTCCCTGCCTGGGTTGGCGCTGTCGGGTTCGGTTAGGCCGGGGCGAACTCCAACGCGGTGATCGCGAACTCCTCGCCGGCGAGCACCTCGACGTCGAGGCCGCCGCAGGCCGAACAGGCGAAGGTGAAGCAATCGCGCAGTCCGAACTTCGCCGCGCAGGCCCGGCACGAGAGCCGGGCGGGGACCCGCTCCACGTCCAGGACCGATCCGTCCAGCGGGGTGGACGCGGTGAGCATCTCCCAACAGAAGCGCAGACTGTCCGGCACCACCTGGCGGAGTTGGCCAATCTCGAGATGGATCACCTGGATGCACCGCTCGCCGGCGCGTCGCGCGGCGAGGTCGGCGATCGCCCCACACAACGCGAGTTCATGCACGGCGGGCCTGGGTCCGCGCCGGCGGGAAAGCCCGGCGCTTCGCGGGCGGGTCGGGCTCGGGAACCGGGGCCGCGAAGCGTTGCAGTCCGCTGCCGGCTCGCACGGTGATCTGGGCGCTGTTCATCTGCTCGGGCCCGTCGTGGCCGTGGCCGTGCGGGTGATGCCACACGCCGTGGTGCCAGCTGCCGTGCTCGGCGTCGCCCTCAGCCACCGCGTTCTCGCCCGCGCGGTAGTGCAGCCAGGACCCTTGGTCCCCGGGGATGGTGCGCTGATGTGGCTTTTCCGCGGTGGTCGAGGGTGCTGCCCCGTCATCGGGCAGCCAACTCTGCGGCTCCGAGGTGAGGCCGAGCAGGTAGGTCACGGTGCAGTTCAGGGCGACGGCGAGCTCCGGCAGCCGTCCGACGTCGACACCTTGACCGTGCTCGATCGCGGAGAGCGTGCGGTTGGTGGCGGTGATACCGAGGTCGGCGAGGCGGTCGACGACCTCGTGCTGGGTGAGCCCCAACTGGCGGCGCCGCTCTGCGATCTGCAAGGCGCACACCCAGTGGCGCTGGCGATTGATTTCGTGCGCGTTGGCGCCCACGGAGCAGCCCTTCGTCGGGAACGGTGCCCGCAGCGGCACCGCGACACCTCGGACCCTAGATCGGGTTGGGTCCGGTGTCGAGGGATTCTCCCGTCCCGTTCAGCTCGCCCCGAGGCGGAGTTCGATATCCACGGTGACGATATCGGCAACGCGCAGGGCACCCAGCATTCCCTTGAAGGGTTTGATGCCGAACTCCGTTTGCGTCACCTGCCCCCTGGCGCGCCACACCGGACCCTCGCCTTGGTCGAAGTCGAGGTGCAACGGCCCGGAGGAGTCGTGCAAGGTGAGGATGCCCTCAATTCTCCCGTGTTCGGTCGAGGAGGGCATCGCTGTGGCGCGGAAACTCGCGGTCGGAAAAGCGTCCACACCCAGGGCTTTGCGCGCGTTCTTCGCGATCTCGGTCTTGTCCTTCTCGGTCAGGTCCATGACGCCGCCGGTTCCGGCCAGCACGGTGATCGACGTCAGGTCGGCTTCGACCTCCAGGGCGCTTCGGTCGGGCACGTCTGAGTCCACGATCAAGGTGCCCGACCACCTCGTGATCTCCAACTGGAGGTCGTGGCCGACCCGCGCCGCCATCCCCTCCCGGGTGGTGCGCAGGTAGAGGTGTCCGAGGTCGGGTCCCAGGTGATAGGTGCCGCTCAATGTCGCCATGTCAGGCACCGTACTCCGGCGGCGAGAGGAGCCGGCATTCCCCGAATCCGGGAATCCCGGACTCAAGCATTCGCGAAATCGGAGGAATCACCGAATCCAGAATTCGCACCAATTTCCTTTTTAAATAGGGGAATCCGAGGTCTATTGAATTCGCCCCGAAGAGGGTAACGTCCGCGATATCACGTAATTCCGAGGGCCCGATACGGCCGCGCCGCCCACTTCGAGGGCAGAGCGCACGGCCAGGGTCGAGGAGGTACTCGCGGTGACCACAGCGACCGACGAAGGTGTCGTCCATATCCTCTGGATGAACGGCGGCCTGGGATGTGACGGTGACTCAGTTGCCTTGACGGCTGCGACGCAGCCGAGCATCGAGGAGATCGTGCTCGGTGCTCTGCCGGGTCTGCCGAAGATCGCGGTGCACTGGCCGCTGATCGACTTCGAGTGCGGCCCGGAGACCGGGGCCGACAACTTCATCGAGTGGTGGCACAAGGCCGACCGCGGTGAGCTCGAACCGTTCGTGCTGGTGGTCGAAGGGTCGATCCCCAACGAAGAACTCAACAAGCACAACGGTGGCTACTTCTGCGGGTTCGGCAACGACCCGGCGACGGGCCAACCGCGGACCACCAACGAGTGGCTCGACCGGCTCTCGTCCAAGGCGACCGCGATCATCGCGGTCGGGACGTGCGCGACCTACGGCGGCATCCACGGTATGGCCGGCAACCCGACCGGCGCGATGGGGGTGCCCGACTACCTTGGCTGGGATTGGAAGTCCAAGGCCGGGCTGCCGATCGTCTGCGTGCCGGGGTGCCCGATTCACCCGGACAACCTGTCGGAGACGATCACCTACCTGCTCTACCAGGTGGCCGGCCAGGCGCCGATGATCCCCCTGGACACCGAGTTGCGGCCAAAGTGGCTCTTCGAGGCCACCGTGCACGAGGGCTGCGACCGCGGGGGTTACTACGAGCAGGGTCAGTTCGCCACCGAGTACGGCCAGCCCACGTGCCTGGTCAAGCTCGGCTGCTGGGGGCCGGTCGTCAACTGCAACGTCCCCAAGCGCGGCTGGATCAACGGCATCGGCGGCTGCCCGAACGTCGGCGGCATCTGTATCGGCTGCACGATGCCGGGCTTCCCGGACAAGTTCATGCCGTTCATGGACGAGCCGCCTGGCGGCAAGGTCTCCTCCGCTGCCAGCGGCGCCTATGGCGTCGTCATCCGCACGATGCGCAAGTTCACGATGAACACCCTCAACACCGAACCCAAATGGCGGGTCCGCGGGCCCGAACTCAAGACCGGCTACACGAAGGGGCGGTGAACCAGGTGACCACGACGGCCAAGCCCGGCAGCTACCTGAGCACCAAGGGCGACGAGTCCCACCTGACCGAGATGGCGTGGGATCCGATCACCCGCATCGTCGGCAGCCTGGGCCTGTACACGAAGATCGACTTCAAGCAGAAGACCGTCGCGGAGTGCTACAGCACCTCCTCGATCTTCCGCGGCTACAGCATCTTCATGAAGGGCAAGGACCCACGCGACGCACACTTCATCACCAGCCGGATCTGCGGGATCTGCGGCGACAACCACGCCACCTGCTCGGTCTACAACCAGAACATGGCCTACGGGGTGCACCCGCCGGCCCTGGGCGAGTGGCTGATCAACCTCGGCGAGGCCGCGGAATACATGTTCGACCACAACATCTTCCAGGAGAACCTGGTCGGGGTGGACTACTGCGAGAAGATGGTCGCCGAGACCAACCCCAGCGTTCTCGAACTCGCCAACCGCACCGAGGCCCCGCACGCCGGCGAGCATGGCTACCGCACCATCGGCGACATCATGCGTTCGCTCAACCCGCTCGAGGGCGATTTCTACCGTGAGGCGCTGCAGGTCTCGCGCTACACCCGCGAGATGTTCTGTCTGATGGAGGGCCGTCACGTCCACCCGTCCACGTTGTATCCGGGCGGCATCGGCACCACGCCGACCATCCAATTGCTGACCGACTACTACACCCGTTTGATGCGGTACGTGGAGTTCATGAAGAAGGTCGTCCCGTTGCACGATGACCTGTTCGACTTCTTCTATGAGGCGCTGCCCGGCTACGAGAACGTCGGCCTGCGCCGCACGCTGCTGGTCTGCTGGGGCGCGCTGAACGATCCGGCGCACTGCGACTTCAAGTACAAGAACATGACCAACTGGGGTCGCAAGGCCTTCGTCAGCCCCGGCGTCGTGGTCGACGGCAAGCTGCACACCAACGACTTGGTCGAGATCAACCTCGGCATCCGCATCCTGCTCGGTAGTTCGTACTACCAGAGCTGGGAGGACCAGCCGATGTTCGTCACCAAGGACGAGTTGGGTAACCCGGTCGACCGCAACCACCCGTGGAACCAGACCACCATCCCGGACCCGCAGAAGCGGGACTTCGACGACAAGTACAGCTGGGTCATGTCCCCGCGCTGGTTCGATGGCAAGGATCATTTGGCCACCGACACCGGCGGCGGCCCGATCGCGCGACTGTGGGCGACCGCCCTGGGCGGTCTCGTCGACGCCGGAGGCTACGTCAAGGCCACCGGGCACAGCGTTCAGATCAACCTGCCCAAGACGATCCTCAAGCCGGCCGTCAGCTTCGAGTGGAAGATCCCCAGGTGGTCCAACGCGCTCGAGCGCAACCGGGCCCGGACCTACTTCCAGGCCTACGCGGCGGGCTGCGCGCTGCATTTCATGGAGATGGCGCTGGCCGAGGTACGCGGGGGCGCGACGAAGACCTGGACCCCGTTCGAGGTCCCGGACGAGGCGTTCAGCTGTGGCTTCACCGAGGCCGTGCGCGGCGTTCTGAGCCACCACATGGTCATCAAGGAAGGCAAGATCGCGAACTACCACCCGTACCCGCCGACGCCGTGGAACGCCAGCGTGCGCGACGTTTACGGGACCCCAGGGCCGTATGAGGACGCGGTGCAGAACACCCCGATCTTCGAGGAGAACTCCGCGGACAACTTTAAGGGCATCGACATCATGCGGGCGGTGCGCAGCTTCGACCCGTGCCTGCCGTGCGGTGTCCACATGTACCTCGGCCCAGGCAAGACGATTCAGACCGTGCACAACCCCGCGTCGATGCCGCAGATCCTGGCGACCTGACGATGCCAGCCGCCGGCAGCGACGTTGGTTCGCGGGTCGAGGCCCTGCTGGCGCAATTGCGTCGGCAGGGCGGCGACAGCGCCGCCGACACGGGTGAAGAGTTGGTCCGCGAGCTCGTCGCGTTCTACGGCGAGGGCCTCTCGCAGATCGTCAGCATCCTCGCGCAAGAGGACCCGGCGGTGCTGGAGACATTGATCGCCGATCGACTGGTGGAGAGTCAGTTGATTCTGCACGGCCTGCACCCGCTCAGTGCGGATGAGCGGATCGAGCGGGCTTTGGACGAGATCCGTCCGTATCTCGGCTCGCATGCGGGCGGCGTGGAGTACCTGGGCATCGACGAGCACGGCATGGCTCACCTGCGACTCGATGGCAGCTGCAGTGGCTGCCCGTCCTCGACCGTCACCGTCAAGCTCACGATCACCGACGCCGTGCTCGGGGCGGCGCCGGAGCTCGTCGGCATCGAGGTGCAGGGGCAGACGGCGGCTCCGGACAAGCTGCTCCAGATTGGTCGTCGCCCGGGCACGGATACTCCCGTCACCGCCTCGACGGCGGCGCCGCCGCCGGTATGGCTGCATCCCTCGGCGCGCGACCTGCCGGCGGACGGCTTCGCCGCACTTGCCGATCTGCAGGGACGCAATGTCCTGATGGCCAGGCTGGGGGAGACCTACTTCGCCTATGCCGAATTGTGCCCATCCTGTGCGCACTCCCTGGCCGGGGAACCGCAGGACGAGGTTGCCCTGGAGGGTGACGTGCTCTCCTGCCGGTCCTGCGGCGTGCGCTACGACGCCCGCCTGGCGGGCCGGGCCATCGATCGGCCACGGCTACATCTGGACCCCTTGCCGCTGCTCGACGACGTCTCGGGGATCCGGATCGCCCTGATCCCCAGCCCGGCCTGATGACAACCGATCCGATGGTGCACAACAGCCGCGGGTTGCGACGCTTCGTGGGACCGAACTCCTCGGCCCTGCCGTTCACGTTGAGTACGCCCCGCCCGCGCGGTGAGGGCTGCGAGATGTGCAATGCCGACTTCGGCGCCGACCACTCCCATGTGGTCAACATCGAGTCCCGCAGCCTGCTGTGCACCTGCCGGGCCTGCTACCTGCTCTTCACTCACGGCGGTGCCGGCCGGGGCAACTATCGGGCGGTACCCGAGCGCTACCTCGCGGACCCGAACTTCGCCCTGACTGCCGCGCAGTGGGAGGAGTTGCAGGTTCCGGTCGCAATGGCGTTCTTCTTCCACAACTCGGCGCAGGGCCGGGTGATCGCCCAGTACCCGAGCCCGGCCGGGGCAACCGAGTCGCTGCTCGATCTGACGGCGTGGGAGACGATTGTGCGGGACAACCCACTGGCCGCCGCGATGTCGCCCGATGTCGAGGCACTGATCGTGTACCGCACCCAGGCAGGCAACGCGAGCTACCTGGTGCCGATCGACGCGTGTTACGAACTGGTCGGCCGCGTGCGGATGCACTGGACGGGCTTCGACGGCGGCCCGGAGGCGCGGGCGGACATCGCGGAGTTCTTCGACCGGGTCGCCAAGCGCAGCCGGCCACTGGCCCGGGTCGAGGCGAACGGGACCGGTCGTGGTTGACCTCGCCTTCGAGTGCATCGACATCACCTCGGACCCGTACGCCGCGGGTCCGACGCTGGTGTTCCGGCTCCGCATCCGGGAAGCCAGCGGTGAGCGCATGCATGCGATCGCCTTGCGTGCGCAGATCCGGATCGAGCCGCAGAAGCGCCGGTACGCCCCGGAGGAATCCGCGCGGCTGAACCATCTCTTCGGCGACCCGACGCGCTACGCCGACACCCTCAAGCCGATGCAGTTCGCCATGGCCTCGGTCATGGTGCCGAGCTTTCGCGGTGACGTCGAGGTCGACCTCCATGTGCCGTGTACCTACGACATGGAGATCGCCTCGACGAGCTACTTCAACGGACTGCGCACGGGCGAGATCCCCTTGCTGTTGCTCTTCAGCGGAACGGCGATCGCCAAGGGGGCCACCGGCTTCAGCGTCACGCAGATCCCGTGGAACCTGGAGGCGAACTACTTCCTTCCGGTGACCGAGTGGCGGGCGATGATTGACCACTTCTTCCCGGGCTGCGGGTGGGTGCGGTTGGGCGCCGAGACCCTCGATGCGCTCGCCGCCTACAAGACCGCCCGCGCCCTGCCTTCGTTCGAGATGGTCGTCGACGTGCTGTTAGCCGAGGCCCTGGCCGCCGAGGCTGCCCGCGCCCTGGAGCGCGCCGCCCTGGACCAGTGCGCCGTGGACCGGGCGCCATGAGTACCGACGTCTTCATGACGGCTCGTCAGGTAGCCGATGCCGTCCTGTACGAGGGCTACGTGCTGTACCCGTACCGGGCCTCGTCGTCCAAGAACCAGACTCGCTGGCAGTTCGGTGTGATCATGCCGCCGGGTTACGTGGCCCGGGACGCCTCCGAGCGCAGCGCCACCCGCACCGAGATCGTCTTCGAGGCCAAGGCCGGGGCTGAGATCACCCTCGCGCTGCGCTTTCTGCACGTTGCCCACCGCACCGGCGGTGATCAACCGGACTGGGACGAGACGGCAGAGCGCCAGGTCGACCTGACCGTCGGCCTGGATGCCCTGCGCGCCGCCCCGCACACCGAACGCTTCAGCTTCGCCGGCTCCCTCAGTCTCCAGGACGGGGTCTCCCGCGAGACGATGCCGGTCGACGGCGTGGTCGTGCTGACCGTGACCGAACTGCCCGGCCCCTACGGCGCGCTGCGCTTGTCCGTCGAGGTCGAGAACCGCACGGTGGCGCCGGCAGCTGACCGTGACCGGGCCCTGCGGCACGCGTTGATCTCCGCGCACACCATGTTCGCGCTCGACCGCGGCCGGTTCCTCTCGATGACGGACCCGCCGGAGTGGGCCAAACCCGAGGTGAAGGCCTGCCGCAACGAAGGCTCCTGGCCGGTGCTCGCGGATGGTGAGCGAGTCGTGCTCGCCTCGCCGATCATCCTCGGCGACCACCCGGAGATCGCGCCAGAAAGCCCCGGCGAGCTCTACGACTCGACCGAGATCGACGAGATCCTGATCCTGCGCACCATGACCCTGACCGATGGGGAAAAGGCCGAGGCGCGGGCCACCGACCCCCGGTCCGCTGAGCTGATCGACCGGGTCGACTCCCTGCCGCAGGAGCAGCTTGACCGCCTGCACGGCGCACTGCGCTACCTGCGTCACGTCACCGGCGAGACCGCGGCGACGTCCCAACCGGACGAGCCCCCGACGTACCTGGTTCCGTCGGCGCCTTGGTGGGACCCGGGCGCGGACGCCTCGGTCGACCCCGACACCGACTCGATCCTCATCGACGGGGCTCCGGTGTGTCGAGGCAGTCGCGTGCGGTTGCGGCCTGGCAACCGCCGCACCGACGCCCAGGACCTCTTTGTCTACGGCAAGACCGCCACCGTCGAAGCCGTGTTCTTCGACGTCGATGGCGAGAAGCACCTCGGCGTCACGATCGACGACGACCCCGAGTTCGCCGAGATCGCGCGGGCCCAGGGCCGGTTCCTGTACTTCGCGCCGGATGAGGTCGAGCCGCTCCGCGACGAGTCCTCGATCGGGGCCTCGCGATGACCGGCGGGCGGATGCTGGTGGCCGGGATCGGCAACATCTTCCTGACCGACGACGGGTTCGGTTCGGAGGTGCTGCGCCGGATGGCCGGCACTGCGGCGCCGCCCGATGTGCACCTGCTCGACGTCGGCATCCGCGGCGTGCACCTGGCCTACCAACTTCTGGAGGGCTACCAGGTTCTGGTCGTGGTCGACGCCGCCCAGCGCGGACACGCCCCTGGGACGCTCACGCTGGTCGAGGTGGACCAGGCCCAGGTCGCCGACAACGCGGCCGAGATCGTCGACGGGCAGGCCCCCCTCCTCGACGCCCACGGACTGGACCCGGGCGCGATCCTGGCGATGCTCGGTTCGCTCGGCGGTGCGGTGGAGCGGGTGTTGCTCATCGCCTGCGAGCCGGTCTCGGTCGAGGAGGGCATCGGGCTCACCCCGCAGGTGGGTGCCGCAATCGGCCCGGCGATCGCGCTCGTCGAAGAGCTCATGTGGTCAGCAGAGATGTACGAGACAACCGACCAAAGCCAGGCAGTGAAGGAGGTGTCCCGATGATCGTGCGATTGGTGAAGGCAGCGCTGCTGGCCGGAACGCTCGCGGCGCTCGTGCAGTCGATCCCGGATGTGAAGCGTTACCTGGAAATCCGCGCCATGTGAAGGCGCGGCACGTGTGGACCCGGCAGGTAAGGAGAGGTAATGGAGACCATGGTGGGATTCGCAGTCGGCTTCATCGTCGGCACCAAGGAAGGACGCCAGGGGCTCGCCAAGATCAAGGACTCCCTGGCCTACATCCGGGATTCCAAAGAAATGCAGAACCTCGTCGGCGCCGTGCTCACGGTGATGGTGCCGATGGCGAAGGAGCTCACCGGCTCCGGCAGGCACGCCTGAGGCGCCGTGACCCCGCTGTCGGACGCAGCCGCTGACCCAGGCGGGCGCGGTCGCGTGCGATCGACGGTGCGCGGCGTGGTCCAGGGCGTCGGTATGCGTCCCTTCGTCTACGCGCTCGCGCGCGACCTCGCTCTCGCGGGCAGCGTCGGCAACACCGCCGACGGTGTGGTGATCGAGGTCGAGGGCCCGCGATCGGCCCTGGCAGCGTTCGCCGCCCGGCTGCGCACCGACGCGCCCCCGCTGGCCCGGATCGAGTCCGTCGTCACCGAAACGATGGGGTGCCGCGGCGGTACCGGGTTCGTGATCGTCGACTCCGCCGCCGGGCAGGGGCGCACGTTGATCTCCCCGGATATCGCCACCTGCGAGGACTGTCTGGCCGAGCTCAGTGATCCAGCCGACCGACGCTTCGCCCACCCCTTCATCAGCTGCACCAACTGCGGCCCGCGCTTCACCATCGTCGTCGACCTGCCCTACGACCGCCCGGCCACGACGATGGCGGCTCTGCCGCTGTGCTCGGCCTGCGCCGCGGAGTACGCCGACCCGTCCGACCGTCGCTTCCATGCCCAGACGGTGGCCTGCCGGGACTGTGGCCCGCGCCTGACGCTGCATCAGCCGGGGCTGCCGGACGAGGACGGTGACGCCGCACTGAGGCTGGCCCGTGAGTTGCTGGCCGGTGGGGCGATCCTCGCCGTCAAGGGCTTGGGCGGCTACCACCTGGCCTGCGACGCCGGGGACCCGGTGGCCGTCGCGACGCTGCGCAAGCGCAAGGACCGCGGCGACAAGCCGTTCGCGGTGATGGTCCCCGATCTTGCCGCCGCTGCGGCGATCGCCCACCTGTCCGCGGCCGAGCGCGAGCTTCTCGCTGACCCGCGTCGCCCCGTCGTGCTGGCCGCCCGTCGCGGCCGGTGGACAGGGTTCGCCGGCCCTGATGCCCAGGCAGGCGCCGAGTTGGCGGCGGAGGTCGCCCCGGGCAGCCCGGACGTCGGACTGTTCCTGCCCTACACCCCCGTGCACCACTTGCTCTTCGCTCGGGCGCCAGAATTGCCCGGCCCTCGTGCGCTGGTGATGACCAGTGGCAATCTCGCGGGTGAGCCGATCGTGATCGACGATGCCCAAGCTCGCACTCGGCTGGTCGGTTTGGCCGACGCCTGGCTCTGCCACGACCGTCCGATCCACGTGCCCTGTGACGATTCGGTGCTCCGGGTGGCGGACGACCGTGAGCTTCCGGTGCGCCGCTCGCGGGGATACGCGCCGTTGCCTCTGGCGCTCGCGGTGCCGGTCCGAGCGGCCCTGGCGGTGGGTGGCGACCTGAAGAACACCTTCGCCCTCGCCCAGGGCGGGTATGCCTGGCTGTCCGCGCACGTCGGGGACATGGACGACCTGGCGACGCTGGCGGCCTTCGAGGTCGCCACCGTGCACCTGTCCGCCGTCACCGGGGTCCAACCCGAACTGGTGATCGCCGACCAGCATCCGGGCTACCGCAGCGCCGCCTGGGCCCGGCGCTGCGGGCTGCCGTTCGTTGCCGTGCAGCACCACCATGCGCACCTGGCCTCGGCGATGGCGGAGAACGGGTACGACGGTGCCGAGCCGGTGATCGGATTCGCCTTCGATGGCACGGGCTACGGCACGGACGGTGCTGCGTGGGGTGGCGAAGTACTGCTCGCCGACTACGAGGGCTTCACCCGGGCCGCACACCTGCGCTACACCTGGCTGCCTGGTGGCGACGCGGGGGTGCGCAATCCCTGCCGGATGGCGCTGTCCCACTTGCACGCGGCCGGCATCGCCTGGGATCCACGGCTGCCGAGCGTGGCCGCCTGCAATGGCGAGGAGATTTCCGTCCTGGGCCGGCAGGTCGAGAGCGGGCTGGCTTGCGTGCGGACCTCGAGTCTGGGGCGACTGTTCGACGCGGTGTCCTCGCTGGCCGGCGTGTGCCACCGGATCGCGTACGAAGCTGAGGCGGCCATGCGCTTTGAGGGCTTGGCGCGCGGGGCGCTCGCCGGGTGCGGCGCCGGCTACGCCTTCGGGGTTGAGCACGGCGCGGGCGCCGATCCGGATCTGCTCGACCCCTCGCCCGTGCTCGCCGCGGTCGTCGAGGACGTCGTGCGCGGCGTTGCCCCGGCGGTGATCGCTGCCCGCTTCCACCTCGCGGTCGTCGACCTGGTCGTTGCCGTCGCGGTCGATTTACGCGCCCGCACCGGCCTGGGCACCGTCGCCCTGTCCGGCGGGGTGTTTCTCAACGCACTCCTGAGCACCCTGTGCGCGCAGCGTCTCGCAGCCCAGGGTTTCCGGTGTCTGCGGCACCGGATCGTCCCACCCAGTGACGCCGGCCTGGCCTTGGGTCAGCTCGCGATCGCCGCCCGCCGCAGCCACCTAGCCGAGGAGCCCACACCATGTGCCTAGCCGTACCCGGCAAGTTGCTCGCGATCTGGGAGCGGGAC
The DNA here is from genome assembly GCA_052388275.1 of Sporichthyaceae bacterium. GTDB lineage: Bacteria > Actinomycetota > Actinomycetes > Sporichthyales > Sporichthyaceae > JBQTII01. The sequence continues at coordinate 27,720 of JBQTII010000094.1, read as the reverse complement.
AGCACCCGGATGGCCACCGTCGACTTCGGCGGTGTGGAGAAAGAAGTCTGCCTCGAGTTCGTCCCGGACATCGAGGTCGGTGACTACACGATCGTGCACGTCGGGTTCGCGTTGCAGCGACTCGACGAGGCTTCCGCGCTGAAGACGCTCGCGCTCTTCCAGCAGATGGGCCAGATCGATGCGGAGTTCGGCGATCCCTGGGCCGCAGCCGCGGAAGCCTCCGGCTGGGCCGATAAGCAAGCTGATTGGGAGCGGACGCCATGAGGTACGTCGATGAGTTCAATGACCCCGCTCTGGCCGAGCGCCTGGTGGCCGACATTCACGCCACCGCTACCCGTACCTGGTCGATCATGGAGGTCTGCGGTGGTCAGACCCACCAGATCATCCGGCACGGCATCGACCAACTGATCGCCGATCAGGTGGAAATGATCCACGGCCCGGGCTGTCCGGTGTGCGTGACGCCGCTCGAGCTGATCGACCGGGCATTGGCGATCGCGGCCCGGCCGGAGGTCATCTTCTGCTCCTTCGGCGACATGCTCCGGGTGCCGGGCAGCGAGCAGGACCTGTTCCGGGTCAAGAGCCAGGGCGGCGACGTCCGCGTGGTCTACTCCCCGCTGGACGCGCTGAAGGTCGCCCGGGAGAACCCGGACCGGGAGGTGGTGTTCTTCGGAATCGGGTTCGAGACCACCGCGCCGCCGAACGCCATGACGGTGTATCAGGCGGCCCGACTCGGGATCAAGAATTTCTCGATGCTGGTCTCCCACGTGCTGGTGCCGCCCGCGATCGCGGCGATCATGAGTGCCCCGACGTGCCGTGTGCAGGGCTTCCTGCTCGCCGGCCACGTGTGCAGCGTGATGGGTACCACCGAGTACCCGCCCCTACTGGAGGAGTTCAGGGTCCCCCTGGTGGTCACCGGCTTTGAGCCGCTGGACGTATTGGAGGGAATCCGGCGCACCGTGCACCAACTGGAGGAAGGTCGGGCCGAGCTGGAGAACGGTTATGACCGGGTGGTGCAGGAACAGGGAAACCCGGCGGCCCGCGCCCTGCTGGCCGAGGTTTTCGAGGTCACCGACCGCGCCTGGCGGGGGATCGGGATGATTCCCGCCAGTGGCTGGCGGCTCGCGCCCAAGTACCGGCACTTCGACGCCGAGTACCGCTTCGGCGTGGGTGACATTCACACCGAGGAATCGCCCGAGTGCCGCAGCGGCGAGGTTCTCCAGGGCTTCATCAAGCCGCACGAGTGCGGGGCCTTCGGGACGCTCTGCACCCCACGCAACCCGCTCGGCGCGACGATGGTCTCCAGTGAGGGTGCGTGCGCGGCCTACTATCTCTACCGGCGCCTGGATGCCGGCACCGCGACCGCGTCCAAGGCGGTGGCCTCCGTTGGCTGATTTATCGTCAGAAACGAGTGCAGTCCTTGACTTCGAGGGTTGGGCCTGCCCCTTGCCGCTGCGGGACAGCCCGACGGTGGTGATGGGACACGGAGGCGGCGGGCAGCTGTCCGCCGAACTCGTCGAGCACCTCTTCGTGCCGGCCTTCGGGGACCAGCCCGGGGCCGGTCAGGGTGACAGCGCGGTGTTCACCCTGGGTGGCGCCCGGCTGGCTTTCTCCACTGATACCTACGTGGTCCGGCCGCTGTTCTTCCCCGGCGGGTCCATCGGCGATCTGGCGGTCAATGGCACAGTCAACGATCTGGCCTGCAGCGGTGCGGTGCCTGCCTACCTGTCCTGCGGCTTTGTGCTCGAGGAGGGCACCGAACTCGAGGTCCTCGGCCGGGTCGCGCAGGCTATGGGCGCCGCCGCCCGGGCGGCCGGCGTGTGCATCGTCACCGGTGACACCAAGGTCGTCGACGTCGGACACGGCGACCAGATCTACGTGAACACCGCCGGCGTGGGGTTGGTCCCCGACGGGGTGGACATCCGCCCCGACCGGGCTCGACCCGGCGATGTCGTCATCGTCAGCGGCGACATCGGGGCCCACGGCATCGCGATCATGAGCGTGCGCGAGGGACTGCAGTTCGGCACGGGAGTCGTCACCGACTCCGCGCCGCTGCACACCTTGGTCGCAGCGATGCTCCAGGTGACCAAGGACCTCCATGTGCTGCGCGATCCCACCCGCGGCGGTCTGGCGACCGCGCTGAACGAGATCGCGAGAAGTTCCGGTGTGGGCGTGCGCCTGCAGGAGCGGGCGATCCCGGTGCCGGCGGAGGTGGCCAACGCCTGCTCGCTACTCGGGCTGGATCCGATGTATGTGGCCAACGAGGGCAAGCTCGTTGCCTTCGTTCCGCCGCAGCACGCGGAGGCGGTGCTGGCCGCGATGCGGGCGCATCCGCAGGGCGCCGGTGCCGTCGTCGTCGGCGAGGCCGTCGCGGAGCACCCGGGGATGGTGGTGGCGACCACCACCTTCGGGGCGAACCGGGTCGTCGATACCCCGCTGGGTGAGCAACTGCCCCGGATCTGCTGACGAAGGTCCGGCGGCGTAGCGTGCGGGCGCTGCGGGCCAGCCGCGCGCCCGGTTCAGGATCCCGGCCAGCTCAGTTTTCGTCTCGGTCTTCAGGGCAAAGGCGCCCGCTGTCTCGTCGTCGATCCGACCGGGTGCGCCCGTGGCGGTTGCCGCAGTGACGGCGTCGTCCTCGGCAAGGATCCGAACCTGGCGTTCCTTGCGGCGGGCTTCCTTCACGCTCTTGAACACCCGCCCGACGGCCAGGCGCAGCGCCACGGCGTCCGGGTGTTCCGGAGGCAATGCCTCGACCTCGGCGATCACCGCGAGCGCGTCCGCGAAGCGCTGCGGGTCGATGCCGTCCATGGGTGCATTCTCTCAGTGGTTGCTCAGCGCAACGTGCCGCGCGGCGCGAGCCAACGGGTCGGTTGCCCAGTGATCCCCGCAATCCGGTCGTAGTCCTCGTCGTAGTGCAGGACCGTGATGCCGGCTGCCTCGGCCGCGGCAGCAACCAGCAGGTCGGCGTGCTTGACCGAACGTTGCTCGGATCCACCGCGTCGGGTACTGAGCTGCCCGTAGACCCACAGCGCACGCTCCCACTGCGGTTTCCCGATCGGACAATCGCGGAGCACCGCGAGGTCGTCGCGTAAGTCGGCAAACTCGGCTGGGTTGCGCGCGCTGTGCAAGAGCTCCAGGCGCACCATGTCGCACGTCGCCAGCGAGCCGTCGATGAGCGCGGCGTCGAACTCCGCGCGGAGTTGGGGGTAAGCGAGTCGACGCGACCAGATCCACGCGCTGGTGTCGGCGAGTTCACTCACGCTGTATGGCCGGTGGGCCGACGTATCTCCTCGAGCGATTCAGGGGTGAGATCGGTGAAGTCGCGGGCCGCGAGCCGGACCCGGCGGGCACGCGAGATGACGTCGCGCAGAGCTTCGTGCACGGTGTCTGTGGTCCGGACAGTGCCGAGTTCCCGCGCTGCCTGCTCGATCAGATCCATGTCCAGGTTCAGATTCGTACGCTTCACCATGCTCGCAGCGTACACCTCAATGGTGGACTCGTATACACCTTGAGGTCCCGATAACATGCGCCTACCTGTCCGGACGGAGTACACCGCGGCGTCGGTTGGTGATCAACGTGGTGACAGGGGTGGTGCGACGCCCCGGTGGCGCCGGCACTGCAGTAGCAACGTTGATCGTGGGCCTACGCGCCACTGTGTTTCAGGGTGCGGAGACCGAAATCCTCGCCGGGTTCACCGAGCAGGAGGCGCCGCACCTAGAGGCGTTGGAGGCCTGCTCCGTGCTGATCGAAAGCCTCACCCCCGCCAGGCGTCCGAAGAAGGCTAAGTAGTGGTGCTCGCTTCTTCGCAGGAGTCAGCAGTTGTGGCGCTGCGCAGGGCGCGTTTGTCGAGCTTTCCGACGGGGGTGCGAGGTAACTCGTCGATCAACGTCATCCGACGAGGGCATTTGAACAGCGAGAGCCGGGACCGGCAGTGCGCCAGCAGATCCTCGGTCGACGACGTGCCGCCGGGCGCGCGGACTACGAACGCGACCAGTTGCTCGCCCAGATCCGGGTGCGGGACCGCGATGCAGGCGACCTCGACAACGTCGGGGTGTTCGGCCAGTACCGCCTCGGCCTCGGCGGGGTAGATGTTCACCCCACCGCTGACGACCAAGTCTGAGGCCCGGTCAGTAATCCAGACGTAACCCTGCCCGTCCATGATCCCGATCTCGCCGAGGGTGAAGAGCTCTCCGCCTCTCACCCCCTCGGGGCCGTCGACGTAGCGGATGCCGTGCCCGCTGGTGTCCCGGAAGAACAACCGGCCTTCGACGCCGGCCGAAACGGGCTTGTCCTCGGTATCGAGCACTAGGGCCTCGAAGGGCGGTACGGCCCGGCCGACCGAGCCGGGTCGGGTCAGCCAATCTGCAGCCCCGATCATGCAGGTCGTTCCGACCTCGCTCGCGCCGTAGGACTCCCAGAGCACGTCGCCCACCCCTGCCGCCGCAAGCCAGGCGATGGTGGCCCGCTTGGCCGGCTCAGGGAACTTAGCGCCGACCTGCAGGACATAGCGCAGCGAGGAGATGTCGTAGCCGTCGCGGACCTGCGGCGGGAGCGCCAAGACCCGTTGCAGGTGAGTCGGAACCACGATGGTCGAACCGATGGCATCGCGCTCGATCGTGGCCAGCAACCCCTCGGGGTCGAAGCGACCCAACACCGTGACCGGGGCACCGCCGAGGAACAACCGAGTGCCCGTCAGCGGACCCGAGTGGTAGAGCGGCCCGACGACCAGATGGCGGCCGTGGGCGATCATCGACACCCCGGCAAGGCGCTGCAGGTGCTCGGTGATGTTCTCGCCGCCGACCCAGGAGGTGAACGGCAACTCCACACCCTTCGGCGCTCCGGTGGTGCCCGAGGTGTAGACCATGCTCTGCCGGGGGGCATAGGCCGGCGACGGTTCCGCGTCACCGGCGAACTCGGTGACCTCGGCCAACGAGATGACGCCCGCCGTGGTGCGAGTACCGCCGATGACCGCGGGGATACCGGCGAGGTGGCCGGCTTCGACGCCTCGTTCCACGGTCGCGTCGTCGACAATCAACAGGTCTGCCTGACTATGCGTCAGGATATAGGAAGTCTCAGCCGGGGTGAGGTGGTGGTTGACGGCGACGGCCGAGCACCCGGCCAGCGTCGCGGCGGCGTAGTGCAACAGGGTCTGACCGCTGTTCTCAGCGTAGATCGCGACCCGGCGGGCCGGTCGCCAGCCCACCTGCAGCAAAACGTTGACCAGCGGGCGCAGCGCGTCGTCGACCTCGGCCCAGGTCCAGCTGCGTTCGGGATCGCGCAGCGCGATCTCCGCGGGACGCCGAGTTCCCAGCGCTGCGGCGAACGTCATGCCCGCCCGCCGGTGGCGCCGGCCGCTGCGCTCTCGCCCGCTATCCGGCCGATGCCGGTCGCCAACGCGAGAGCATTGCCGCTGCCCATGTACAGCGGCCCGAACAACCCGCCCGTGCATTCCCCGGCGGCGTAAAGACCGGGGATCGGCGCGCCGTCGGGCCCGATCACCCGGGCAGCGTCGTCGATGCGCAGGCCTGCGCCGGTGACGTTGACCGCGATCGGCCACAACGGCACGGCATAGAACGGGGGGGTGCGCAACGGGAGCAGGAACTTGGCGTCCTTGCCGTGGTCGCGGTCCAAGCCGGCGTCGGCGAAGCCGTTATAGCGGGCGATCTCCCCGGCGACCGCGACCGGGTCCAGGGAGACCTCCGTGGCCAAGGCGCCCAGGTCTTCGGACTGGAACGCCTTCTTCTGACTGAGCAACAGTTCGATCATGTCCGGCGTGTAGTGCCGCGGGCGGAACGGGGCGTGATTGGGCCAGATTTGCTTGTAGGCGTTCTTGTACCGGTCGGCGAGCTCGGCGGGGGGGTCGAGGGCGGCAGCGTCCAGGAACGCGATGCACCGGTTGCCGTGCGCCCGCACCGCGTTGTCGAGGATGCCGTAGGGCGCGGTCTCGTCCGCGAAGCGGTGCCCGCCTGGATCCAGCAACACCGTCCAACCGGGCAGCAGCGCCTCGTTGACGAAGGTCCCACCCGGGCCGAGGGTGCGCAGGCCGCGGTCGTGGCCCGTGACCTGCGCCCCGAGCTCGGCCGTCAGATCGAGTGCGTCCCCGCGGGCTCCGTCGTGCCCGATGTACCAGGTGCGCTCGGGGTCCCAGGCCGACGGGAACAGGTCGGCGACCTTCTCCGGCGATGCCCCGAACCCGCCGGTCGCGATCACCACGGCGCCCGCGGTGATCCCGTCCCGGCCCACCGCGACGCCGACGACCCGGTCGCCGTCGGCCAGCAGGCGGTCCACCCGTTGCCCGAGGGCGATGTCGATCCCGGCCGCGGTCACCGCGCGGTGCAGCGCGTCGACCAGGCCCTGCCCGCCGCCGTCGACCGCATGCGAACGGGGCACCCGTTCTTCGCCACCGAAGATCAATCGCGGGAAAAAGGGGACGCCGTGGGCACTGAGCCAGTCGATCGTCGCGCCGCTGCGCTCGGCAAAGCGGCGCACCGGCCCGGCCGCGATGTCCCAGCGCATGAGCGAGCGGTAGTCCGCGTACAGGTCCTCGGGACCCTCGGTGATGCCCGCGGCGACCTGGATTGCCGAGCGCGAGCCCATGACGATGCCACCGGAAAGCCGGGTCGATCCGCCGACGACGGCCGACCCTTCGGAGATCAGCACCCGCCGTGCCCCGTGCTCGAGCGCACTCAACGCGGCACAGAGCCCGCCCGCCCCGGAGCCCACCACCAGGACGTCGACATCAGGTGTACTCATCGCCCACCTTGTCAGTCGTTGTGGTCGCGCTTGGCGCCGATGTCGGCCCACCTGGCGACCACAAGTGATGACGTGCCCAACGAAAGCCGCTCAGTCTGCATGCTCAGCCTCGCAGAGCAGGTTCTCCCGGAGCCGCTCGGCCTCCGCCTCGACTCCGAGGTGCTGGAGGTACCCGCCGACCGATCCCCAGCGCTCGTCGACGCCGTCGAGGAGTGCGGCGATGCACTCGGGCGGGGTGCGAATGAAGGAGTACCGGTGGCCATCGGTGACGGGGGCGTGGTGTGGCTCGTGCTCGTCGAGGTAGGCCAGTAGGCGTTCCATGCCGGAGCCGCTGGCCTCGAAGTCGTCGAGCACAAGGTTCCGCGGCACGCCGAGCATCTGCTGGAGCAGGGCGACGACGACCCCCGTTCGATCCCGGCCGGCCGCGCAGTGGATCAGGGTGGGCTCGCGGGTGCACTCGGCCAGGGCGCGCCACAGCCTGCGTCCGACCTCAACGTTGTCGAGGAAGCCCAGGTAGGTCTCGGCGGCAAAATCCGGCTCGCAGTAGCGGTGCTCGTCACCCGGCGCCGGTAGCTCGGCCAGGACCGGACAGTGCACGTGTCGCATGCCGAGCGCCGTCCAGGGGGCAGTTCCCCGGCTTTCGAGTTCACCAGGGGTGCGTAGATCGATCACGGTGCGCAACCCGAGAGCCCGCAACGCCTCGACGTCGGCATCGGTGGCCCGGATCGGGGCGTCCGCGCGAAAGAGGCGTCCGGTGCGCAGGGTTCGCCGCTCGGCGGCTGATAGACCTCCGACGTCGCGGATGTTGAAGACCCGCTCGAACCGCAGCTCGCGCACGTGCGCTCCTCGGCCGCTTGCCCTGGACCGGAAAATACTCTAGAAACCTATCATTCAGGACGCGAGTAAAATGTGGCCGGACGGAGTGCCCGATGGTGCAGCAGATCCCGGCCGTGGACTACCTGGTCCTCGGCGACGGCGACACTATTCGGCCGCACCTGCAGGCGTGGGTCTGCAGCTCATGCTCGGCCTCCTACTTTGACCGGCGCAACGCCTGCGCCCGCTGCTTCGGTACCGAGTTCGCCCGGGCGCCGCTGGGAACCGAGGGCATCATCCGGGCCTTCACTCGCGTGGAACGGGGGACCAAGATCCCGTTCACCTCGGTCGTCGTCGACCTCGGGGGCGCCGTCACCGTCAAGGCCAACCTGCGAGGCGTGGACGACCCCGCGCAGATCACGGCCGAAATGAAGGTGCGGATGTACACCTACGTTGCCGGCGTCGATGACGACGGCGTCGAGGCCGTCGCGTTCGCCTTCGAACCCGTGAGCGACGCGAGCGAGCGAGGAACGAGCGAGGAGTATGAGCGAACAATGAACACTGTGGGGAGCTGAGCCATGTCTGTCTGGATCATCGGCACGCACATGACCCGGTTCGGCCGCTTCGCCGACAAGGACCTGATGGACCTGGCCGTCGAGGCGACCCAGGGTGCGCTCAAGGACGCCGACGCCGACCTCGCCGCGGTGGATGTGCTGGCCGTCGGCAACCTCTATGAGGCGACGAGCCACAACGGGCAGCGACTGCAACAGGCGATGGGCCAGACCGGGATCCCGGTCTACAACGTCGTCAACGCCTGCGCGACCGGTGCCACCGCGGTACGCGTGGCGATCATGTCGATCCTGGCCGGGGAATCCGAGGTCGGCCTCGCGGTCGGCGTCGAGCAGATGGGCAAGATGGGCATGCTCGGGGGTGGCAGGAAGCGGGAGGAGAAGAAGGTGTTCGTCCCCAAGGGCCGCCGCGGCGCCGTGGTCAAGGCCGAGGGAACCTTCGGCACCAACCTGATGCCGGGGGTGTTCGCGCAGGCCGGCACCGAGTACGCCCTCAAGCACGGCGTGACGCAGACTCAGTTCGCCCGGGTCGCGCACAAGAACCACCTGCACTCGACGCTGAACCCGCTGGCGCAGTACCAGAAGGAGTTCTCGCTGGAGGAGATCCTCGCGGCCGAGACGATCGCCTGGCCGAACACCCTGCCGATGTGCTGCCCGACCGGTGACGGCGCCGCCGCGGTGCTGCTGGCCTCCGACGCCAAGCTCGCCACCCTCGACCCGGATGTGCGCCGGCGCGCGGTGAAGATCTCCGCCTCGATCCTGACCTCCGACCCGTACGTCGACGGTGGCCAGGTGCAGGCCGACATCAACACCCTGACCCGCAACGCCGCCGATGCGGCCTATGCGAAGGCCGGGATTGGCCCGGAAGATCTGGATCTGGTCGAGTTGCATGACTGTTTCGCCACCGCCGAGCTGCTGCACTACGACAACCTGCGACTTTGCGAGCCCGGCGGCGCGGGGGAGTTCATCGACTCCGGCGCCCCGTACCGCGACGGCCGCATCCCGGTGAACGTCTCCGGTGGCCTGCTGTCCAAGGGACACCCGCTCGGCGCGACCGGGGTCGCCAACATTTACGAGGTCGCCACCCATCTGCGCGGCGAGGCGGGCGCACGCCAGATCACCGGTGCCCGGGTGGGCCTGACCCACGTCATCGGCCTTGCCTCGGCGTGCGGGGTGCACATCCTCGAAAAGCGCGCCTAAGCACCCGTAGGTTGACGGCCATGGGCTACCGCGCGGTGACGATCGACATCGATACCACCAGCGGCGTCGCCGAGCTTCGGCTGTGCCGCCCGGAGCTGCTCAACCGCTTCGACGACGTGTTGCTCGGCGAGCTCGCGCCCGCGTTGGCCGAGCTCGCTGCCGACCCGGGAGTGCGGGCCGTGGTATGGACCTCCACGGGCAAGCACTTCTCCGCCGGTGGGGACACCGACACAATCCTGGCCGGCCACGATGACGAGGCGCACCTGATGGCCGGCGTCGAGCAGGGCAAATCGCTTTACCGGGCCTTCGCCGGCTTCGGAAAGCCGCTGGTCGTGGCCCTGCACGGGCACGCGTTCGGGGTGGCCACCTCCCTCGTGCTCACCGCCGACGCGATCGTCACCACCCCAACCGCGAAGCTCGTCGACCCGCATGTGCACCTCGGCTTGGTCGCCGGTGATGGTGGCGCAATCAGCTGGCCGGTGAACCTGCCGCTGGTCCGGGCCAAACGCCACCTGCTCTGGGGTGAGCCCCTCACCGGTCAACAGGCCTACGACCTCGGGCTGGTCTCGGACCTCGTCCAGACGCCGGAGCAGGTGCGCGAGCGCGCCTTCGCGTTGGCCGCCCAGGTCGCCGCGCTGCCGCCCGTCGCCGTACAACTGACCAAGGCCACGCTGAACGCCGGATTCGCCGCCCGGGTCGAGGAGCTGCTGGACATCGGCTTTCTGCACGAGGCCACCAGCAATCGGACGGCGGACGTGGTGGAGGCTGTCGCAGCGTTCAAGGAAGGCCGCCCCGGCATCTGGACCGGTGCATGAGCGAGCGCAGCGAGTCGCATGCCATGGGGACGCGCCGGGTCCGCGAGCGAGCACTTGCGCGAAGCGGAGACGGCGCAATGAGCGAGCGGCTGGCTGCGCTGTGGGGGACGGAGTTCGGACCGGCGACGGTGGCCGGGCATCCGGGGCTGGCGTTCGACCCGCGGCCCACGCAGTTCGACGACCTGCTCGTCGGCGCCGAGCGTTGGGCCGATCGCGAGTTCCTGGTCCAAGGAAGCCGACGCATCACCCACGGTCGGTTCCACCAGGCGGTCCCGGTCGCCGCGGAGCTTCTCGCGCGCTCCGGTGTAGCTGCGGGGCACCGCGTACTGCTGCACTCCTACAACTCACCGGAGTTCGTGCTCGCCAGCTGGGCGCTGTGGTGGCTCGGCGCGGTCCCGGTCTACGGCAACCGGTGGTGGAGCGCGGCCGAGATCGAGCACGCGGTCACCCTGACCCAACCGGTGCTCGCGCTCACCGACGACCCCGATTGGAGGCGAACAGATCTGACGGTGCGTCCGCTCACTGATCTGACCCCGGCCATCGGTGCGACGGCGGAGCGCCGCTGCAGTCATGGCGCCGGAGAGGACGACCCGGCGCTCATCCTGTTCACTTCCGGCAGTTCCGGGGTGCCCAAGGCCGTCGTGCTGTCCCGACGCTCCGTGATCGCGAACCAGCACAACATGATGCGGCGAACCGGACGCCTGCCCCAGGATCTGGATCCGTCCCGCCAGCAGACCGTGACGATGGTGTGTACGCCGCTGTTCCACGTCGGCGGCGTCGGCAACATTCTGCTCGCGCTGCTGACCGGCGCGAAGCTGGTATTCAACGCCGGCCGCTTCGATGCCGGTCAGGTCCTGGAACTCATCGAGACCGAGGGTGTGCAATCCATGGCAGGCGTGCCGACGATGGCGGCTCGCCTGCTCCAGCACTCGGACTTCGCACACCGCGATCTGAGCTCGCTGCGAGCGCTACCGATGGGCGGTGCGCCGGTGCCGGCGAAGCTCCTGGCGAGCTTGGCCGATCGGCTCCCCCAACTGAAACGGGGCGGCCTCGGCAACACCTGGGGGCAGACCGAATCCGGCGGCTTCCTCACCTCCGCCGGCGCCGAGGAGCTCATCGAGCGGCCCGGCACCGTGGGCCGGGCGACGTCCTGCGCGCAGCTGCAGATCGCCGAAGTGGGCCCGGACGGCGTCGGGGAGGTTGTCGTTCGCGCGCCGACGGTGATGCTCGGGTACCTGTCCGCCGACGGCAGACTCGAAGGGGTCGATGCGCAAGGTTGGTTGCGTACCGGCGACCTCGGGCGCCTCGACGGCGACGGCTACCTCTATCTGACCGGGCGAGCGAAGGACATCGTCATCCGCGGCGGGGAGAACATCGCCTGCGCCCATGTCGAGGAGACGATTCTGATGCATCCACAGATCACCGAGGCCGCGGTGTTCGGGATCGAGCACGAGGATCTGGGTGAGGAACTGGTCGCCGTGGTCCGGAACACCGGCGACCCGGCCCCGACCCTGGACGAACTACGCGAGTTCCTGCGTGCGCGCTTGGCCTACTTCGAGGTCCCGACGCAGTGGCGCGTATCCGAAGACCCGCTGCCGACGCTGGCCGGGGAGAAGATCGACAAGAAGACCTTGCGAGCGACGTTCCTCGGGAGTCAGTGACATGCACCTGTCGGCCGCGGATGAGTTCTTCACCCATCAGACCTCCCTGCCGCACGCGATGGTGGCGAGCAGCGACCCGAGTTGGCGGGAGCGTTACTGGATCAGCGTGCAGGACGTGGTAGGCGGCGAGAGCGTCCTCACGCTCGGGTTGGGCAAGTACCCGAACACCGACGTGATGGAGGCCTTCGTCGCGCTCTCGCACGCCGGGACCCAGCACAATCTGCGCCTCTCGCGCACGCTGCTGCCGCGATCGACCGAGATGGCCGTCGGACCGCTACGCATCGACGTTCTCACCCCGATGCGCCACCTGCGGCTGCGCTGTGACGACACCGGTGGCGGCGGCTCGGGGATCGCGTTCGATCTCGACTGGCACGCCCGCACCGAACCCCTGCTGGAGGGCCGCTTCTTTCAGATCAGCCGAGCCCGGGTCACCTACGACGCGATCCGCTATGTCCAGCACGGTCGAGCCTGCGGGACGTTGCACGCACCTGGTCTGGACGTCACATTGACCGAGGACACCTGGTGGAGCGAACGCGACCACTCCTGGGGAACCCGTCCGCTGCCCCGGGCACCGGGCATGCCGCCGGGGGAGCGCCCCGAGTGGCGGATGCTGCTCTTCGCGCCCCTGCAATTGCCGGATTTCGGGTTGCACCTGTACCTGCAGGAGGCCGCCGGCGGGCAGGGGGTGCACCTGTCGGCTGGGCTGACCCCGGCCGTTGGGGGTGCGCCGTTCGACGCGGCGATCCTTGCCGTCGAACACGACCTGAGGTGGGTCGCGGGCGCGCCGGCCCCGACACTGTCGGGTGGCACGTTGGTGCTGCGGATGTCCGATGGTCGCGCCCTGGAGTTCGGGCTACGGACCCTGCCCGGGCGGGCCCATCTGCGTGGGGGCGGCTACGAGGGCTGGAACGGCTGGTTCCAGGGGCAGTGGCGAGGTGAGGAGACCTCGGAGCACGAGGTGTGGGACTTGCTCGACGATGCCCAGATCTATCGCTACGCCAAGGCCGGCAGCGACCACCTTGTCGAGGTCACCCACGAGGGTCAGACGGGGTACGGGATCGTGGAGTACCTGGTGCTGCCCGGCTATCACCGCTATCCCGAGGCGCTGCCCCCCATGAGATCGGTGTGAGCGAGCTGCGGGATCGACTGACGGCGTTCCTCACGCATGAACTCGGCCAGGACGCGCGCGAGATCGAGGTGGACGAACCCGCGCTGCTCGGCGGCGGCAGCTCGAAGACGAACTGGGCCGTGAGCGCGCGATGGGCGGCTGCCTCTGGCGAGGAGTGGGCACCTAAGACCGTCGAGCTGATCCTTCGTCAGGAACCGTCGGCGGGCGTGGTGAACACCGGACTGGCGCAGGAGTTCGCCCTGCTGCGGGTGCTCAATGGCGCAGCCCGCGCCCCTGGGGTGTTGTGGCTCGATGCCGATGCTCGATGGTTCGAGCGGCCTTCGTTGCTGGCGCTGCGCCACCGCGGCCGCGCCGACCGGTCGGTGCTGCGTACACGTGACCCGCTCGGCCTCGGACCCGAGGGTCGACTCGCGCTTGCCGGGGAGTTGGCGCAGCTGCTGGCCTGGGTGCATGCCGTGCCGCGTCCCACGGTGGCCGCCGTCCTGCCGGACCCGGGCGCGGACAGCGGGCGCGGCGAGCTGCGGCGCTGGGAGAGGGAACTGGACGAGCTGGGTGACCACGGCGCGGACCTGGCCGAGGTCCGCGCGTGGCTGCACGCGCAGTGCCCGGATCCCGCGCGCACCCGGCTGGTGCACGGCGATTTCCGGCCCGCCAACGCGCTCGTGCACGACGGACATATCAGCGCGCTGCTCGACTGGGAACTGGCCCATCTCGGGGATCCGTGCGACGACCTCGGCTGGTACACGTGCTCGATCTACCGCGTCGAACACTTTCCCGAGGGCTGGGGCGTCGAGGAGTTCCTGGGATGCTACGTGCGCGCCGGCGGCCACTTGCCCGAACCGAATCGGCTCCGGTACTGGCAGGTGCTCGCGGTGTTCCGCCTCGCGGTCATCGCACTGCGCGCCGCGCGCAACGTCGAACTCGGCCTGGCACCGGGTCCGCCACCACCGGTGCAGCGGGTGCTGGACCAGCTACGGAAGGACATCCTGTGAAGTCCATCGGCGTCGGCATCATTGGCTTGAGCGCACAGGGTGGGTGGGCGGCAGGCGCACACGTCCCGGCGCTGCGGGCGCTGGCGGGCTTCGAGCTGCGTGCGTGCAGCGCGAGCACCCCGGAGTCCGCTAAGGCGGCGGCGCTCGCCCACGGCGTTGCGGTGGCGTGCGCTGACCATCACGAACTTGTCGCGCGCAGCGACGTCGACCTGGTTGTCGTGGCGGTGAAGGTGCCGCACCATCACCTGTTGGTCAGCGCCGGGATCGCTGCCGGCAAGGCGGTGCTGTGCGAGTGGCCGCTCGGCAACGGGCTGGCCGAAGCCGAGGACCTCGCGTCGCGGGCCGACGCGGCGGGGGTGTTGGCCTTTGTGGGCTTGCAAGCGCGCTCAGCACCGCCGATTCGCGCGGTGCGTGAGCTCGTCACCTCGGGGATCCTGGGCAAGATCATGTCCAGCACGTTGATCGGCTCCGGTGACCAATGGGGAGCTGAGGTCGACGGTCCCAACGCCTATCTCGTTGACCGAGGCAACGGCGCGACATTGCTGAGCATCCCGTTCGGGCACACCATCGACGCGCTCGGCCATGTCCTGGGGACCGTGACCGACGTCCGCGCGACCACCGCGACCCGGCGCCCGCAGGTGCGGCGCACCGATACCGGTGAGCTGATCGCCATGAGCGCCGAGGACCAGATCGCGGTCACTGCCACGCTGCGTGGCAGCGATCTGGTCGACGGTGCGGTACTGGCCGCACACTACCGCGGTGGACGATCCGCCGCGGGCGGCCTGCGCTGGGAGATCAGCGGGTCAGAGGCGGACCTGTTGGTGCGTGGCCGCACCGGCCATCTGCAATTCGGCCTGGTCGACCTGGAGATCTCCGACCCGGGCCGCACGATCATGACGCCCTATCAGGTTCCGGCGCGCTTTCACACCAGCGGCGTCGAGGCGAACACTCGCGCCACCAGCGTCGCCGAGGCCTACGTTCAGATTGCCGCCGCGCTACGCGGTCTACCCCATGAAGCCCCTACCTTCGCCGACGCCGTCGCGAACCATGCTCTGCTGGACGCGATCCAGCGCTCCGCGGCGACCGGGGAGCGTGTCGTGCCGTGACGGCGGCTCAGTCGCCGGTGGCGGCGCGCAGCCGCGCGAGAACCTCGACGAGCTCGGACCGGTCAGCAGGAGACGTGCCGGCCAGGCCGAACTCGAAGGCGTTCAAGGATTCTGACGCCGCGCGTACCAGGGTGCGGCCATCATCGGTGATCGTCACCAGGGTCGCGCGCCGGTCCGAGGGATGCGGCCCACGCACGAGTAGTCCCCGGGTCTCCAAGCGGTCGGTGGCCAGGGTGGCGGTGGTGGCGTGCACCAGGAGGCTGCGAGCGAGACGCGAGACCGATCGGGTCCCGGAGCGAGAAAGCTGCAAGGTCATGAGCAGCATGTAGTCGGTGAGGTTCAGCTTGAGCTTCTTGAGCTCGTCCTCGATAGCCACGCTCATCAAGCGGTGAAAGCGCAGCACCGAACTCATCGCGATGAAGGCGTCCTCGCCCTCGCCGAGGCCCTGCTCGCGCCAGAACAGTCGGGCCCACTCGACGGGATCGGCGTCGCGCACGGCGGCCGGTTCGGAAGCTGCGGCCGGCGCGGACATGGGTCGAACTCTATCGCAGGCTGAATTGTCCATGCTAAGACTGTTGAGCACTAGACTATTTTGTGCGTCGACCTATTCTGGCCGCGCACGGCGACGATGAAGGACAGCACATGGGACACCTCGACGGGCGGATCGCGATCATCACCGGCGCGGGCCGAGGCATCGGCCGCGAGCACGCGATCCTCTTCGCCGCCGAGGGCGCGGCGGTCGTGGTCAACGACCTCGGCGGTGCCCACGACGGCACCGGCGGCGCCGCCGGACCCGCCGAAGAGGTGGCCGCGGAGATCCGGGCGGGCGGCGGACGGGCCGTCGCCAACGGTGATGACGTCGCCGACTCCGCCGGCGCGGATCGCCTCGTTGCCCAGGCGGTGGCCGAGTTCGGGCGCCTCGATGTCGTGGTGAACAACGCGGGCATCCTGCGCGACCGCGTGCTGGTCAACCTCAGCGACGAGGATTGGGACCTGGTCGTCCGGATCAATCTGCGGGGCACCTTCACCGTCACCCGGGCAGCGAGCAATTATTGGCGCGAGCAGTCCAAAGCCGGCGCCGCGGTGAACGCCTCGGTGATCAACACCTCCAGCGAATCCGGCATCTTCGGCAACCCCGGCCAGGCCAACTACAGCGCCGCCAAGGCCGCCGTGGCCTCCTTCACCCAGGTTGCCGCCAAAGAACTGGGGCGCTACGGGATCCGCGTCAACGCAATCACCCCACAGGCGCGCACCCGAATGACCGAATCCGCGTTCGGTGACGCGCTGGCGGCCAAGGAGGGCAAATTCGACCGCTGGAACCCGGCCAACGTCAGCCCGTTCGTCGCCTACCTCGCCACGGCGCACTGCGAGCTGACCGGCGAGGTGTTCATGGTCGGCGGCTCGCGGGTGCACCGCATCAAGCCGTGGGAGAAGGACCCCGACTGGAAGCTGGACACCGAGGGCCGCTGGAGCATCGAGGCCCTCACCAAAACCGTCGGCGAGATCGGCGCACCGCGCGCCTCCGGTTGGACCGCCAACCCCGACAAGGCCTGAAGGGCATCCCGTGACGACGACTGCGGATGACCCGGAGCTGGCCGAGGCGAAGATGCCTGAAGCCAAGATGGTGGAAGCCAGCATCACCGACGAGATGATCGCCAAGATGACGGAGAAGGTCGGCGCCCAACTGCGGATCGACCACTCGATCAACAACGAGGAGGCCACCCGGATCGCGGTGGCCAAGTTCGCCGGGGGCATTGGCGACATCAACCCACTGTGGACCGACGCCGAGCGAGGCACCGCCTCAGCGTGGGGTGCGCCCGTCGCGCCGCCGTCGTTCGTGATCGGCTGCTTCTCCGGCATCCAGTTCGGTTGGCCGGGCCTTGGTTCCTTCCACAACGCCACCCAGATGGAACTCCTCGCGCCGATCTACTGGGGCGACAAGATCACCGCGACCTGCCACTACGACGGGTTCACCGGCCCGATCCAGTCCAATTTCGCCGGCCGGATGATGACCGACCACATCGTCAACCGCTACACCAACCAGCGCGGTGAGGCCGTCGCGGAGATCCGCTGGCAGGTGATGAACTTCGAGCGGGCGGCGGCCAAGGACAAGCGCTCCGAACGAAAGCTGGAGATTCCACACCGCTGGGCCGCCGAGGCGATCGAGGCCGTCGAGGCTCAAGTGCTGTCCGAGCAGCCCCGCGGCACCACGCCCCGGTACTGGGAGGACGTCGAGGTCGGGCAGGCGCTCGAGACGCTGACCAAGGGTCCGATCGGTCTCACCGACGAGGTCGCCTTCATCGCCGGCGGCGGGACCCCGATCCCGCGGCTCAAGGCGCACGCCGCCTCGCTGCACGACTACGCGGCCCACCCGGCCTGGTCCTTCCGGGATCCGGTGACGGGTGCTCAGGAACCGATCTACGCGGTGCACTACAACAAGGGCGCGGCCAACGCGATGGGGGTGGCGTTCCAGTACGACGTCGGATTCCAGCGCCAGTGCTGGCAGGTGCAGCTGATGACGCACTGGTGCGGGGACGACGGCTGGGTCGCCGCGTTGACTTCGCAGTACCGCGGTTTTGTCTACCTCTCCGACGTCGTGACCCTCGGCGGTGAGGTCACGGCCAAGCGCATCGAGGGCGAGGAGCACCTCGTCGAGGTGAGCACCTACGCTCACAACCAGCGCGGTCAGGACGTCATGCCCGGCACCGCCACCGTCGCCCTGCCCTCTCGGTCGGGTAGCTCTCCCGCCGCCCGGCGAGCACGCGTAACCACCTGAGGAGTCCGCGATGAGCACCGTCCTGGTCGAGCACGCGGACGGCGTAGCCACGCTGACGCTGAACCGTCCCGCGCGCAAGAACGGCGTCACGACCTCGAGCGTCGAGGAGTTCATTGCCGCCCTGCAGGCGGTCGAGGCCGATGCGCGCAACCGGGTCCTGATTCTCACCGGAGCCGGTGGTGCGTTCTGTTCGGGCATGGATCTGGCCGAGCCGATGCTCCCGGACGAGCTGACGTTCATGCGGCGCATCGCGGTCATCTGCACGACGTTGCACGATCTGCCGATCCCGACGATCGCCAAGGTCCGCGGGCCCGCGGTGGGCTTTGGGGCCAATCTCGCGCTGTGCTGCGACCTGGCGATAGCCGCCGAGGACGCCCTGTTCGGGGAGTTGTTCGCCGACCGCGGGCTGAGCCTGGACGGCGGCGGCTCCTGGTCGCTGCCGCGCCTGCTCGGTCCGGCGAAGGCGAAGGAGATCGCGTTCCTCGGCGCCCGGCTGTCCGGCACCGAGGCCGCAGCGATCGGCATGATCAACCGCGCCGTGCCCGAGCCGGATCTCGACGCCGCGGTTGCCGCGTGGGCCGCCGACCTGGCCGCAGGTCCCCGGCGGGCGCTCTCGGCGATGAAGGCGCAGCTGAACAAGGCCTATGAGACCTCGTTTGCCGCGGCGCTGGAGTCCGAAGCCGTCGCCCAGGCGATGTGCGCCCGCTCCCCGGAGGTCAAGGAAGGCATTGCCGCCTTCATGGAGAAGCGCAGGCCGGACTTCCGCAGCGTCGATCGGGCCTAACGTCCGACCAAGCGCGCGCAATCGGAGGCTCCTGGTCGGACGCTACGGCTTTTGGGTCCGACGAGGTGCCCGTGAGACGCTGGCGCGGATGAGCGACGAGGTGGCGGGGGGCCGCGCTGCCGGCGAGGGCGATGCGGGCGGCAGCGCCGAGCGGGCGAGTGCGCCGGCCGGGATCGGCTTGCCCTGGGAGGGCAAGGCAAGTCGCGCTGACAAGGTCATCCTCGGCGCCATCGTCGCCTCCGGCATCTACGGCCTGGCGACGCTGCCCCTGATCCCCTACCTGCTGGCCAATCACCCGGTCCTGCTCGGCGCCCTGCGCGGCGGCATGACAGCCATCGTCAACCTCGGTGCACTCGCCCGGGTCGGCGAGGTGCCGATCCTGCTCGCCCTGTTCGTGGGGCTGCCCGCGACGATGATGTTCGACTGGGCCTACTGGTGGGCCGGGCGCCGCTGGGGCGAGCGCGGCATGCACATGATTCTGGGGCAGTCCCCGCGCACCGAGGAGCGACTGGTCAAGGTCAAGCGCCTGACGGTGCGGTTCGGTCCGGCCGCGGTGCTCACCGCCTATTTCCTGCCGATCCCGACGGCGCTGATCTATGTCGCCGCCGGCTGGGCGGGCATGAGCCTGCGCACGTTCCTGATCCTGGATGTGGCGGGCACGATGCTCTGGCTCGGCCTGCTCTTCGGTCTGGGCTACTGGATCGGGCAGTCCGCGGTCGACGCGGTCGAGGCCTTCGCGGACTACTCGCTGTGGATCACGATCGCGTTGGTCGTGCTCATTGTGGCCCGCCAGTTCTATGTGGCCCGCCGGCGATGACGTTCACGGTCGCGACAGCGCGATCCGCCCTGATCGACCTGCTGCCGACGATCGCCCAGTTCATTCGCCTGCGGGCCGATGTCGTGGAGTCCGGCAACGGCCGCGAGCGTTTGGACGAATTGATGCGCGCCATCGCGTCCACGGGCGCCGAGGTCAAAGGATTTGCACCCCTGCTGCTCGATTTCCCCGCGGACTATGAGGGCGAGCCTGTCCAGCTGTGCTGGCTCGAAGGCGACCTCGGCATCGCGTGGTATCACCGGGCGGAGCAGGGCTTCGCCGGCCGCCGGCCGCTGCCCTTCGACGCCTGACCCCGCTGAGCATCGGCTACCGAGTTTTTGGAGGTAGAACAATCGTCAGAGTTGATCGATTGTTCTACCTCAAGAAAGTCGATGCCTCCTGCTGAGAGCGCTGCCCGCCGCTCCGCCAGGTGTCTGTCAATGGCCAACCAGTTATCCACAACCTACGAAGGACAGCCTCACTGTCCACAGATTGGGCTACTGCCAAGATATTTTCGGACCGCGAACCGCAGTGTCGAGGCATGAACGTTGGCGCGATGCTGAGAACGGCCCGCGACAAGGCCGGCCTGAGCCAGCGACAGGTCGCAGACCACGCTGGAATACATCCTTCGATGGTGTCGGCGTACGAGCGCGGGCGACGGCGTCCGGGAATCGACACGCTCGAGAAGTTGCTGGCCGCGTCCGGGATGACGTTGGCGGTGGAACTCGTGCCGGTCGGTACGGGGACGGGGGACCGGATCGAGCGGGCGCTTCGGACGCCGTCGGCGGAACTGCTGCGGCCGATCCTCAGCCTCGTCGACCACCTCGCCGATGCGCTCGGAGAACTCCGTTTCGCATTGGATGGCGAGGCGGCGGCCGCGGTCCACGGCGTTCCCGTCGAGGTTCGACGGGTGCAGGTGCTCCTCGCCGACGAGGGCGACGCGGTCGAGCGAGCCGAGGCAGGTTTGGCCAAATCCGGAGTACGGACGTGGATCGAACACCTCGATCGCTTCTGCTTCGCGTGGTCGCTTCCGGCCCCGGTAATGCGCTTGGCGGATCCGAGCCGGTGGATGCTGTCCTGGGAGCGGGACGAGTTCGAGATCGCGCTGTGTACCCCGGACAGGATGGATGCGCTTGGACGCGTCCACGCGGAAGGACGCGATTTCAGGGCAGTGGGCCTCTGGGAGCTGGAGTTGACCGATCCCGACATGGCTCGCCTACTGGCGACTGCACGGGACATGGCAAGGGCGGCCGCGTAGCTGCCAGGCGCCAGTGCGACCGACCACAGGCCAAGGCAAGGTCAGGTGGACCGGACTCAGCGCGGTGCCATCCGGATCGCTCCGTCGAGGCGGATGGTCTCGCCGTTGAGCATCGGGTTGGTGACGATGTGGGCGACGAGCGCAGCGAACTCGGCCGGGTCACCCAGACGCGAGGGGTGCGGCACCGAGCTCTCCAGGGAGGCGATCGCGTCGGCGGGCAGGCTGTCGAACAGGGGGGTCTTGAAAAGCCCCGGGGCGATTGTGCAGACGCGGATCAACGAACCGGCCAGGTCGCGGGCGATCGGCAGTGTCATGCCGACGATGCCGCCCTTGGAGGCGGAGTAGGCGGCCTGCCCGATCTGCCCGTCGAACGCGGCGACCGAGGCGGTGTTGACGATGACGCCGCGCTCACCCTCGACCGGCTCGGCCTCAGCCATCCGCGCAGCGGCGAGGCGGATGACGTTGAAGGTGCCGATCAGGTTGATCGAGATCGTGCGCTCGAACTTGTCCAGCGCGTGCGGCCCGCCCTTGCCGACCGTCTTGATCGCGTAGCCCATGCCGGCGCAGTTGATGACGATGCGCAGCGGCGCGAGGGCGCTCGCGGTGTCGATGGCAGCCTGCACCGCGTCGGCGTCTCGGACGTCGGCGCCGGCGAATGCGACGCCCTCGCCCAGTGCTTTGGCGACGGCCTCGCCATCGGAGGACGGCAGGTCGACGATGGCGACCTTGGCGCCCGCGGCGTGCAGGTTCCTGACGGTGGCCAGGCCGAGGCCTGACGCCCCGCCGGTGACCAGGGCGCAACTGCCGGAGATGTTCACGCTGTCTTCCTTCTCCATCGGGACCTGCCTCGCACGACGAGATCGGTCAGTGCTGACTGCTTGCCCTCGAGCATGCCACCCGCGGCTCAGACCTCGTCATGCGGGCCAGGTAATTTTGTCGGACCTGCGGGTTAGGTTGCAGATCGACCCGTTCATCTTCTTACGAGGAGGCTCCGCTCCCATGGCAGTGAACCCGATTCCTGACGGCTACCCGAGCGTCAGTCCCTACCTGGTGATTGATGGCGCGGCCGAGGCAATCGCGTTCTACGTCGCGGTGCTGGGCGCGACGGAGCGGATGCGGATGCCGGGGCCCGGCGGATCGATCGGCCACGCCGAGGTGGAGATCGGCAGTTCCGTGGTGATGCTTGCCGACGTCAGCGACATGAGCGGTCCGGATCCGAAGAAGCTTGGCGGAAGCCCGGTCACGCTGATGGTCTACGTCCCGGATTGCGACGCCACCTACCAGGCCGCTGTGGACGCGGGTGCGGAGTCGATCTCCAAGCCGGAGGACCAGTTCTACGGCGACCGTTCCGCCGCCTTCACCGATCCGTTCGGACACAAATGGAATCTGCACACCCACGTCGAGGACGTCTCCGAGGAGGAGATGGGTCGGCGCAT
This sequence comes from Sporichthyaceae bacterium, assembly GCA_052388275.1. Taxonomy (GTDB): domain Bacteria; phylum Actinomycetota; class Actinomycetes; order Sporichthyales; family Sporichthyaceae; genus JBQTII01. Next base: position 5,617 of record JBQTII010000094.1, on the reverse strand, counting down.
GCAGGCGCTGATGGCCGGCTGAGCTACTCCCCCGCCTGCCGGGAGCTCTCGGCGGCGATCAGCATCGCGAGCAGCGGTCGGTCGCAGGCGGCCTCGCTCAGCCCGTTGTCCAGTGCGGCGCCGATGCCGCCGGTATCGGCGGTCACGACGGGTAGGTCCGGACGCTCGGCGGGGGTGAACACCGCGATCGGAGCGCTCTGGCGGGCCCACTCGGCAAGGCGGCGCAGATCCGGCGAGTCCGACTCCGACCAGGCCCGCAGCGTGAGAGCCCCGTCGCGGACCTCGCCGAGCGATCCGTCGACCGTCACGGTGCGGCCCGCCAGCGCGGCCGCGATGCCGGCGCCAACACCGACAACGGCCGGGACGCCGAGCTCGCGGCTGACCACCGCCGCGTGCGAGGTCGCCCCGCCCATCTCGGTGACGATGGCGGCCGCGGCGATCATGCCGTGCACGTCGTCGGGGGAGGTGGTCTCCCGCACCAGGACCACGGCGGCTTCGGTGTCGGCGAGGTCGACGGCGGCGTCGGGATCGGTGACGACGATCCCGGACCCGACACCCGGGGAGGCGGCCAGGCCGGTGGCGAGCAGCTCGGCCGCGAGGCGGTCCTCGGGCTGCAGTGCAGGCAACATCAGCGTTCTCACCTGATCAGGCGTCACTCTGCCGACTGCGGTGCGGTGGTCGATGAGCCCTTCGGTGGCCAGAGCGATCGCCAGGCGAACGGCGGCCTGTGGGGACCGTTTGGCGACGCGGGTCTGCAACAGCCACAATGTGCCGGCGGAGATCGTGAACTCGATGTCCTGGATGTCGGTGGCCGCGCACTCCAAGGCCCGCCCCGCGGTGAGCAGTTGCTCGGCAATGGCCGGCATGGCGATCTGCAGCTGGGCCAGCGGCAAGCAGTCGTGCGTGCCGGACACGACATCTTCGCCCTGTCCACCGGGTAACCACTCGCCGAACGGCGCGGCCTCGCCGGTCATCGGGTTGCGGGTGAACATGACCCCGGTCCCGGATTCCTGGGGCAGGTTGCCGAACACCATGGCCTGCACCACGACCGCGGTGCCTGCCGCAGCGTCCAGGCCGTGGTGGGCGCGGTAGGTCTGCGCGCGCGGGGAGTCCCAGGAGGCGAAGACCGCACCGATCGCGGCGCGCAGTTGCCCGTGCGGATCCGGGGGCACACTGCCCTCGGCGCCGAGCACGATGCGGGTGTAGAGGTGCTCGAAACGAGCGCGGGTGTCGGCGGCGAACTCCGGGGAGAGCTCGGCGGCCAGTGACTCGACGACCGCATCGTCGAGGCCGAGGTTGAGCAGGGTGTCCATCATCCCGGGCATGGACAGTGCGGCCCCGCTGCGCACGCTGACGAGCAGCGGGTGCGCGCCGCGGCCGAAGGTGCGCCCGGTCTCGTGCTCCAGCACCGACAGGCCCTCGACGACCTCGGGCCAGACCGTGTCCAGGGCGAGATCGGGGTTGTCCTGCCACGCACGGCAGACCTCGGTGGTCAATGCGAACGCCGGCGGCACCGGGATCCCGTGGGCGCGCATCGCGTTGATCCCAAAGGCCTTGTTGCCGAGCACCTCACGAGGCAGCTCGCTTGTTCCGTCCAGGCGCGCGAGTAGCGGGACCGACGTCATGAAGGCCTCTCCGAGGTGAGGTCGTAGGCCGCCGCAAGCAAGCGGGGAACGGCGGTGTCCAGGCAGGCGAAGAACTCGTCGTCGGTGGTCCCGGCGAGGTGACGGGTGTAGCTGGCCTCCAAGAGGAGCGCCATCTTCCACAGGGCGAGGACGAGGTACCACGTCAGGTCCGACAGGTAAAGCTGTTGGCCCGTCAGTTCGGCGTAGACCGCGACCAGGCCGGCCCGGTCCAGGAAGCCGGGCGCCAGCGTGACCTCCCCGAGGAGCTCGGTGAAGATCGCCGCGGTCGCGGGGGAGTCGGGCCAGAAAGCGAGCAGGAACCCCAGATCCGCGAGCGGGTCCCCCAGGGTCGCCATCTCCCAGTCCAGCACTGCGGTGACATCAGCGGTGTCCGGGTCCACGAGGACGTTGTCCAGCTTGTAGTCCCCATGCACCAGGGTGTTCGCCCGCTCCACGGGTGCATTCTCGACCAGCCACGCGCGAACCGCGGGCTCGTCCGTTAAGGGACGCACCCCGGCCGCGAGGAAGTCCTCGCGCTGGCCCGACCAGCGCCGGAGCTGACGCGCCAGGTAGCCGCCGACCCGGCCGAGCTTGGCGGCCTCGAACGGAGCGGTCGGCAGCGCGTGCAGCTCGGCCAACGTGCGGACCAGGTCGCGGGACAGGTGCGCGCGCTTGGCAGGGGTGTCCAACCAGTCCGGGCAGTGCGTCCGGATCGCGACTCCCGCGATGCGCGTCATCACGTACGCCGGGCCGACCCCGCAGGGATCGGTGGCTTCGGCGATCGCGACGACCTCGGGGGTGCGCGTCGAGCCGGCTTCGCGCAGCGCACTCAGCAATCGGGCCTCGCGCAGCACGTCGTGCGCGGTTGCGGCAAAGGTGCCGAACGGCGGGCGGCGCAGGATGTAGCGGTCGGTGCCGCGGCGCAGCGCGAACACCAGATTCGAGTGCCCGGCGACGAGCGGCTCGAGTGCTATGTCCCCGGCACCGGGCAGCACCCCCGGAAGCCACGCCAGCACGTCCTCGCTCCACTGGTGCGTACTCGGCCTCACCCGGTATGTATATCGCGGCCCGGCTGGCTCAGATGAACAGCGTGATGTCCGCGTCGGCGGCGATGGCGAGGAAGCTCGCGGCGCCCATGGTCTCACCGAGCCCGTCGATCATGTCCTCGCGGGTGAGCCCGTAAAGGTCCATCGATGTCTGGCACGGGTGAATCCGCACCCCGAGCTCCAGCGCGGTCGCGAGCAGCTCGGCAGGGGTCGGCATCTGGTGGCGCCGGGCCAGCCGGCGCACCATCGCGCTGCCGATGCCGCCGCCGTGCAGCTTTCCCAACCGGACGTGGGCGATCCCGCCGCGGTCCAGCAGTGCGACAGCTTTTTGGGCAATCCCGCGCCCGGTGATCCGGCGGTCCTCGCGCTGCAGGATCCGCAGGCCCCAGAACGTGGCGAAGACATCGACCGTCATCCCCGACGCCGCCCCGGTCGTGGCGAGGATCAAGGTCGGCCAGATCCGGTCCAGATCGTTGCTCCAGCACACGATCGCCAACGACTTGGTGTCATCGCTGATCTCGCTCGGTGCGCCGTTCGTGATCTTGCTCAAGGACCCTCCTCAGCTCATCGTCAGTCCGCCGCTGTCGCTGAGTGTCTGCCCCGTGAAGTATCCGGCCTGACGGGTCGCCAGAAAAGCCACCGCCGGGGCGACCCCCTCACGTGTAGGACCGGGGGACGGCACCGCGCAGATCCTGAAGCTCGTGACGCCCGCCGAGTTCTGGCTCAGCGAGGGGAGAGCCGCTCGAGCGCGGCGGCTACGTCGCAGGAGCGGCCGCGGTTATAGGGGAGCTTGCCGAGCAGGACACCCATCGTGCAGGTGTTGGTCAGCGCGGAGAAGACCAGGCCGAATCCGATGGCGCCGGCTAGATACTTGGCCGGCTCCCAGCCGATGCTGATCAGGACGCCGGTGAGCACCAGCAGGCCTGCGACGAAACGGACCTGACGCTCCAGGATCCAGCGCTTGCTGTTGGCGGCGGTCGTCTCACCGCCACTGCCGGACCAGGCATTCATGCCTCCGACCAGTACGAGGGCTCCGGGTGTGCCCAGGATGTTGCGCGCCATCTCCGCGCGGGTGCCGCCCTGACAGATCAGCACGACCTCGCCGGTGAGCCGGCCGGCGAGGCTCTTGACGCGGTCCAGCGGAATGTTCTCCGCACTCGGGATGTGGCCGGACTCGAACTCACCCGGCGTGCGCACATCGATGAGCTTGATCGCAGTGTCGGCTCCGATCAGCGCTCGGAGTTCTGCGGTGCTGATCACGGTGCCGGCAGTCGTCTCGGTCATGTCTGCTCCCAACGCGGGTGAGGTAACCCGGATTCCCCATCGTGCCGTATGGGGCCCGGCGGTAACTAGAGTAAATATATCAAGATTTATGTGAACGAACGCTTGCGCGACGTCGGGACCGACTGTATTGTACGTACAAATATCTGTCCATCGGAGCTGAGTCCGGGAGGCCGCCGATGATCCTCGACCAGTACTACCTGTCCTGCCTCTCCCAGGCCTCGTACCTGATCGCGGATCCGGTCAGCAAACGCGCGGTGGTCATCGACCCGCGACGTGACGTGCAGGAGTACCTCGACGACGCCGAGCGGCAAGACCTGAGCATCGAGCTCGTTCTGCTCACCCACGTGCACGCGGACTTCATCCCGGGGCATACCGAGCTGGCCTCCCGCACCGGCGCCGAGATCGCCATGAGCGAGCTGGCCCCGGTCGCGTTCCCGATCCGCAAGCTGCGTAACGGCGAGCGCATTCACCTCGGCGACCCACACACCGGCGTGATGCTGGAGATCCTGGCCACCCCTGGGCACACGCCGGAATCGATCACCGTCGCGGTCTACGAGCGCGGGGACGCGGTTGCCCCGCACGCGATCGTCACCGGCGACACGCTGTTCCTCGGCGACGTCGGCCGTCCCGACCTGCTCGGCGCCGCCGGACGCACGTCGCAGGAGATGGCGCGCGAGCTCTACCAGAGCCTGCACACCAGGATCCTGCCGTTGCCCGACGAGGTTCTGGTCTACCCAGGCCACGGTGCGGGCAGCGCGTGCGGTAAGTCGCTGTCCACCGACACCGTCTCCACCCTCGGGGAGCAGCGCCGCACCAACTATGCCCTCGCCCCGATGAGCGAGGACGACTTCGTTGAGGTCGTCACCCACGGCCTCGGAGCCCCGCCGGCCTACTTCCTGGACGAGGTGCGGCTGAACAAGGCCGGCCACGTCCCATTCGACCCCTCGATCCCCGTCCAGGAGATCGACGCCGTCACCGCGGTCCGTCGTCAGCAGAACGGCTACCTGTTGCTGGACGTGCGCGATGACCAAGCCTTCGCTGCCGGCCACATCACGGGCTCGATCAACGTCGGTCTCTCGGGGCGCTTCGCCGAGTTCGCCGCCGCGATGCACACCACCGAACAGCCCGTGATCCTGGTCGGGGAGTCCGAACAGTGTCACGAAGCCCGCCTGCGCCTGGCCCGAGTCGGGATCGATCAGGTGACTGCGCAGGTCAGCGACCTGGTCGAGATCGAACGTCACCCCGACCTTTCTGCGGTCTCGAGCCGGCTGACGGCGGCTCAGGCGGGCGATCGGATCGCTGCCGGCGGCGTCCAGGTCGTCGATGTGCGGGCGCCGGGGGAGCACGCCGGTGGTGCGTTGCCGGACGCGGTGAACCTCTGCGTCACCCGACTGCGCACTCGCCTGGACGAGCTCGACCCGGCCAAGCCGACGATCGTGCACTGCGCCGGTGGTTACCGTTCCATCGCTGCGGCGAGTCTGTTGGAGGCGAGCGGCTTCACCGACGTCTCCGACGTGCTCGGTGGCTACGGCGCCTGGACCGTCCACCACGCTGCCGGCTGATGCGGTACGGCTTCGCGATCGACCAGCGCACGTGCATCGGGTGCCATGCCTGCACGGTCGCGTGCAAGACCGAGCACGATGTGCCGGTGGGTCAGTTCCG
>JBQTII010000093.1:0-14700 GCA_052388275.1 Sporichthyaceae bacterium | reverse complement strand
GCGGTTCGACCCCGCCCCTGGCCACCCGCACATCAACGCCCGCCCGGGTCGGTCCCGGGCGGGCGTTGGCGATGTGCGCCCGCGCAGCGGGGGGCTACTTGGTGTAAGTGATGGTGAGCCTGGACTTCTTCTCACTCACCTGAACAACTCTGACCTTGCCGCTCGCCCCGGCATACGTGCCGGTCGATTTCACGATGGGCAACGTGGCGCGGAACTCCTCGTTGGTGAAATCGACGCGGATCTTGTCCGCGACGGTGATCGTGCCCTCATCGAAGAAGGTCAACGTCACCCGGCAGCGGATCACCGCGCCGGTGGGATCGTCCCCGTCACCGATGATCCTGGTGAACACGCAGGTTCCCCTGTCCTTGCCGACCTTGACCCCGGCCTGCATCAGACGGCTGCGGAAGGTGAAGGAGTCCCCGGCCTCGGGGCCGTCCTCGTCGTCGATGGTGTCGGAGTAGCCGGTCTCGAACTCGTTGACCTTGATCTGGATCGTGTCGGCGGCTTGCGCGGCGCCCACGCCGAGAGCGCCGGCGAGCAGCGCGGCGACTCCAGCTGCGGCGACGGTCCGGTTCTGCTGCATCAGATCTCCTCATTCCCGGCCACCCGCCCGCGCGGACGACACCCGAGGCGAATCTAGGTCGGTTCGTCCCGAAGCGCCATGGTGATCACAGCTTTGTCCTGATGACTAATAGGTGACGGGCAGTCGCTTGATGCCGTTGATGAAGTTCCCGGCCAGGTATTCCGGCTGACCTACCCTCAGATTAGGCAGCCGGTGCAGGAGTTGGTCGAAGATCGCGCGCAACTGCACCTTGGCCACCTGGGAGCCGAGGCAGAAGTGCGGACCGCCCCCGCCGAAGCCCAGGTGCGGGTTCACCGTGCGTGCCACGTCGAAGCGGTACGGGTCGGTGAAGACCGTGTCGTCGAAGTTCGCCGAGCGGTAGAACATCACGACCTTCTCGCCCTCGGCGATGAACTGACCGCGCAGTTCGGTGTCCTTGCGCGCAGTGCGCCGAAACGACATCACCGGGGTTGCCCAGCGCACGAACTCCTCAACCGCGCGCCCGATCCGCGCATCGAAGTCCGCCAGCAGGTAGGCCTTCTGCTCCGGGTGACGATCGAGGGCGAGCAGCGCGTGGGTCGTGGTCTGGCGGGTGGTGTCATTGCCGGCCACGCACAACAACACGAAGAACGAGGCGATCTCCTCCGGGGTCAGGCGTTCGCCGTCGACCTCGGCTGCGGTGAGGGCGGAGATCAGATCGTCCTGCGGGTCCACGGTCCGGGCTTCGGCCAACTGGTAGGCGTCACCGTGCAGGATCATCAGCGAGTCGAACATCATCTGCAGGCCGTCCCGGCCGGCCAGGTATTCCTCGTCGTTCCACCCGACCATCGCGTTGGCGGCGTCGGCGACGCGCTGCCGTGACTCGGGCGGAATGCCGATCATTTCTGAGACCGTCCACATCGGCAGCCGCGCCGAGACCGCGTGCACGATGTCGCACTCGCCACTGCTGCCGAGTTCGTCGACGATTGCCGCCGCCTGCGCCTTAATCTGGGCCTCGATCATCGCGACCCGGCGCGGGGTGAAGACCGAGGAGATGAGCTTGCGCAAGGACGCATGGCGGGGGGCGTCCATGGACAGGATCGAGTGCGCCATCTCCAGAAGGTCCTCGGGGACGTTCTCCATCATCACCCCGCCGTAGGCCTGCCCGGAGCCAAAGGTCTCCGCGTCCCGGCTGACCGCCACCACGTCGGCGTGGCGGACCAGCGCCCAGAATCCCGGGTCGTCCTCGTCGGGCAACAGGGTGGAATCCGCCGGCCGGTGCCAGGACAGCGGCCGCTCGCGGCGCAGTTCGTCGAACACCGGATCGCGCTGCGCGGGCGGCAATGCCCAGAAGGCCTGGGTGGAAATGTCGAGTGGGTCATGGCGACGGTCAGCGGACACGGGATCCTCCGATAGTTACCAATGAGTAACATACAGCGTTGTCTGCGAATCTAGCCCATCGTGATCAAGCCGAACCAGGTCAGGCGGGCATCGAACACCGGTCACGAGGTACCGATCGGCACACGAGCACCGGATCCTCGGCGTCGAACGTGGACAATGGGACCTTCGTGCCCAAGCCAGGAGCAGCAGTGAAGCCTCTGAGCAGGACCCAGCGCATCGCCGCCGGGGTCACCGCCGCGGTGATCCTCGTCGGCGGCGTGAGCGTGTTCGCCTTCGGTGGCGGGGATGACGGCCCCGCGAAGTCCAAGAAGTCTCGCCCGGCCGCCGAGGCCGCCGCGGAGGTGGCCGCCGCGTTGAGCCGGCTCGCACAGGACCCGGAATCGCTGGTCGCCACTGATGTGCGTTCGGCGATCGGGACGCAGGCCCGCGCCGGCGTGCCCGCCGGCACCACCGTCACGCCCAACCCGGCAACCTGGCAGCCCGACGGCCTGGGTGGGGGCACGATGACCGTCACGCTCAGCGGCGGCGGTCAGCCGACTGTGGTCTACAGCGCCGTGATGATCGAGGAGGAGGACGGCTGGAAGGTGGTCGGGACGATTCCGTTGATTCCCTCCGACGCCGGGGAGGCCCCGGGCGCCCCCGGCAAGGCTCCGGCCGCCAACGCGCCGGACGTCGCCGCGCCCGGGAAGAAGGCGCCGGTGGCCGGCACCGGCACCGCTCCCGTCACCCCGCCGCCGCTGGCACCGCAGGAGCAAGCGAGCGCGACGCCGACGGGGGTGCCCGCACCCAACCCCGCCGGAGCGCCGCCGCCGCCCCCGCCGCCGCCGCCCGAACCTCAACCACCCGCACCCGCACAGCCCGCACCCCAGCAGGAGGTGAGCCGATGATCACCACTCGCAGCGCCCGCATGGCCCTGGCCCTGGCGTTACTGCTGCCCATAACCGCCGCGCTCGCCGCCGGGCCCGAGGCAAGCGCCGCCCCACCGCGCGATGTCCCGTGCGGCCAGATCGAGCGCGCTCCGGTCCTCAACGACGACAAGACCGCCAAGGGCAAGGCGATCGTGCAGCGCGCGGACCGGCGCGGGGTCTACGTGCCGATCATCATGGTCCCGGACTGGCACGGGCGGGCGACCCACGACAAGTCCCGCACCGGCGACTTCTCCGCCCGCCTGGACATGGGCGCCGGGGGTCCCGCGCCGGACAAGGCGCGCGCCTCCCTCATCGGAACCCTGCAGCAGGTTCCCGGCGCCGCGGTCTACACCTTCGACTACCGCGCCAGCGCCGGGCGTTGGGTCGATGACCCGGGCATCGGGCCCGCCCTGGGCGACGCGATCGACTGCGTCACCGCCGCGTTGGGACAAAAGGCGATCCTGATCACCCACGGGACCGGCGGCGTCGCCGCGCGCTACGCCGTCGGCGGCGTGGTGGCCGGCCGAGACCGCGGCGCCTCGGTCACCACCGTCATCGGTTACGGCTCCCCGCAGGGTGGGGTGCAGTTGGCCGACCTGCTCAACCCTGGCGTGGGTTCGACCGCGTCCGAGCCCCGCACCGTCACCCGGCTGTTGCTCGGGGCCTGCGGAGCCCTCAAGCCCGCCACGTTCGCAGCGCAGGCGCCGTGTGAGTTCCTGCCCGCCGCCGCGGCCGCCTTCGGCCAGCCCGGTAGCGAGGCGTTCCGCGCCGGTTCCCCCCAGCAGAATCAGCTGCGTCCGTATCCGGCCTCCGTGCGCGGGCATTCCTTCGCCGGCGAGGTCACCGTCAAGGCGACGGGGCTGGGCTGGTTCGGCCTGCGCCCCTTCCGCGCCGACGCCGTCGCCCTGGGCGACCTCGTTTCCAGCACCGCGGCCAGCACGATTGGGGCAAGCTCGCAGCTGCGCGCCTCCTGCCGATTCACCCTCGGGGCCTACGGCCGCTCGACCCAGTCAGCCGGGATCCGCCTCGGCGACGACGGGCTCCCGCCGCCGGCGCTGCCCTGGGTCTCCACGCCGCGTCCGTGTTTCGCCGCGAGCCTGACCCGCGTCGCCCAGTTCGCCGATCGCCTGGTCGAGATTCTCAACGTCGAGATCCGCAACCGCCAGCCTTTGGACCTGCGCGAACTCGAATCGCTCGCGGTCCCCTCGATCTGCGGGCACCCCGCCGGCTCGCTGGTCGGCGGCCGCCTGCCCGGCATAGCTGCGGGGCAGGGCGAGGTCGTGCTGGCCTCGACGGCCTTCCCGGACCGGTTCAAGGATTTCACCACCTTCGGCGACCTCACCCGCGACGGCGTCGCGGACACCGTGGTGGTCCTGAAATGCTCGGGGGCCGAGGGCGTCGGCGCCGACGTCGTGGCCGCGTACGACAGCGGCGCCCGCCTGCTCGGGTCGATCAACCTGGCCGACGTCACCGACCGCGCACTGAACGAGGTCTACCGGGTCCGGGTCGCCGGTGGCCGCGCCCTCATGCAGTGGCGCACCACCCGGGACACCGACGCCTTCGGCGCCCCGAGCCTCGACGCGTCGGCGACGTTCACCTACAGCGAGAGCGAGGGCCTGCAGCCCGGGTTCCTGCGCAGCTTCAACGAAACCATCCCCGTCGCCGACCTGATCAAGGCCGTTCGCAAGGGCAAGATCAATAAGACCGCGGCCAAGATCGCCTCCATCGCCGTCTTCGATGCGATGGTGGCCACGGACCAGTCGGTGAGCCTGGGCGACGTGACGTGCTACGGGCCCTACCCGGCCGACATCGGTTGGCCGGCCCGCGCGGTCGAGGACTTCGGCGACATGTGGCCACCCTCGGACGGGCTCGAGCACGGCGACCGGTACTGCCTGATCGCCCTGGGCGAGGGTGAGCGCTTCGCCCTGCTCGGGATGCTGCACACCGGGTTCTCGACCTGGCGCGCAGTGGAGTTCCGCCTGCCCGAGGAAGGCACCGGGGACACCGGTGGCGGGATCCTGGACCCCGGCGGCGACGATGACGACGGCGGGATCATCGGCCCGATTCTCTGACGTTGCCTCAGGTGCCGGGCGTATCGATCCGCAGGGTGCATCCCCGCGCGCTCGGGGCATCGAGGTGGGCCGGGAAGCCGAGGTCGCGGCAGGCGGCGAGCAGGTTCGCTGGGTTACGCGCGTCCACCCCGGCGTCCAACAGGGCGCGCGCGAGTACGCCCTTGGTCGCCTTGTTGTGGTGGCTGACCACGCGGCCCTGCTGGGTCACCGTGACGGTGACCGTGCGCGCGGCGAGTGCGGCCGGCGGGCGCCACGCAGCGGCGTAGGTACCTGAGCGCAGATCGAGCAGGAGCCCGCGGCCGATCCGTTCCGGTAGCACCGCGGCGAGCGGTGCGCGCCAGTGCCCGGCCAGCGTGCCGAGTCCGGGCAGGCTCACCGCTCCGGAGAGCCGGTAGGCGGGGATGCGGTCGCCGGGACGCAGCATTCCCCACAGGCCACTGGAGATCAGTACGCTGCGCTGCGCACGCCGGCGCGCGTGCGGGGCCAACTCGGTGAGCCCGAGGTGGTCGTACAGGACGCCGGTGTAGATGCGTTCGGCCGCGGCGGTCGGTGCCGCGCGCAGTCCGCGGTTGCGCAGCACCTCATCGAACTGATTTGGCGTCAGATCAAGCACGGCGGCGGCGTTCTCCACCGGCCCGGCGCAGACCTTCTCCAGTGCGAGCAGGACCGCCTCACGAGCCGGCGCGAGCTCCTCGGCGAACACCAGGGCACCGAGCTCGAGCGCCTTACCCCGCCGCGGTCCGGACTTGCCTTCCGAGGGCGGGAGCAGGATCAGCACCCGGCAACCCTAGGGCGGGTCAGGGGGTGCCACGCTGGAATGGTCGCGGCACCAGACCTCGACCAGCCGAACCGGTGCGGTCACGCCGAGGAGGACGTAGTCGGTGGCGAGGGCCAGTCGGTAGCTTGCGAACGTGGCTGCTGCGCTGCCGCGAGCCCGTGAACCGCCCACCAGCAGAACGCAATCGATCGGAACAGGCGAGGGTTCTAGTTCGGCGCCGGCACGCTGCGGGGGTACGGCGTCGAGACCCGCCAGCTCCGACTCCAGCGCGCGGCGCAGGCCGGTGTCCGCACGGAAGCGGGCCGGGAAGTAGTCCAGAACGGCCTCATAGTGCCGGAGGTCGATCGAGTGAGTCGAGGCCGCGAGCCCGCTGGCCAAGTGGCGCACGGGATCCCAGGCGGCGTTGCGCCCGGCATCCGGGCCCAGGCCGACGAACCGCAGCGCGAGCAGGGTGGAACCGGGCTCGATCCACCGCGCAGCGCCGGCGTACTCGTCGGCGAGCCGGTCATACCGACGCACCTCGGGAACTCGGACGGCCAGCAATGCGCCCGTGGCAAGGACGAGCGCGAGCGCGCCGGCGAGCGACGAGCGAGGCGGCATGGGGGCGGCAGCGAGCCAGAGCACCCCGAACAACACCGGGAAGATCGCCAGGCGCTCATCGATCAGCCCGAAGTCGAGACCGAAGCGAGTCGGCGCCACCAACAGCAGCGCGAGCATCGCCAGCGCCGCCCACCCTGCCGGCGAGTGCCGATCCGCTCGCCGAGACCGCACGCCGACCGTGAGCAGAACCCCGGCGAGCACCACCGCGATGACGTCCTCCCACCGGGAGAACGTGGTGAGCGGGGTGTGCAGGCTGAACAGCCCCGGTAGCCGGCCCGCCCACCCCTCCCAACTCGGGGACTGCCCGGACTCGGTACGTGCCAGGTACGCCAGGCTCAGCGCAGCACCGGGAAGCACGACGAGCGCGGCGCCGACCCAGCTTCGTCGCGTACGCGGCCCGGTCGCCACGACGGCGAGCAGGAACACGGCGGCGGCGACGAAGGGCACCAGGTGCGTCAGCCACGTCAGCGTCAGCAGCGCCGCGAGGGCGGTGGTGGGCCCGCGCCGCCACGCCGGTGCGACCCGCAGCAACACTCCGATGCAGACCAGTGACAGCGCGATCGCGAGGCAGTAGTTGTAGAAGCCGTAGAAATACAGGTACCCGAAGGCGAGCGGGAGAGCGGCGATCGCCAGCCAGGCAGACTCGGAGCGCACCGCGCGGATCGCGAAGCGAAGGGCCAGCGGAATCCCGACTGACGCGAACACAAGCACCACGGTCTCGGCCACCCGCAGTGAGGTCAGCTGGACCAACGCGGCGAGCCCCACCGTCCCGGCCAGGTTCGGCGTGGGAAACAGATCGCGCTCGTAGTACGCCGCGTAGATCCCGGACGGATCAGCGCCGACCTCACCGAGCGCGAGTGCGCCGAGCAGATGCGCCGGCCCGTCGACGGTGTTCGGCGGCCACAGCACCACCAGCACAACCGCGCAACTGACGGGTAGCCAGAACAGTGCCGACAACGCCAGCGCCGTCCCCTCGCGGGGAATCGACCGGCTGCTGCTCACCCCGGCGAGCCTAATGGGGGTGCACCGTGCCAGGGCCGCCCGAGGGAGTTGGTCCAGACTTGGTGTCCGAGCCGCCGGTGGGTGAGCACTGTTCGAGCCCGACCCGCGAGGTCTAGCTCTAGATCGTGCCCCCTTCGGTGAGCGAGGAGGACGTGAGCACTGGTGGGACGTCGTGCCGGTTGAGCACTGATCCATTAGGTCGTTGCTATGCCTCCTTCGGCTCTGTTCGATCCGGTATCGAATGAGAGGGCGGCGTGGCAGTGATCTTTGTCGGGAACGATTGGGCCGAGGCCCATCACGATGTGGAGCTCGAGGACGCGCAGGGGCGCTGCCTGGTTCGCCGCCGTCTACCCGAAGGGATGGCCGGGCTCAGCGCTTTCCACGCTCTGATCGCGGATCATCTGGGTGAGGACGGCGATCCGGGCGATGTGGTGATCGGGATCGAGACCGACCGTGGCCCATGGGTGCAGGCGTTGATCGCGGCCGGCTACACGGTCTATGCGGTCAACCCGTTGCAGGTCGCTCGCTACCGCGAACGGCACGGGGTTTCCGGGGCGAAGTCCGACCCCGGGGACGCGCACGTGCTGGCTGAGCTGGTGCGCTTGGACCGCGAGCACCATCGCCCGGTCGCCGGGGACTCACCGCTGGCCGAGCAGGTAAAGGTGCTGGCCCGCTCACACCAGAACATGATCTGGTCCCGCCAGCGCCAAGCGAACTCGCTGCGCTCGATGCTGCGCGAGTACTACCCGGCCGCGCTGGTCGCCTTCGGGGAGGATCTCGCCGGGCGTGACGCGCTGGCCGTGCTAGCGATCGCCCCGGACCCCGAGGCCGGGCGGCGGCTCTCGATCTCGAAGATCACCGCAACGCTGCGTCGGGCCGGGCGCCAGCGCAACCTGGCCGCGACCGCGACCCGGATCCAGGACGCCCTGCGCACCGAGCACCTCACCGCCCACCCGGGCGTGATCGATGCCTACGCCGCAGCCGCCGGTGCATTGGTAGCGGTCCTGATCACTCTCAGCGCCCAGGAACAGGTCCTGGCTGAGGCGGTCGAGGCGGGTTTTGGCCAGCACCCGGACGCTGAGATCTATCGGAGCCAGCCCGGTCTCGGGACGGTTCTGGGCGCCCGGGTGCTTGCCGAGTTTGGAGACGAACCCGAGCGCTACGTCGATGCCAAAGCGCGCAAGAACTACGCCGGCACCTCCCCGATCACCCGCGCCTCGGGCACCAAACGAGTGGTTCTCGCCCGCCACGTCCGCAACCGGCGACTCGCCGACGCGCTCTACCAACAAGCCTTCTGCGCCCTGAACAGCTCACCCGGTGCCCGGGCCTACTACGACACCCAACGCACCCGCGGCGCCACTCACCATCAAGCTCTGCGCGCCCTGGGCAACCGCTTGGTCGGCATCCTGCACGGCTGCCTGCGCCACCACGCGCACTACGACGAAGCCACCGCCTGGCCCCACGCCGATCAGCCGGTCACCGCCGCTGCTTGACGCCTTCGGTCCGTGGGATGTCTAGGGCGTGCCCCAGGACATCTCGCTCAGGCTGAGCGGGGAGCTGCCACCCCAGGCGCGGTCGCCGGGGCCGGCACGAAGGGCTGCGGGTTGGCGCCGTGGCGCACCAGCAGACGTGAGAGGCGGACCATACCCTTGGTGCCGTCGGTGGATTCGACCCCGGGCTGGCGGTGCACGACCCAAATCCGGCGCCCCTGCAGCAGTCCCGCGTTGCGGGACAAGAAGCGTTCGGTTTCAAGACGCCCGGCACGAGAATGGCTCGGCCACCCCAGGTAGACCGCGACGTAGGGCTCGATGCTCGGCACGCCCGCCATCGGGCGCACGTCGACCTCGAGACCGCCGACGCAGGCGATGTCCCCGGCGACGTCGGCCGCCAGCTGCGAGCTGAATCCCGTGCTGCCTGCGTAAGCGACAAGCACCCGAGCGGACATGAATTGGCCTCCTGGACATGCGCCGGATGGGCGCTGGGCGGTGGTGCGATGTTCGCTGGCAGGCACCGTGAATCTATGGGTCGGCTCGCGGAAGATCCAGATCCTTTGGTGGGAAGATCACAAATATTCATCGACCGGTCGGCTCAGACATCCACATCAGAATCGTCTGAATCATCGGTCCCTCCGACACCGGACTTGAGGGTGCGGGCACGCCCGGCGCTCGGGTGGCGGAAATGCCCGGTGGGGAACGGGAGAGGCACCCTAGACTCCACAGGTGGAGATCACTCAGTCGACCAAACTCGCCAACGTCGCCTATGACGTCCGGGGCCCGGTGCTCGAGGAGGCAAACCGCCTCGAGCAGACCGGGCATCGCATTCTCAAGCTCAACATCGGCAACCCGGCGCCGTTCGGCTTCGAGGCGCCGGACGGGATCCTCGACGCGATTGTGCGCAACCTGCCGAACGCCAGCGGGTACTCCGACTCCAAGGGTTTGTTCTCGGCCCGCACCGCGGTCGCGCAGTACTACACCGGCCTCGGCGTCCACGATGTCGACGTCGACCAGATCTACCTGGGCAACGGCGTCTCGGAGCTCATCTCCATGTCGCTGCAGGCGCTGCTCAATACCGGCGATGAGATCCTGGTCCCGGCGCCGGACTACCCGCTGTGGACCGCGGTGACCTCCTTGGCCGGCGGCAAGGCGGTGCACTACATGTGCGACGAGGGCGCCGGCTGGATGCCCGACCTGGCCGACGTCGAGTCCAAGGTCAGCGGCCGGACCAAGGCCATCGTCATCATCAATCCGAATAACCCGACCGGCGCGGTCTACTCCCGCGACCTGATCGAGGGCTTGATGGCGATCGCCCGCCGGCACAACCTCGTGGTGTTCTCCGACGAGATCTACGACCGGATCCTCTACGACGACGCAGTCCACGTCCCCACCGCGCTGCTGGGTGATGACGTCCTGACGATCACCTTCGGCGGGCTCTCCAAGTGTTACCGGGTCGCGGGCTTTCGCGCGGGCTGGGCCGTCGTCACCGGACCTCGCCAGCACGCGGCCAGCTATCTCGAGGGTTTGACGATCCTGGCGAACATGCGCCTGTGCGCGAATGTTCCCTCGCAGTGGGCGATCCAGACCGCGTTGTCCTCGGCCCACGGCATCGACGACCTCGTCCTGCCGGGCGGGCGCCTGATCGCCCAACGCGACATCGCCTACGAGATGCTCAACCAGATCCCCGGCGTCTCGTGCACCAAGCCGGCGGGTGCGCTGTACTGCTTTCCGAAACTGGACCCGAAGGTGCACCCGCTCGTCGATGACGAGCGGCTCTGCCTGGACCTATTGCGCAGCGAGCGGATCCTGCTCGTGCAGGGCCGCGGCTTCAACTGGCCAAAGCCGGACCACCTGCGCATCGTGACACTGCCGCATGTCGAGGACCTGCGCGAGGCCATCACCCGCATCGCCCGTTTCCTGGACACCTACAAGCAATAGGGCCGAGCAACACCCCATCTTCTGTGTGTGTCCCGGGCTAAAACCACGCCGTGAAGGCCCGGGACACACACAGAAGATGGCGGGTGCGGCCGGAGAACCTCGCCGGGAGCCCTCAGCCGCGGGCGCGCCGGGCCAGGTCCGAGACCGCCAGCGACAACTCCGTCGCCAGGTCGATGGCGCGCTCGCGCTTCGAGTTCTCCCGCAGCCACCAGCACGCCAGCTGGGTGATCTGCCCGGCCTTCTCCGGGTGGGCGTGCAGCACCGTGGACACCGAGACCGGGCGAGTGCCGGTCTCGGTGATGGAGAGCCAGCGACCTTCGGCGAAGCCGAACTCCGGACCACCCAGCGGGCCGTTCAACGTGAGGTCGTATGCGAGGGTCGCCCTGGCGGTCGCGGGCGGGGTCATCAACTCCGCCGGGGACTCCGGAACGATGAGATCCGGCGGTAGCGCTCCGGCCTGCGGCAGCGGACCCGACGGGTGCTCGTTCCACAGGTCGTAGGGCTGGGTTTGCAGCAGGGCGTGCTCCACCTCGGCGCTCAGCGCGTCCATCTCGGCCGTCTCGGCCTCGGGAGCCGGCTGCTCCGCGAGCACAGGGTCCTGCGCCGTCGCGGGCACACCCGTCGTGGACCCCAGCCACGTCGGGTAGGCCAACCCGAGTGGGTCCACCTCCTCCCGGACCACTGCCTCCAGCGCCGTGGGTTCCAGCTCCTCGCCCGGCCACGGGTCCGAGAGCGGGTCCCACTCCGGGACCGCAACCGGTTTCGGTAGCGCAGAACTGGCGGTGGAACCTGAGGCAGCAATAACGTCTGGACCGGTGCTTCTGGCCCGCACGGCAGCCACGCCTGCGGCGGCGGAGGCCAACCACGAGTCCGGCCCGACCTCGCGGGGTGCCCGCTGCCCGCCCGAGTAGAAGTCAGGGGGAAGCGGGTCGGTGAGCGGGTCGAACTCGGGAACTGCGGACATTCAACGCTCCAATGCCGACGACGCGACCCAATCCTGCGAGTGGGTGCCAACACGCCGGATGGTGGGCGGACAAACCGGTGCTAGAAGGGTCGATCCGGCGGAGTTCACCGTCAAGGCGAACTACCCCGAGTTGCACTGCCCTTGACCCTTCGCGGACGTCCGAGGAAGTGGTCGCTATAGCAGCCACCACTTCGGACGTCCGCGGGAATCAGGGGACGGTGCGGGCGCGAGCCTTGGGGACGTCCGAGGAAGTGGTCGCTATAGCAGCCACCCCTTCGGACGTCCGCGAGGATCAGGGGACGGGCGCGAGGATCAGGGATGGGTGCGGGCGCGAGGATCAGGGATGGGTGCGGGCGCGCAGCTTGCGTGCGGTGGCGACCCGGGCGATCAACGAGGCCAGATCGGCGTCGGCGTCCGGGGTGAGCGCGCGCATCTCGACGGCAGGGACTGTCTGCCCGCGCTCGAGCCGGGACTGGTGGTCGGGCTCCAACGCGTCGGTGGTGTAGGCGAGCACCGGGGTCGCGGACAGCCGTCCCGAACGCCCGAGCCATTCCACGATGTCCGGGCCGGACTGCGCGTCCCCCGATCCGCCGTGTGCGACGCCGAGCAGGACGAGGTCGGGGGCCGCCATCTCTGCCCGCTCGATCGCCTCGGCGGAGTTACGCGCGTACACGGCGTGCATGCCGTGCCGCAGCAGGCCGGCCCCCAGGGCGCCGGCCAGGGCCGCGTCGTCCTCGATCAGCAGGACACGGGTCTGCCCGGACGCCGTGGTGATGCCCAGTGCCTCAATCAACGCACCAGGGTCGGCGACCTGTCCGGCCTCGCCCGAGGGCGCTTCGACCAGACCCGTGGCGACCACCAGCGGCAGTTTCGCCGCGGCTGCCCGAGCTCGCAGGGCCGACAATGAGCGACGACCCACCGGACCGGCGGACGGGTCGATCAGCAGGGCAGCCGGCGCGTCGCCGCCAGGGCCCGCCACCGCGGCCGCCAGAGCGTCGTCGCCCGCCTCCGCGGTCGCCGGGGTCCAGCCCAGCTGCGCCAGCTCCGAGCCCAGGCCGGTGCCCGCTCCCGGCCACATCAGCACCGCGCCGCAGGACTGCGCAACCGCGCCCGCCTGGCTGGACGCCGCCGCGGCCGGCGGGGGCGCCACGGGCGCTGTCGAAGCGGGGGCGTCCGCGGCGCTCGCAGCCGGCAGTTCGATGGTGTAGGCGCGTGTCCCGGAAGCATTGGGGGAATCGAGCAGGAACCGGCCACCATGGCGTTCGACGACGATCTGCACGAAGGCCAGGTCGGGACCGAGTCCGCGTTCCTCGCTCGATCCACCCTGCAGCCAGCGCAGCAGCGGGTTGTCCTTCCCACCGGACTCCACGCGCGTCTGGCGCACCGCGATGCGCACGCGGTCACCCGCGGTGGAGGCAGTGACCGCTACCACCGAATCAGGCGCGGCGCAGGCGACCGCGGACCGGATGAGTTCGGCGAGCGCCGGAGTCAATCGGGCGACGTCGACACTCACCGCCGCTGCCGCGACCTCCACCTCGACATCGACCCCGCGTTCGCGCGCCGCAGCTGCCGTCGACTCCAGGGCGCCCGCGACCACCGCGCCGATGTCCGTGCGCGCGGGAACCAAGGTGAGGTGACCGGTCATCAAGGTCTCGTAGTCCACCGCGGCACCGACCAGCGCGCGCAGCTCGCGCAGCTGCTCGGCCACTCCTGCTGGGACCTGCGCGGCGAGCGCATCCAGCCCAGGGCCGACGTCGGCGTGAAGGACCTTGACCAGCCGGTGACGACGGCGCTCGGCCTCCACTGTGCGCGTGAGGTCGGTGAACGCCGCGATCGCGCCGACGATCTCCGCGCCCTCGGTGACCGGGCTCGCGGTGACCGCGACCGGGACCGGGCTGCCGTCCGCCCGCCAGAGCAACTCGCGGCGACGGCGGGTGCGCCGCCCGGTTCGCAGGGTCTCGCCGACGGCGCAGTCCTCGAACCTCGTCGGCGATCCGTCGATGCCGGTGTGCAGCGCGAGGGTGTGCAGGTGCTGGCCGGCGATGTCGGCGACCTTCGCTCCGAGCAGGCGCGCCGCGGCCGGGTTGGCGAGCACGACCTGCCCGTCGCGGTCGACCCCGCACAGCCCCTCCTGGGCAGCGCGCAGGACGGCCTGGGCCTGCTGGCTGGTCCGGAACAGCTCGGAGGAGACCGGCGCCTCGCTGACCTCGTGCAGGACGAGCAGCAGATGATCACCCGAACCCGACCAGGGCACCAGCGCGCGGTAGAGCTCGACGGGGAACGTGCTGCCGTCCAGCGCGCGGGCGAACATCCGTTCCGTTGCGGGACGCCCCAGCGACTCCGAGCGACGTGTGGCCAGCCGGTCACCGTCCTCGCCGAATCCGGGCAGGACCTCAACGAGCAGGCGCCCGATCAACGGCTCGGCGGCCCCTGGCGCGCGGAAGGCCTCCAACGCGCGGGCGTTGGCGTTGACGACGGCGCCGCCCGAATCGACCAAGAGCAAAGCGTCGGGCAGGTGGTCGAGGATCGCGGCAACGCGAGCACTGTTACGTGTCGGCCGGGCTGCCACGAGACCCGTACCTCCCTTGCGTCCTGAGCCGGAATCGACACCAGCGGAGCGAACCGCTCGACGCTGCTGTCGCGGCCGTCAGTGTGTCACGACCGGTGCCCACCACGCACGACACATCTACGTCAACCCTTACTTTGCCAACGGGATCTCGATCGTCGCGATCTGCTTTGCTCCGCCGCGATGGCGACGAGTAATCTGGCCCCCGTTGTATCCAGGAGGCTTCGCCTAGTCCGGTCTATGGCGCCGCACTGCTAATGCGGTTTGGGCCTTAAAGCCCATCCGGGGTTCAAATCCCCGAGCCTCCGCTCTGTGATCTCTCAAGAGATCGGCGACAGACCGAACCCTCATCGGGGGTTCGGTTTTGTTGTTTGTGGGTGGCCGGTTGGCTGGTAGTCCTTGCTGGGGTCGATGGTGAGTTCGCGTAGGAGCTCTCC
>JBQTII010000092.1:0-32983 GCA_052388275.1 Sporichthyaceae bacterium | reverse complement strand
GGGGGGGGGGGGGGGGGGGGGGGGGGGGGGGGGGGGGGGGGGGGGGCGGGCGCGGGGGGGGGGGCCGTCCCGGCGCCGGTGTCACCGACGGCGCTCTGCAGCAGCTTGTCCGGCGAGCCACCCAGGGTCTGGTCCACCAGGGCGTCCGAGGCCCCGTTGACCAGGGCATCGCGAACCTGTTGCTGGGTGGCGTTGGGGTTGGTCTGCAGGAACATCGCCACGACCCCGGCGACATGCGGGGAGGACATCGACGTTCCGCTCTCCAGCCGCAACGCCGAGGAACTGCCATTCACGTCCGCGGAGTTGATGTCGACGCCCGGGGCAAAAATGTCGACACAGGGGCCCCGGTTGGAGAAGGTCGCACGCTGGTCGGACTGGTTACTGGCGGCGACGGTGATCGCGGCGGGCAGCCTCGCCGGGGACTCCAGGCAGGCGTCGCGATTGTCGTTCCCGGCGGCCACGACCGTGATCACGCCCGCATTGATCATGCCCTGCACCGCGAAGTCGAGCCCGGCGTCCACGGGACCACCCAGGCTCATGTTGGCCACGGACGGTACGCGTAGGGCGTTGTGCTGGGCGACGACGAAGTCCAGGCCGCGGACGATCGTCTCGGTGTCGGTACCTGTGCCGCACGGGAACACCCGCACCGGGACGATCGTGACCGCCTTGGCCACCCCGACCGTCCGCCCCCCGAGACTGCCCGTGACGTGCGTGCCGTGCCCGTCCGCGCAGTCGGCCGGGTTGCCCGCAGCCTGGTCGGCGGCGGCGTTGAATCCGGTGGCCACCCGACCGGCGAACTCGGTGTGCGCGAGCCGCAGGCCGGAGTCCACGACATAAGCACGCACCCCGGCACCGGTGTTGGTGAAGGTGTAGGAGTTGTTCACGGGCAGGTCCCGCTGATCGATGCGGTCGATCCCGAAACTGGGAACCGGCGTCTGGGTCTCCGACAGGCGGTAGCGCATGTTGGGGCCGACCAGGCGAACCTGGGGTTCGCCCGCCAACTGTGCCGCCTGGGTAGGGGACAGTTCGGCAGCGAAGCCGTCGATGACGTGGGTGTACTCCGAGGTCACCCGCCCCCCTTCCGCCTCGACCTCGTTGACCATCGCGCGCACGCTCGTGGCCGAGGCGGTGGGCTGGAAGATCACCACGTACTCACCCGCGATGACATCACTGGAACGGATCGGGTCGGACCCGCTCAGACCGGCAGCGGTGCCCGCCGTCGCGGACACCAGGGCCGCCGCCATGCCGCACGCGAGCAGCGCGCCCGTCCCGGACCTCGCCGCGTGAGCTCGCCTACCCATGAACGCCCCCTGGCTCAGCGGCGCACCGCGCGCCCATGCTCACGATCATGGGCGGCCACGGCGCGCCCGGGAAGCCGTACTGACCCCGTGCGGACCTGTCCCGGATCCCAGGTTCACCCGGGTGGGTCAACCACCCGGATGCTGACGGCGCGGAACATCGCCGGTGTGCTCAGCAGGACGGCGCGGCGGGGGTCGCCGACGGTGAGGAACCGCGGCTCCACCGGCGCCGCGGCGAGGGCGGCCAGCCGACGGTCGGCCAGCACCTTGTCCACGGCGGTGCGCTCACCGCCGAGCACGAGCGCAGCCAGCGCGCCGACGTGCGGCACCAGGATGCGCGCCGCCACCTGCGCGGCGGTATCGAGCGCGACCTCGACCTGGTTCTCCCGGCGCCGTGCGAAGCGCTGCTGGGACCAACCACCGGCCGAGGTGCGTCCGTGCACCTGCCGGGAGCCGACCTTCGAGTCGCTCAGCGTCGTGCCGTCGAACACCCCGGCCGCATATCCGCCCAGACGGACCAGGAGAACCCCGACCCGGCGCTCGGCGATCGCGTGCGCGCTCAGGGCGGCGGCCAGGTCCGCTTCGGGGCGCCAGCCGGTAGCGAAAGGCAGCACGAACTCCGCGACGGTGCCGTTGGCGGCAGTGGCGATGGCACCCGGCGCCGTCCGTACGAACACCACCGGAGTCCCGTTGCGCTTACCGAAATTCGCGAGCCACCGCGTAACCCGCTCCGCCGCTACCTCGACGCTGCGGACGGCACCTTGCGCTGCGGCGATCAGCCTTCACCCTTCGCTCGGTCCAAGCGGCCTGCTGCTCGAGCGCGGCAACCCGCAGCTCCAGGCCTTCGTCCCCCGTCGGCATGGGCCGATCGTAAGCCCGGCCACGGAAGCCCCGGGGAGAAGCCTCGCTCAGACGTTGAAACCCAAGGCGCGCAGCTGCTCGCGGCCGTCGTCGGTGATCTTGTCCGGGCCCCACGGCGGCATCCACACCCAGTTGATGCGGAAGTCCGCGACCAGGCCCTCCAGCGCCTGGCGGGTCTGATCCTCGATGACATCGGTGAGCGGGCAAGCGGCCGAGGTCAGCGTCATGTCGACGGTGCACAGGTTCGCCTCGTCGACGCTGATGCCATAGACCAGACCGAGGTCGACGACGTTGATGCCGAGCTCGGGGTCGACCACGTCGCGCATGGCCTCGGTGAGGTCTTCTTCAGTGGGGATCGCTGTGGTCATTCCGAGCCTCCTTCGTCGGCACCGGTGAGTGCCTGTGCGGTCACAGTGCAGCGTCGGCGACGGCGCGCGCCGTCGCGTCCTTCCCTGCCATCCAGCCGAGCAGCGCGCACTTGATGCGTGCCGGGTACTTCGATACCCCGGCGAAGGCGATCGCGTCCTCCAGGACGTCCTCGTCCCCGGGGGATTGTCCCTTGGACTGCATGAGCGCGAGGAACTCCTCGTGGACGGCAAGCGCCTCGTCGATCGTCTTGCCGATGAGCAGTTCGGTCAGTACCGAGGTCGAGGCCTGGCTGATCGAGCACCCCAGGGCTTCGTAGGAGACGTCGGCGACCTTGCCGTCGGACACATGTACCCGCAGCGTCACCTCGTCCCCGCAGGTCGGGTTGACGTGGTGCACCTCGGCGTCGAATTGCTCACGCAGGCCCTTGTGCCGCGGGTTGCGGTAGTGATCGAGAATGATCTCCTGGTACAGCGAATCCAGATCCATCACGCCACCTTGAAGAACGACTTGACGGCGTGCAGGCCCTCGATCAGGGCGTCTATCTCGGCCGGGGTGGTGTAGAGGTAGAACGAGGCGCGCGTGGAGGCGGTGACTCCGAAGCGAGCGTGCACGGGACGGGCGCAGTGGTGCCCGCCGCGCACCGCGACGCCGCGGGAGTCGAGCACCTGGCCGACGTCGTGGGGATGCAGGTCATCGCCCCGGCCTGGATCGGCGAGCATGAAGCTGATCGCTCCCCCGCGCTCGACGTTGTCGCTCGGGCCGAGAATGCGCACCCCCGGCACCGTCTGCAGGGCCTGCAGGGCGTAGCCGGTGATCGCGTGTTCGTGCGCCGCGATCGCGTCCATGCCGATCGAGGACAGATAGTCCAGGGCGACCCCGAGGCCGACGGCCTGCGCGATCGGCGGGGTACCGGCCTCGAAGCGGTGCGGCGGCGGGGCGTAGGTCGAGCCCTGCATTCGCACGGTCTCGATCATCTCCCCGCCCCCGAGGAACGGGGGCAGCTGCGCGAGCAGGTCGAGGCCGCCCCAGAGCACGCCGATCCCGGTCGGGCCGCACAGTTTGTGTCCGGTGAACGCGACGAAATCCGCACCGAGCGCGCTGAGGTCGACCGGCATCTGGGTCACGGCCTGCGAGGCGTCGACGACCACGAGCGCGCCGACCTCGTGCGCGCGGCGGGTGAGGTCCGCGACCGGGTTGATCGTGCCGAGCGCGTTGGACACCCAGGTGATCGCGAGCACCTTGGTGCGCTCAGTGATCAGCTCGTCGAGGTTGCTCAGGTCCAGGCGGCCGTCATCGGTGATCCCGAACCAGCGCAGGGTGGCGCCGGTCCGCTCGCAGGCCAGCTGCCAGGGCACGATGTTGGAGTGATGCTCCATCTCGGAGATCACCACCTCGTCCCCCGCGCGCAGAGCGTAAGGGCCGGAATGCGTGAGAACGTTCGCGACGAGGTTGAGCGCCTCGGAGGCGTTCTTGGTGAAGATCACCCCGTCCCGGTCGGGGGCGTTGATGAACGCCGCGACCTTGTCCCGCGCCCCTTCGAACGCGGCGGTGGCCTCCTCGCCGAGCTGATGCGCAGCCCGCGCCACGTTCGCGTTGTGCGCGGCGTAGTGCTCGGCCAACGCGTCGATGACGACCTGCGGCTTCTGCGAGGTGTTCGCGGAATCCAGATAGACCAGCGGTCGATCACCGCTCAGGCGACGGGTCAGGATCGGGAAGTCCTCGCGCAGCTTGACGTCGAGCAGCCCCGGCAGACTCACCCCACCCACCTCGCTGGGTCCGAGGAGGTTAGGTGATGACTCACGCAGAGGCCTTGGCGAGGAAGCGCTCGTAGCCTTCGGACTCGAGCTGGTCGGCCAGCTCCGGGCCGCCCTCCTCAACGAAGCGGCCACCGACGAAGACGTGGACGAAGTCGGGGGCGATGTAGCGCAGAATCCGGGTGTAGTGAGTGATCAGCAGCACGCCGACGTCGCCGCCGGCGCGAAAGCGGTTGACGCCTTCGGAGACGACCTTGAGCGCGTCGATGTCCAGGCCGGAGTCGGTCTCGTCCAGGATCGCGACCTTCGGGTTGAGCAGCTCGAGCTGCAGGATCTCGTGGCGCTTCTTCTCACCACCGGAAAAGCCCTCGTTGACGTTGCGCTCGGCGAAGGCCGGGTCCATCGACAGCGCCGCCATCGAGGCCTTCATGTCCTTGACCCAGGTACGCAACTTGGGCGCCTCACCGGAGACTGCGGTCTTGGCGGTGCGCAGGAAATTGGACACGCTGACGCCGGGAACCTCAACCGGGTACTGCATCGCCAGGAACAGCCCGGCCCGGGCACGCTCGTCGACGCTCATCGCGAGGACGTCCTCGCCGCCGAGGCTGATGCTGCCGCCGGTGACGGTGTACTTCGGGTGCCCGGCGATGGTGTAGGCCAGCGTGGATTTGCCCGACCCGTTGGGGCCCATCACCGCGTGGGTCTCGCCCGGTTTGATCGTCAGCGTGACGCCCTTGAGGATCGGCTTGACGTCGTCACCGGTGTCGACCTGGACGTGCAGGTCCTTGATTTCCAGCGTGCTCATGTCTTTGAAGTTCCTCGCTGTCGGGCGGATCGCGTGATCTTGTTCTTCGGGGGGCGGTCGGGGGGCGGAGCCCCCCAACGGTCAGGCAAGCGTTTTGGCGAGCTCGGCATCGATCGTGGCCAGCAGCCGGGTCTGGATCAACGGGATGCCGATCCGGGCGATGATCTCGGCGAAGAAACCGCGCACGACCATGCGCCGGGCCTCGGCCTGCTCGATGCCCCGCGAGCACAGGTAGAACAGCTGCTCGTCGTCGAATCTTCCGGTGGCGCTGGCGTGTCCGGCGCCGGCCACCTCGCCGGTATAGATCTCCAGGTTGGGCACCGAGTCCGCGCTCGCGCCATCGGTGAGGATCAGGTTGCGGTTGAGCTCGTAGGTGTCGGTGCCGACCGCGTCCTTGCCGATGATCACGTCGCCGATCCACACGGTGTGCGCGTCCTGGCCCTGCAGCGCACCCTTGTAGGCGACGTTGCTGCGGCAGTTCGGCACGCTGTGATCGACCCGCAGCCGATGTTCCAGGTGTTGACCGGCGTCGGCGAAGTAGAGCCCGAGCAGTTCGGCGTCGCCGCCCGGCGCGGTGTAGTGCACCTGCGGGACGAGCCGGACCAGGGAACCGCCGAAGGTGACGATGACCGAGCGCACTGTGGCGTCGCGGCCCAGCACAATCCGCTGATGGCCCAGATGAACAGTGTCATCGGCCCATTCCTGCAAGCTCACCAAGGTCAGTGATGCACCGTCAGCAACGTTGACCTCGACGGTGCCCGCGTAGGTGGCCGAGCCCTGGTGGTCGATGACCACGGTCGCGACGGCGAACTGCTCGACCTCGACGACGATGTGGCCGTAGGCCGCCCCGTCGATGCCCTCACCACGCAAGGTGAGAACCGTCGGTGCCGGGTGCCCATCGCGCGCCACGGTGATGACGGTCGCCGTGGTGCTCGCACTGAAGGCGGCCTGCGCAACCCGGTCGGTGGGCGCACCGCTGCGCCCCACCCGCGGGTCACTCATGGCGAGGGTGGCAACCTGCACGCCCTCGGGCGCGTCGACGGACACCAGCACCTTGCCCTCGGCCGTGGCCGTGCCGTCATGCAGTCCGCGCAGGCGGCGAAGCGGGGTGAACCGCCACTCCTCCTCGCGTCCGGTGGGAACCGGGAAGTTCACGTCGGGATCGACGATCGAAGCGGTGGTCACTAACCCACTGCCCCTTCCATCTGCAACTCGATCAATCGGTTGAGCTCGAGCGCGTACTCCATCGGCAGTTCCCGGGCGATCGGCTCGACGAAGCCGCGCACGATCATCGCCATCGCCTCGTTCTCGGCCATCCCGCGGCTCATCAGGTAGAAGAGCTGGTCTTCGGAGACCTTGGAGACCGTCGCCTCGTGTCCGAGCGCGACATCGTCCTCGCGCACGTCCACGTAGGGGTAGGTGTCCGAGCGAGAGATCGTGTCGACCAGCAGCGCGTCGCAGCGCACCGTGGACTTGCTCTGGTACGCGCCCTCCTGCACCTTGACCAGGCCGCGGTAGGAGGTGCGGCCACCGCCACGGGCAACGGACTTGGACACGATCGCCGAGGAGGTGTTCGGGGCGGCGTGCACCATCTTCGCGCCCGCGTCCTGGTGCTGGCCCTCACCGGCGAAGGCGATCGAGAGCACCTCCCCGTGCGCGTGCTCACCGGTCATCCACACCGCGGGGTACTTCATCGTGACCTTGGAACCGATGTTGCCGTCGATCCACTCCATGGTCGCGCCCTCCTGGGCGATGGCGCGCTTGGTGACCAGGTTGTAGACGTTGTTCGACCAGTTCTGGATTGTCGTGTAGCGGCAGCGGGCGCCCTTCTTCACGATGATCTCGACCACCGCGGAGTGCAGCGAGTCCGAGGAGTACACCGGTGCGGTGCAGCCCTCGACGTAGTGCACGTACGCACCCTCGTCGACGATGATCAGCGTCCGCTCGAACTGGCCCATGTTCTCGGTGTTGATCCGGAAGTAGGCCTGCAGCGGAATGTCGACCTTGATGTTCGGGGGAACGTAAATGAAGGACCCACCGGACCACACGGCCGCATTCAGCGCGGAGAACTTGTTGTCCCCGGCCGGGATCACGGTCCCGAAGTACTGCTTGAACAGCTCCGGGTGGGTCTTGAGGCCGGTGTCGGTGTCCAGGAACAGCACGCCCTGGGCCTCCAGGTCCTCGCGGATCTGGTGGTAGACCACCTCGGATTCGTACTGGGCGGCAACGCCCGCGACCAGGCGCTGCTTCTCGGCCTCCGGGATGCCCAGGCGGTCGTAGGTGTTCTTGATGTCCGCGGGCAGGTCGTCCCAGGACGCGGCCTGCTTCTCCGTCGAGCGCACGAAATACTTGATGTTGTCGAAGTCGATCCCGCCGAGGTCTGATCCCCAGTGCGGCATGGGCTTCTTGTAGAAGAGCGCCAGAGCTTTGAGCCGCTTCTCCAGCATCCATTCGGGCTCGTTCTTCAGCGCCGAGATGTTGCGGACGACGGCCTCGGACAGACCCCGCTGCGCGCTCATGCCGGCCGCGTCCGAGTCGGACCAGCCGAAGTCGTAACGACCGATCCCTTCTAGTGCAGCTTCGGTGGTACTGGTCATGAGGAGGTCCCTTCCGAGTGGGGCGTTCCGGCGTGGGCGGCGCCGAGCGTCGAGCTCTGGTGGCCGACCGGAACGGTCGGCACGAAGGTGGTGCAGACACCGTCGCCGTGGGCGATGGTGGCCCGGCGTTGCACGTGGGTGCCGAGCAGGCGCGCGAACGCGGCCGTCTCGGCCTCGCACAGTTGGGGGAACTGCTCGGCGACATGGGCGACCGGGCAGTGGTGTTGGCAGATCTGCTCTCCGGCACCACCGGGCGCAGTGCGCACGCTGGCGGCATAGCCGTCCACGGACAGGGCCGCGGCCAGGACGGTCGGGCGATCGGCCGGGGCGGCAGCGTGCACCCGTGGGCGGTAGCGCTCCTCGAGTTCGGCGACCCGCCGGCCGGCGAAGGCGGCCACCGCCGAGGATCCGCCGGTTTCGGCGAGGAAGCGTAGGGCGCTGGCGGCCAGGTCGTCGTAGGCCTGGTGGAAGGCGCCCCGCCCGGAGTCGGTGATCGCGAACGCCTTGGCCGGGCGTCCGCGGCCACGCTGGGTGCGAAGGCGTGGCTGGGCGGGCAGGATGTGGCCCTCCGCCAACAGGGTGTCGAGGTGGCGCCGGACCGCGGCCGGTGTCAGGTCCAGGCGTACGGCCAGGTCAGCGGCCGTCGAGGGCCCGTTCTCCAGGATCGAGCGGGCAACCCGGTCCCGGGTGCCTACGCTGCACTCGTCAGGCGCGTCGGCGACGGCGGAGCCATCGATCCCGGCCGCATCGAACCCCAGGCCTGGGGCCCGCCCGGCGCGTTCGGCTGTTTTCACAACGTCAGTGTGACGTAATTCGCGGCCACTGCCAAATTCGGTCAACCCGCAACCCCACCACACGAAGGTATACTTAGGCAAGCCTCACCTATGGCGGTCGGGCTGATAGGCGTACCCGCGGGCCGTCGGCCGCTGAGTATTCCTGTCAGCCCGCCCGCGGGCTGAGAGGCGTACCCGCGGGCTGACACGCGCCCGTACCGGCTGACAGGCGGGCGCTGCCTACACTGGCGGCCGTGTCCGAGGCCGCCGCTGTCGCCGACGGCGAGGCAGCCGCCGACGGCAACGCCGTCGAGATCAGCGCCCTGGTCAAGCGCTACCGCGGACGGCTCGCGCTGGACGCTCTGAACCTCACGGTGGCGCGGAGCACGGTGACCGCCCTGCTCGGGCGCAATGGCGCCGGCAAGACCACGACCGTGGAGATCTGCTGCGGGCTGCGCCGCGCGGACGCGGGGACCGTGCGGGTGCTCGGCTGCGATCCCGCGCGCGAGGGCCCCCGCCTGCGGCCGCGGCTCGGGGTGATGCTGCAGGCCGGCGGTGTGTACTCCGGGGCGAGCGCCCGCCAGATGCTGCGCCACGTCGCCTCCCTGCACTTTGCTCCCCTGGATCCGGACGCGCTGCTGGCTCAACTCGGCCTCGACGGCACCGGGCGCACCACGTTTCGGCGTCTGTCCGGCGGTCAGCAGCGCCTGCTCGCGCTGGGTCTGGCGATCATCGGGCGGCCCGAGCTGGTCTTCCTCGACGAGCCGACCGCGGGGCTGGACCTGCACGCGCGCCGCGCCACCTGGAATCTGATCCGAGACCTGCGCGCCGATGGCGTGACGGTGGTGCTGGCCACCCACCACCTCGACGAGGCCGAGCGGCTCGCCGACCAGATCCACATCGTCGACCGCGGCGCCCTGGTGCGCTCGGGCACACCCGCCGAGCTCACCGCCGACGGGGAATCGTTGGAGGATGTATTCCTCGCCATCACCGGAGGAGATGGGTGATTGGCCGGCACTCGGACGCGGGGCCATCGCGGCGTCGCCTGACGTCCGAATGGGTGGTCGCTAGAGCAGCCACTCCCTCGGACGCAAGCCTTGCGCACCGGGTGCGGGGGTGCGCGTGAGCAACGGCCGTTATTGCCCTGCTCCCGGGTCGGCGCCCGCGGGGCGCATGGTGCTCGCCCAGGCCGCCTTGGAGACGCGCATGTTGCTGCGCAACGGCGAGCAGCTGCTCCTCACCGTGATCATCCCGACGCTGCTGCTGGTGCTGTTCGCCTCGGTCGACGTCGTGGACACCGGCCCGGGTGAACGCGTCGACTTCTTGGCCCCCGGGATCCTCGTGCTGGCCGTGATGTCCACGGCATTCACCGGGCAGGCGATCGCCACCGGCTTCGAGCGCCGATATGGCGTTCTCAAGCGCCTGGCGGTCTCGCCGCTGCCGCGCTGGGGACTGCTGGCCGGCAAGACGCTCGCCGTGCTGGTGGTCGAGCTCCTGCAGATCGCGCTGCTCGTCGTCGTCGCGCTGCTACTGGGCTGGGAACCCGAGGGCAACCCGGCCGCCGTGGCCCTGCTGCTGGTCCTCGGGACCGCGGCGTTCAGCGGCCTCGGCCTGCTGATGGCCGGCGCCCTGCGCGCGGAGGCCACGCTCGCGGCCGCCAACCTGGTCTATCTGGTGCTGTTGCTGTGCGGGGGCATCGTGATCCCGCTCCAGGAGTTCGGCGGCGCGTCGGACGTCCTGCAGGTCACCCCCGCCGCCGCCCTGGCCACTGGGCTGCGCGAGGTGCTGACGGGTGCGTCGGGCATGCCGTGGGCGCACCTGGGCGTGCTGGCGGGTTGGGCCGCCTTGAGCATCGGCGCCGCCGCGCGCTGGTTCCGCTGGGAGTAGCCACAACTTCTGTGTGTGTCCCGGGCTTATTTCCGCGCTCCAAGCCCCGACACGCATACAGAAGTTGCGTCCTGAACCGGCACCTACCATGGCTCGCGTGACATCTGTGGCCGTTCGCGTCGAGCGCCTGCGCCAGTGGCGGCCCACCGCCGCGACACTGCGGCGCCTGGTGATCGCGTCGATCGTCGCCAACGTCGGCATCGTCGTGACCGGCGGCGCCGTACGGCTGACCGGTTCCGGGCTCGGGTGCCCGACGTGGCCGCGTTGCTCCGGCGACTCCTTCGTTCCGACCGGTGCGCTAGGCATTCACGAGCAGATCGAGTTCGGCAACCGGATGCTCACCTACGTCCTGGGCTTCATTGCCCTCGCAACCCTCGTCGCTGCGTACAAGGCGCGGCCGGTCCGCCCGCGCATCCGCCGCCTCGCCCTGGTCCTGTTCCTCGGCATTCCGGCGCAGGCCGTCCTCGGCGGAATCACCGTGCTCACCGACCTCAACCCCTGGGTCGTCATGGGCCATTTCCTGCTCTCCATGGTTCTCATCAGCCTGGCCACCGTTCTCCTCGCGCGCCTACGCGAATCCGACGGGCCGACGATTCCGAGCGTCGGCGCCCTGCTGCGTCGGCTGACGCTGGGGATTGCCGCGCTGACCGGGACCGTGCTCTATCTCGGCACCGTGGTGACCGGCAGCGGCCCGCACGCCGGCGACGACGATGCCCCGCGTACCGGCCTGGACACGCACCTGGTCAGCCTTCTGCACGCGGACGCCGTCATCGCGCTGGTCGCCGTGACGGGGCTGACGCTGCTGGTGGCGCGGCGACTGCAGGCTCCCGCGCCCGCACGCCGGGCGCTGGCGATCCTGCTGGGAACCCAACTGGCGCAAGGCCTGCTCGGATACGTGCAGTACTTCACCGACCTACCCGAGGTCCTGGTCGCCCTGCACATGCTCGGCGCCGCATTGCTGGTCGTCGCCACGACCCGGGTGCCGCTCGCAACCCGTACCCGCCTGCACGAGCAGGAGCCGGCACACATCGACGAGTCCTCGATCCGCCTACTCGCCTGAGTTCCGCTCGCCCACATGCCCGTCCCGACAATGATCACCAGCCGACGAGCACTGCCATCCACAACCGGCTCCAGCCACCCGGTTATCCACAAATTGCGCCTCGGGCCTTTCGGTGTAGCCGTCGGGTGGCGACCCTGGGGTTCCGCCACGCCTCATTACGGGGGACCACATGCCGAACAACGAACGTCCGAAGCCACCGAACAGGCCCGTGCCGCCCAGGCTTGCCAGGATTCCCCGCCAACGCCGGGCGCCGCTGGCCGAGGTCATCGCTATCGCGCCCTTCCTTCACCGCCGCGCCGCCGAACAAGCGCGCCGCGACCGGCCCACCCCAGCTTGACTGCGCTGTGGGTAGGCATCCAGTTGTGCCGCAGCAACTCCTCAGTCGACCGTTCCGGCGCGAGGAAGCCCTCGATTTGGGGATGACGTCGGAACAACTCCGCTCGAAGTGCTGGCTGCGACTATTTCCGCACGTGTATCTGCACAGGTCACAGGAGTTGACCGACGAGGTGAGGTTCGAGGCACTGCGTCTAGCCGCTCCGTCGGACACAGCCTTCACCGGCCTGACGGCTGCCTGGCTGTTCGGGCTCTGGGCGCCTCGCCCTGGACAGGAGCTGCCACTGGAGATGGCCTATCCCACGACACGCAGTCCGCTGCGAACGCCCGTCGTGGCCTGTCGAAGGCTGGTCGTCGACGAGGGTGAGATCGAATCCTGCAGCGGCGTGCCTGTCACGACGCCGGAGCGCACCTGCTTCGATCTCATGCGTCGATCCGCCCGCGTCCAGGCTGTCGTCTGGGCTGACTCGTTCCTTCACGGCGGCCTGGTCACTGCAGACGGGCTTCGGCGTTGCGCGGACGAGCGGCCCCATTGGCCGCATGTTCGCAAAGTCCGTGACGCCCTCCTGCTGGCGCGATCGCGCGCCGCCTCACCGATGGAAACCCGGCTGCGCCTCGTCATCGTCGATGGCGGACTACCCGAACCTCCGCTGATCAACGAGGCCGTCCGCGACCGGGACGGCAGGTTCCTCGGATCACCCGATCTCGCCTATGACGAACCTCGATATCGGATCGACTTCGGTATCGAGTACGACGGCAAGTATCACGAGACCGCGCAGCAACACGCCTCCGACGACGCCCGCGAGAACAGACTGCTGATAGGAGGCATGCCGCTGCTGCGCTACGTCGCCGACGACGTCTACCAGAACCCGGCCCGTGTCGTGGCCGAAGTCGCGGCGATGTTGCGTCGGGCTGCGTGAGGATCCCCACTTCTGTATGCGTGTCGGGCTTTGGGCGCCCCGGATTAGCCCGCGGCACACTCAGAAGTTGGACAGAAACGCTCAGGCGAAGGCGACGGCGTCGATCGCGATCACCAGGAACAGCAGCGCCAGGTAGCTGTTCGAGAGGTGAAAAAGGCGCATCGGCGTCAGGCCGACGCCGGTCAGGCCCCGGCGGACCCGGCCTAGCAGCAGGTGCGCCTCGGCCAGGATCACCGCGCCAAGGACGGCGGCCGTCACGGGATAGAGCCACCCGGTGTCCGCGACCGGCCACAACAGCAGCGAGACCGCGACGGTGGCCCACGTGTAGAGCGTGATCTCGGTGATAACGCGGGTCTCGGTGGCGACCACCGGAAGCATGGGGACGTTGGCGGCGGCGTAGTCCTCCCGGTAGCGCATCGCCAGGGCCCAGAAGTGCGGCGGCGTCCAAAAGAACACCACCGCGAACAGGACCAGAGGAGTCCAGTCGAGGGAGTTGGTGACGGCGGTCCAGCCGATCAGCGGCGGGAAGCACCCCGCGGCCCCGCCCCACACGATGTTCTGCGACGTGCGCCGTTTGAGCACCATCGTGTAGCCGAAGACGTAGAACAGGTTCGCCGCGAGAGCCAGGAAGGCCGAGAGCCAGTTGACCGCGAGCCCGAGCACCAAGGTCGCGGCGATCCCGAGCAGCACCCCGAAGATCAGCGTCTCGCGTGGGGTGACCCCGTGCATCGGCAGGGGACGACGCCGGGTGCGGCGCATCGCGAGGTCGATGTCGCGGTCGAGGTAGCAGTTCAGCACGTTCGCGCTACCGGCCGCCATCGTCCCGCCCACCAGCGTGGCGATCACGAGCCAGAGGTCGGGCACGCCACGTTCGGCGAGAAACATGACCGGCGCCGTGGTGACGAGCAGGAGCTCGATGATCCGCGGCTTGGTCAGCGCCACATAAGCCCGAACCGTGTTACCGACGGTGCGGCGGGGTACGACGAGGCCAGGCCCGTTCGGGCGCAGGTCAACAGTCGTCACTCGGACCTCGGGGGCTGGGCGGGGCTCGCGGGCGTCGAGTCACTGTAGCTGCCACGCATCGGGCGCCGGGGCCATGGGTGCGCGGCACCACGTCGGCACCAGGCGCTTGCCTGCTGAGTCGGAAATCGGCCTGGCGGTGAATGTGGGTAGGGTCACCGCGACCGGGGTAAGCGCTGAATCCGACCCGGGATCGAGCGAGCGAGTGAGGCACACCCAGCGTGAGTAAAAGTCCCAGGACGGTCCAGCTCAGCCCGCCGTGGTCGCCGCTGGACGCCCGCGCCGTGGATACCGCCCGCCTGCTCGCGGCCGACGCCGTCGAGGCCGCCGGCAACGGCCATCCCGGCACGGCGATGAGCCTGGCCCCGGCTGCCTACGTGACCTACCAGCGGCTGCTCCGCCACGACCCGACCGACCCGGCCTGGCCGGGCCGCGACCGCTTCGTGCTCTCCTGCGGGCACTCCAGCCTGACGCAGTACATCCAGCTCTTCCTGTCCGGCTACGGGCTGACCATGGAGGACCTGCGCCACCTGCGCCAGTGGGGCAGCCTGACTCCCGGCCACCCGGAGTTGCACCACACCGCAGGGGTGGAGACCACCACCGGACCGCTGGGCCAGGGCGTGGCCACCGCGGTCGGCATGGCAATGGCAGGGCGGCGCACCCGCTACTTGTTCGACCCCGAGGCTGCGCCCGGCGAGAGCGTGTTCGACCACACGATCTACGTCTTCGCCTCCGACGGCGACATGGAAGAGGGCGTGGCCGCAGAAGCCTGCTCGCTGGCCGGCACCCAGCAGCTCGGCGAACTCGTCGTCCTCTACGACGACAACCACATCTCGATCGAAGGCGACACCGACGTCGCGTTCACCGAGGACGTTCTCGCCCGGTACGCCGCGTACGGCTGGCACACCCAGCGTGTCGAGGACGCCAACGACGTCAAGGCGATCCACGCCGCCCTGATCGCCGCGCGCGATCACCGCGACGCGCCGTCGATCATCGCCATGCGCTCGATCATCGCCTGGCCGGCGCCGAACGCGCAGAACACCGGCAAGTCGCACGGCTCGGCGCTCGGCCCGGACGAGGTCGCCGCCACCAAGGAGGCGCTCGGCTTCGACCCTGAGCGCCACTTCCACATCGAGGACGACGTGCTGGAGCACGCCCGCTGCGTTGTCGACCGGGGTCGCGCCGCCCACGCCGAATGGGACACCCGCTACGCCACCTGGCGCGCCGCCAACGCGGACCGCGCCGCGGAGCTGGATCGCATGCGAGCTCGCCGCCTCCCCGACGGCTGGGCGAGCAGACTTCCCGACTTCCCTGCCGGCAAAGCGGTCGCGACCCGGGTGGCCTCCGGCCAGGTCCTGAACGCGGTCGCCGACCTGCTGCCTGAGTTGTGGGGCGGCTCCGCCGACCTGGCCGGGTCCAACAACACCTGGATCGACGGGGCACCGAGCTTCCTGCCGGCGAGCTCGACGGCGAAGAACGCCGACCCGGCCGGACGGAACATTCACTTCGGGGTGCGCGAGCACGCCATGGGTGCCGCGATGAACGGCATCGCGCTCGACGGCCTGCACCGGCCCTACGGGGGCACGTTCCTGGTGTTCTCGGACTACATGCGCGGGGCGGTGCGCCTGGGCGCGCTGATGAAGGCGCCCGTGGTGCACGTGTGGACGCACGACTCGATCGGCCTCGGCGAGGACGGCCCGACCCACCAGCCCGTCGAGCACCTGTGGGCGCTGCGGGCCATTCCCGGCCTCGACGTGATTCGGCCCGGCGATGCCAATGAGACCGTCATCGCCTGGCGCACCGTCATCGAGAATCCGCACGGCCCGGCGGCGATGTGCCTGACGCGGCAGAACGTGCCCACCTTTGATCGCACCAGCGGCGAGTTCGCGGCCGCCGACGGCGTCGCGCGCGGCGCCTACGTCCTTGCGGAGGCCGGCACCGCCCTGCCGGCGGTGATCCTGATCGGCACGGGCAGCGAACTCGCCCTGGCGGTGCAGGCGCGCACGACGCTGGAGGCAGCGGGCATCGGGACGCGTGTGGTCTCGATGCCGTGCGTCGAATGGTTCCTCGCCCAGGACGACGCCTACCGCCAGGCGGTCCTGCCCCCGCGGGTCAAGGCCCGGGTCAGCGTCGAGGCCGGGATCGCGCAAGGCTGGTGGCGTTTCCTCGGGGACGGCGGCGAGGCCGTCTCGCTCGAGCACTTCGGCGCCTCCGCGCCATTCGCCACGCTGTATGAACAGTTCGGCATCACCTCTGCTGCCGTGGTCGCTGCCGCACATCGCAGCCTGGCCAGGACGGTGGGCGAGAAGGGCTCGACGACTGGTAACTGATTCACCCTCAGCCTTTAGGGAGAACCGAAGCGATGACCGCAGCGAGTGAACACCTGCACCGGCTCTCCGCGGCCGGGGTAGCGATCTGGCTCGACGACCTGTCCAGGGATCGGCTGCAGAGCGGCACCTTGGCCACCATGGTGCGCGATGCGTACGTGGTGGGAGTGACGACCAACCCGTCGATCTTCCAGAACGCGGTCAGCAAGAGCGATCTGTACGACCCCCAGATCCGCGACCTCGCCCTCCGCGGGGTGCACGTTGACGAGGCAGTGCGTGCCATCACCACCGCCGACGTACGCGAGGCCGCCGACGTGCTGGCTCCGGTGTACGAGGCCACCGACGGCGTCGACGGGCGGGTGTCGATCGAGGTCGACCCGCGCTTCGCCACCGAGACGTCACAGACCGTTGCCGAGGCGCGGGCGCTGTGGTGGGCGGTCGACCGGCCTAACCTCTACATCAAGATCCCCGCGACGATGCAGGGTCTGCCCGCCATCGCGCAATGCCTCGCCGAGGGGATCAGCGTCAATGTCACTCTGATCTTCTCGCTGCCACGCTACCGCGCCGTGATGGACGCTTTTCTCGACGGTGTCGAGCGGGCCCACAAGTCCGGTCTGCCGCTCGATCGGCTCGGATCGGTCGCCTCCTTCTTCGTCTCCCGCCTCGACACCGAGATCGACAAACGGCTGGACAAACTCGGCACGGATGAGGCGAAGGCACTGCGTGGCATGGCCGCCGTGGCCAACGCCCGGCTTGCTTTCCAGGCCTACGAGCAGGTGTTCGCCACCGATCGCTGGACAGATCTGGCTGCGGTCGGCGCCAAGGCCCAACGCCCGCTCTGGGCCTCGACCGGGGTCAAGGACCCGGCCTACCCGGACACCCTCTACGTCGACGACCTGGTCACCGCAGGCGTGGTCAACACCATGCCCGAGGCCACCCTGACCGCCGTCGCCGACCATGCCGGCTTCACCGGCGACACCGTGCGGGCTCACTACGCCCAGGCCCGGCAGATCCTGGCTGACCTGGCCGAGCTCGGGATCGACTATGACGACGTGGTGAACCTGCTCGAACGCGAGGGGGTCGAGAAGTTCGTCACCGCCTGGCAAGAACTGCTCGACTCCGTCGGCGCCGAACTGCAGCGCCTCGGCGCAGGCCGGTCATGACCAAGGGCGTGCGCGTCGCGATCACCGCCCCGGCGGTGCGCGAGGCAGCCGAGTCGGTGCTCACCGAGGCCGCCGCCCAGGACGTGGCCGGCCGGCTGGCCGGTAAGGATTCGAGCCTGTGGGGCGAGGCGGCGCGCGCCGAGGCCGCGATCCGCCTCGGCTGGCTGGAGCTGCCCGAAACCTCGCGCGCGCTGCTCCCTCGGCTGCGTGAGCTGGTCGCCGCCGTCGCGGCCGAGGGTCTCGACCACGTCGTGCTCGCGGGCATGGGCGGATCCTCACTCGCGCCGGAGGTCATCACCGCCGGCGCCGGGGTCGAGCTCACCGTGCTCGACACCACCGACCCTGGTCAGATCCGTCGTGCGCTCGCGGACCGCCTCGAGCGCACCATCGTCGTGGTCTCCAGCAAGAGCGGGGGCACGGTGGAGACCGACAGCCACCGCCGTGCGTACGAGCAGGCGTTCCGCGACGTCGGCCTGACGCAGGATCAGGTTGCGGCGCGGTTCGTGATCGTCACCGACCCTGACTCGCCGCTGGAGAAGATCGCGCTCGACGCGGGATACCGCGCGATCTTCCGCGCGGACCCGAACGTCGGTGGCCGCTACAGCGCGCTGTCCGCCTTCGGCCTGGTCCCCAGCGCGCTTGCCGGGGTCGACGTCGAGAACCTGCTCGACGAGGCGGGCGCCCTGACCCCGTCGCTGAGCGCCCATCACGACAACCCTGCGCTGCTGCTCGGGGCCGCACTGGGCGCGGCGGCCGGGGCGGGCCAGGACAAGCTCGTACTCACCGGGACCGACCCTGCGTTGGCGGGCTTCGGTGACTGGGCCGAGCAGCTGATCGCGGAATCCACCGGCAAGTCCGGCACCGGAATCCTTCCCGTCGTCGTGGCGGACGCCGCGCAGGCGAGGGTGCACGCCGGTGAACCGGATGTGCTGCTTGCCTCCGTCGGCGGGGCACTCGGGACCGCGATCGAGGTGTCCGGCCCGCTCGGCGCTCAGTTCCTCGCCTGGGAGTACGCCACCGCGGTCGCCGGTTGGGCGCTGGGTATCGACCCGTTCAACCAGCCCAACGTCACCGAATCCAAGGACAACACCGCCCGCCTGCTGGCGGCGGGGCTCGATGTCCCCGCGCCGTTGCTGACCGAAGGTCCGGTGCAGGTCTTCGGCGATGAGGCCCTCTTTAACGGCATCATGTCCCTCGACGACGCCTTCGACATCCTGTTCGCCTCGGTCACCAACGAGGGTTATCTAGCGGTCCTGGCCTACCTGGACCGCGTCGGTGACGCCGCCGCCGCGGACCTGCGCCCGGCCCTGGCGCGACGCCTGAACGGACGGCCCGTCACCTTCGGCTGGGGGCCGCGCTTCCTGCATTCCACCGGGCAGTACCACAAGGGCGGCCAGCAGACCGGGGTGTTCCTGCAGCTCACCGGCGCCGTCACCGACGATCTTCCCGTGCCGGGACGCCCCTACACCTTCGGCACTCTGCACCTCGCTCAGGCGCTCGGCGACCTCGGGGCGCTGGCGGGCCGAGAACGCCCCGCACTACGTCTACATCTGAGCAACCGTCACCTTGGGCTGGCGGCGGTGCAGGCAGCGATCGACCGGTGAGCGAGCGGAGCGAGCGAACCCATAAGGACAGTGCACTGTCGCTCATTGGGTGGACGAGCGCTAGCGAGGCTGCCCAATGAGCGAGCTGACCGACCGACGAAGTAGGCCCCTGGCCGGGCCGTGCGTCCTGGTGTTGTTCGGCGTCACCGGTGATCTGGCCAAGCGCAAGGTGCTGCCGGCCATCTACGACCTGGCCAACCGCGGACTCCTGCCACCAGGCTTCTCCCTGGTCGGCTACGCCCGCCGGGACTGGGCGGATCAGGACTTCGCCCAACTGGTGCACGACGCCGTCCGCGAGCACGCCCGCACACCGTTCTGTGAGCAGACCTGGGCACGGCTGTGCGAGGGCATCCGATTCGTCTCGGGTGACTTCTCCGACGACGCGGCGTTCGCCGAACTCGCGCGTACGGTCACCGAACTCGATCGAACCCGCGGAACCTGCGGAAACCACGCGTTCTACCTCTCGATCCCGCCCAAGTTCTTCGGCGAGGTACTCGGCCAGCTCCGCGAGCACGGCCTCGCGGACCCGGGGACGCCGGTCGATTCTCACCTGCCGTGGCGGCGGGTCGTCATCGAAAAACCCTTCGGTCATGACCTGGCCAGCGCCCGCGAACTCAGCGCCGTCCTGGCGGAGGTGTTCGCGCCGGAAGCGGTGTTCCGCATCGATCACTACCTCGGTAAGGAGACCGTGCAGAACATCCTCGCGGTGCGCTTCGCCAACCTGATCTTTGAGCCGCTGTGGACCGCTCAGTACGTCGACCACGTGCAGATCACCATGGCCGAGGAGATCGGGATCGGCGGGCGGGCCGGGTACTACGACGGCGTGGGCGCCGCACGTGACGTCCTGCAGAACCATCTGCTGCAACTGCTCGCCCTGGTGGCGATGGAGGAACCGAGCAGTTTCGATGCCGCGGCCCTGCGGGCGGAGAAGGAGAAGGTGCTGGCCGCGATCCGGCTCCCGGGGGACCTGGACACCGGGACCGCACGTGGGCGCTACGGCGCCGGCCAGATTGATGGTGCGTCAGTTCCTGGTTACTGTGACGAGGAGGGCATCGCCGGGGACTCCACCACCGAGACCTACGCCGCGGTCCGCCTCGAGGTGGACACCCCGCGCTGGTCCGGCGTCCCGTTCTACCTGCGGACCGGCAAGCGCCTGGCCCGCCGGGTCACCGAGGTCGCGCTGATGTTCACCTGCGATCCACACCTGCCCTTCGACCGAGCGGCCACCACCGAGCTCGGGAACAACGCCATGGTCCTGCGGATCCAGCCCGACGAGGGCATCACGGTGCGCTTCGGTGCCAAGGTGCCGGGCACCGAGACCCGGATCCGCGACGTGAGCCTGGACTTCAGCTACGACGACGCCTTCGATGAGGCGATCCCCGAGGCCTACGAGCGCCTCATCCTCGACGTGCTGCGCGGCGAGCCGCCGTTGTTCCCGGCCGCCGCCGAGGTCGAACTGAGCTGGGCAGTGCTGGACCCGATCACCGAGCACTGGGCGAAGCAGGGCGCACCGCAGGAGTACGACCCCCACTCATGGGGTCCGCGCGACGCCGAAGACCTGTTGGCACGAGAAGGCCGAATGTGGCGGGAGCCGCACCCCGGCGCAGACGATGCGCGAGGATCGCACCCATGACCGCGACGGTGATCGTGCACTCGGACCTGGCGACGCTGGCCGCGGCGGCCGCCGCACGCCTCGTCACCCGGATCGTCGACGCCCAGGCCGCGACGGGTCAGGCCTCGATCGTGCTCAGCGGCGGTGGAGTCGGGATCGCGACCCTGCGTGCACTCGCCGCGATGCCGGCCCGCGACGCGATCGACTGGCCGCGCCTGGACATGTGGTGGGGTGACGAGCGGTACCTGCCGGCCGGGCACGCGGAGCGCAACGAGACCCAAGCGCGCGAGGCCCTGCTCGACCACGTCGATGTCGACCCGAAGCGGATGCATCCCATGCCCGCCGCGGTGGCCGGGGTGGAACCGGAAGTGGCGGCGGAGACCTATGCGGCGGCCCTGCGAGCGGCCTCCCGGCCTGAGGACCACGCCCCGGTCCCGACCTTTGACGTCCTGCTGCTCGGGATCGGCCCGGACGGCCACATCGCCTCGCTGTTCCCGGAGAAACCGGCGTTGCACGAACCGGGATGGAGCGAGGGTGGGCGCAGCGTCCTCGCCGTGCGCGGAGCGCCCAAGGCGCCCCCCACCCGGATCACCCTGACGTTGCCCGCCATTAACGCCGCCCGCGAGGTGTGGCTGATCGTGGCCGGTGCGGAGAAGTCCGGGGCGGCCCGCCTGGCGCTGTCCGGAGCCGGCTCCGTACAGGTCCCCGCCGCCGGCGCGGCCGGCCGGGCGCGAACGCTCTGGCTGCTGGATCGCGCGGCCGCCGCCGCGTTGCCGCCAAGTCTGGCCCGGGCCG
The DNA here is from genome assembly GCA_052388275.1 of Sporichthyaceae bacterium. Lineage (GTDB taxonomy): Bacteria > Actinomycetota > Actinomycetes > Sporichthyales > Sporichthyaceae > JBQTII01. The sequence goes on along the minus strand of JBQTII010000092.1, from coordinate 11,805 downwards.
CGTCGCCGTAGCCCCTTCTCAGGGCACCGTCGCCGAGCGCTTCGCTGCGGCCGGTGAGGCCGGACCCATCATGCGCATCATCAGCGCGTTGGTGGCGCGCATACCGAGGGCCATGGCAGTGGGGGTGTGACGCTTGAGCGTCCACAGCAGGCGGCCTTCGGGGTGCGGCAGGCACCAGAACCGGTTCTTCGACGCCGAGGTGAGCACCTTGCGCGCGACGTCGTCGGCGGTCAGCTTCGGGCCGGGCAATGCGGCGCCGGAGATCAGGTCACGGGCGAGTTTGTCGATGCGTTCGTCAGTGGTGCGCATGCGGTCGGCGAGGTTGGTGGCGAAGAAGCTGGGGCAGACGACCGTCGTCCGGATGCCGAGCGGTGCGAGCTCGGCGCGCATTGTCTCCGACAGTGACACCACGCCGGCCTTGGTGACGTTGTAGGAGGACATATTGGCGGCGTTGAGCAGCCCGGCAAGTGAGGCAATGTTGATGACCTGGCCACCGCCCTGGGCGGCAAAGACCGGGATGAAGGTGCGCACCCCGCGCACCACTCCCTTGAGGTTGATGTCGAGGATCCATTCCCAGTCGTCCATGGCGATGTCCGCGATCGGGCCGCCGGCAGCGACACCGGCGTTGTTGACCAGGATGTCGAGCCCGCTCCACTCACGCTCGCACCACCCGCGCGCAGCGGCCCAGTCCGCGTCCGAGCGCACGTCCAGAGCCAGGAATGCGACCCGGTGGGTGTCCCCGCCGCCCTCGCGGATCCGCTCGGCGAGCTCGAGGCGCGCGAGTTCGCCCGCGGCGGCGTCGAAGTCCGTGAGCAGCACCCGGGCGCCGCGGGCCACGGCCGCGCTCGCTATCGCCCGGCCCAGGCCCGAGGCCGCGCCGGTCACCAGGATCCGTTTGCCCGCCATGGTGCCCATGCCACTCCTTCGTCAGACCGGGTGTCCTGCCCTCGTGCGGGAGCGAAGACACGTGCATACCTACGCGCAGGCCCACATCTGTTGGTCGCTTCCTCCGAAAAGTGGGCCCTCGCTCATGAATGATCCCAGGCCCACATTCAGCACGGTAGAGCATAACTTACTTTGAGTAAATACTGGCGGCAATCTTCGCGCGGATACCGTGTCCGGCATGGAGATCTGGCTCAACCCGGCCTGTTCGAAGTGCCGGAGCGCGACCGAGGCGCTGGACGCGGCCGGGGTGGCGTACACCGTTCGGCGTTACCTGGACGACCCGCCGAGCGAGGCCGAGATCGCCGACGTGCTGGCGCGGCTGACCCTTGAGCCCTGGGACATCGCGCGGCTGGGCGAGGCCGAGGCCATCGAACTCGGAATCGCCACCTGGCCTCGCGAGAGCGCCCACCGGGCGCGCTGGATCGCGGCCCTGGCAGCGCATCCGGCGCTTGTGCAGCGGCCGATCATCACCGCCGCGGACGGCACCACCGTGGTGGCCCGCTCCCCCGAAGCACTGTCGGCCGCCGTGGACGCCGAGGCTCGTGTCGGCCACGAGTGAGGCCATGCGCGCCGACCTGGAGCGCTGACGTGGAGCACTGTGATGTCGCGATCGTGGGTTCGGGCCACAACGCCCTCGTCGCGGCCTGCTACCTCGCGGGTGCCGGACTGCACGTCGAGGTCGTCGAGTCCGACACCTACCTCGGCGGCGCGACCTCCACCGTCGAACGCTTTCCCGGTTACCGTGTGGACCGCGGTTCCAGCCTGCATGTGATGATCCGTCACACCCCGATCGTGGATGAGCTGGCGCTCGGCGAATGCGGTCTGCGCTACCTCGACGCGGACCCCTGGGGCTTCGCTCCCGGGCCGGGACCAGGCGATCCCCCGCTGATCTTCGCCGCCGACCTGGACCGCACGACCGCCTCGATCCGCGAGGCCTGCGGGTCTGCCGACGCCGGCGCCTACCGAAGGTTGATCACCGAGTTCACCCCGGATGTGCGCCGCATGCTCGCCGTCATGAGCGCGCCGCCGACCCCCGGGCGGATCCTGCGCCGGATGGCTCCGCTGAGCGCCGCCAAGGGCCCCGGGGAGACCTCGCGTTGGTTCCTGCAGCCGGCGGATCATCTGCTCGACGCGACGTTCGCCTCCGAGCGCCTCAAGGCGGCCCTGGCGTGGCTGTGCTCCCAGTCCGGCCCGCCGTCGCACGAGGTCGCCACCGTCGGGCACCTGAGCTGGATCGCGATGATGCACCTGCGAGCGCCCGGGCGCCCGGTGGGCGGATCGGGCGCGCTGAGCGAGGCGCTGGCGCAGCGGTTGCGCAACAGCGGCGGCGCGCTGCGTCTCGGCGACGGAGCGCGCTCGCTGCGTATCGAGGGCGGCCGGGTCACCGGTCTCCGCACCCGATCCGGCCGCGAGCTGCAGGCCCGCGCGGTACTCTCCGGTGCGCACATCGCCGCGACCTTGGACCTGCTCGCGCAGGGCGGCGCCGAACCAGCGGGGATGCGCACCCGGATCCGCATCGGTGCCGGGACCGGGATCGCGGTGCGCCTGGCCGGCACCGCACTCCCCCACTATCGTGATGCGCCGTCAGATGTCCATCATGGCATGGCGCTGCTGGTCACCGATCGCGCGCAACTTCGCGCCGCGTACGGCGACTACCTGGCCGCCCGGGTGCCGCCTGACCCGCCGACCCTGGTCATCACTCCGACGGCCCAAGACCCAACCTTGGCCCCACCCGGGCGGCACACCGTCACGCTGTGGTCCCAGTGGCACCGCTACGACCTGCGCGCCGGCACCTGGGCCGACGAGCGGGCGGGCGCCGGGCGGGCGGCGATCGCGCAGGTCGAGCGCTACGCGCCCGGCTTCGCCGACTCGATCACCGGAGTCCACGTGCAGAGCCCGGACCTGCTCGAGAGCGAACTGGGCCTGCGCCGGGGCAACGTCATGCATGTGGAGATGGCCCTCGACGCGATGTTCGCGCTGCGCCCGCTCCCCGAACTTTCCCAGTACCGCGGCCCCCTGCCCGGGCTCTACCTCACCGGCGCCTCCACCCATCCAGGCGGTGGAGTGTTCGGCGCCTCGGGGCGCAGCGCCGCCCACGTGCTGCTGGCCGACCTGCGTAAGGGAGGACGCTGGCGCCGTTAAGCTCCGCAGGCGGACCGTCAACAACGAATGGAGCCCCGGTGCCTGACCCCGTTTTCGCCCCCGGCGTCCCCTGCTGGGTCGATGTCACCGCACGCGACCCCGCCGCCACCGCGCGCTTCTACAGCGCCCTGTTCGGCTGGAGCGCGGAGCCCGGCGCCGGACCCGGCGGAGCGCCGGCCTTTCTCGCCGGCGAGCACGCCGTGGCCGGGGTCGGCCCGTGCCCCGACGCCATGGTGCCCGCCTGGAATCTCTACTTCGCGAGTGCCGACGTCGAGGCGCTGACCGCAACTGTCCGGGCAGCGGGCGGGCAGTTACTCGCCGGACCTGTCGAGGTGGGCACCGCCGGGCGCGCGGCCGCGTTCAGCGACCCGCAGGGCGCCGGGTTCACCGTCTGGCAGGCCGGAGACTTCTCCGGCATGGCCCGCACGCACGTCCCCGGATCCTGGTGCTGGTCCGAGCTCATCACCACCGCGGTCATCGGCGCCGCCGACTTCTACGGCGCCATCTTCGGCTGGCAGGTCGGCGCGGAGCCCGGCGGAGCCACTCCGGGCGCGGTGGCGGTGCTCGGGGATCGCGCGGTCGCCGGAATGGTTCAGATGCCGGCCGACGCCGGGGTGCTGCCGTACTGGTCCGTGACGTTCCAGGTGGCCGACGTCGCCGCCACCGCCGCTCGCGCGCAGAGCCTCGGCGCCGCCGTACTCGTCCCGCCGGCGAACGTTCCCGACGTGGGAACCTTTGCACTGCTGCGCCCTCCCGGCGGCGAGACGCTCTCGATCCTCGCCCCGGCAGCCGGCTGAACCACTTCCGCCTGCCCGCCCGGGTGCCACTGCTGCGCGAGGGGCGTGGGCACGCCGCGGACCGGACTATGGTTCCGGCGTGGCACGGGTGGTGGTGATCGGGGCGGGGATGTCCGGCCTGGCCGCGGCCGCCCGGCTCGCCCGGCTGCGGCACGAGGTCACGGTGCTGGAACAGGCCGACTCACCCGGCGGGCGGTGCGGGCGTTACGAGCGCGACGGCTTCGCCTTCGACACCGGCCCGGGGCTGTTGCACCTGCCGGCCACCTACCGCGACCTGTTCACCAAGACCGGCAAGACGGCCCCGCTGGAGAGCGTGCTCAGCCTGGCCCCGCTCGATCCCGCGGCGAGCTGGCAATTCGCCGACTGCGCCACCCTCGACGTCCCGGCCTCCACCCGCGCCGGCATGACGGATGCGCTCAGCGCCGCGTTCGGCGGGGGCGACGCGGCTGGGTGGGATGGGTTCATCGCCGAAGCGGGCGAGATTTGGGGCGGCTTTCGGTGGGGCTTCAATGCCGCGCCGAATCACCGCCTGCGCGATGCGCTGCGTTCCAAGGAGGGCCGGACCCGGCTCAAGACGTTGACGCCGCATCGGAGCCTGCACGCGATGGCGAAGGCACATCTACACGATCCCCGGCTGCGTCAAGTCATCGATTCCTACCCGCTACGCCTCGGCGCCGACCCGCGCGAGAGCGCGGCCATGGTCTCGATCTGGCCGCACCTGGCACAGACGTTCGGAACCTGGCGGCCGCGCGGCGGCGTGGCCGCCTTGGTGGACGCGATGGCCGCCCGGGCCCGGCTGCGCGGCGCGTCGCTCCGCTTCGACACCGCGGCGCGGGCCATCACTATCGAGGGCGCGTCCGTGCGCGGCGTCGAGATCGCCGACGGAAGTTCGATCGAGGCCGACCACGTCGTGGCCGCCTGCGGAGAACACGCACGCCGCGCGTTGCTCGGTCACGACCGCCGCAGTAGCCGACGCGAGCGCGGCGGCGCCGCGGCCGTGACGTTGCTGCTGGCCCTGGACGGCGCACCCGCGTTGCCCGCCCCCCCCGTGTCCGTCAGCCCCGATCCCGATGTCGAACTCCCCGCCACCTGCGGCCCCCGCCCCCATGCCCCCCCGCCCCCCACCCGGTGGACCGATACCGCGATCGCGCCCGAGGGCGCGGCGGCCTGGCAGGTGCAGGCCACCGTCCCTGCGCACGGCCCGGACGGGGTCGAGTGGACCGCCGGCCACGGCGACGCCTACGCCCGCCACCTTCTCGACATCCTGGACCGGCGCGGCTACGAGGTCTGCGCGCGGCTGCGCTGGCACGAGATGCGCACCCCGGCCGACCTTGCGGCCCGTACCGGGCGGCCCGGGGGCTCCCTGCTCGCCCACGCTGGCGCGCTGAGCGGGCGCACCCCGGCGTTCGCGCCCCCTAACCGCACTAGGCAGACCACCGGCCTGTGGTGCGTCGGCTCGGACGTGCACCCGGGCCCAGGCATCGACCTGGCCCCCCTCGGCGCGGCCCTGGTCGCCGGCGCCATCGGCCGCGCGCGCTGAGACTGGACCTTCCCCGGCGGACGCCCACCGCGGGCCGGTAACGGAAGCTCGCCGCTGATCCAGCCCCCTCCGCAGGATCAGCGGCGACACATCCGGTCAGCTCCCAGCCCGAACGACGACGAGGTCGTCCTCGGTGCGGCGGATCCGACGTAGTCTCAGAATCGGCACCGCGCGACGCATTGGCATCAGCCATCGGGGTGGACCTGCCTCGGCCTTTCGGGCAGATCCGGATCATCCGTTCACCCGATGGACCCGGCCCGAAGAGCAGGCAGGGCCTCAGGACGCGCCCAGGCCGAGTGCGCGGTAGATCTCCAGCGTCGAGGTGGAGCGGTTCAGGGTGTAAAAGTGCAGTCCCGGCGCTCCCCCGTCGAGCAGCCGCCCGCAGAGCTCGGTCGCGACCTCGACACCGATGCGCCGGACCTCGGCCGCGTCCTCGCCCACCGCCTCCAGCCGTTGCGCCAGGGCCGCCGGGAACACGCAGCCGGACAGCTCGGCAAAGCGGGTGATCTGCCCGAGGTTCGTCACCGGCATGATCCCCGGCAGGATCGGGATCGTGGCGCCGTGCACAGCGGCCCGGTCCACGAGGCGGAAGTAGTCCTCGGCATCGAAGAAGAATTGCGTGACGGCAAAATCCGCGCCGGCCGCGGCCTTGAGCGCGAGGAACTTGGCGTCGGTGTCCAGGTCCGGCGAGCTGGGATGACCCTCGGGGAAGGCGGCCACCCCGATGCAGAATTGACCCAGCTCACGCAGCATGCGCACGAGGTCATCGGCGTGCTCCAGGCCCTCGGGGTGCGCATGCCAGGGTGCCTGCGGACCGCCCGGCGGGTCGCCGCGCAGGGCGAGCACGTTGCGGATCCCGGCCGCGGCGAACCCGCCGATCACCGAGCGCAGCTCCGCCCGCGAGGAGCCCACACACGTCAGATGACCCACTGCCGTCAGGGTCGTTTCGTTGGCGATCCGCTCCACGATGCGGATCGTGCGGTCCCGCGTGCCACCGCCCGCTCCGTAGGTCACCGAGACGAATGTCGGCGCCAGCGGTTCAAGGGCACGGATTGTCTCGAACAATGTCTTCTCACCTGAGTCGGTCTGCGGCGGGAAGAACTCGAAGGAGTACGAGCGCCCGCCGGCGGCGAGCAGGTCCTGGATGGTCGAGCCCAGACTCGGGGCGCCGGACCCGGCGCCCTGGCCCTGCGATGCGGTCGTCATAGTGAAGGCGAGGGTACCGAGGTGGAGGAGATGGACCGGGATGGACGCGGATCAAGCGCAGTTGCGCCCGCGCGTGCAGGCCCGAATTCGGGCATTTCTCACCGAGCGCGCCGCGGCGCTCGCCGACCTCGGTCCCGAACTCAGCGCCCCGATGCAGGTGCTGACCGGACTTACCGGCGGCGGCAAGCTGCTGCGGCCCGCGTTCTGTTACTGGGGCTACCGAGCAGCGGGTGGACTCGACGACGGCTGCGACGAGGGCATCGTCTGCGCCGCTGCCGCGCTGGAGTTACTGCATGTGAGCGCCCTCATCCACGACGACGTGATGGATGCCTCCGATCGCCGCCGCGGAGTGCCGGCCGCGCACGCGGCGCTGGCCCAGGTTCACCGGGACGCCGGCTGGGCCGGCGACCCCGCCCGTTTCGGCGCCGCCGCGGCCATCCTGCTCGGCGACCTGTGCCTGGGGTGGGCAGACGAGCTGCTGCGCAGCGCGGAGCTGCCTGCTGCCCGGATCCTGCGTGGACTGGCGGTCTACGAGAGCATGCGGACCGAAGTGATGGGCGGTCAGTATCTTGATCTGGTCGCTCAGGCCGATATCGGCGCGACCTCGGTGGCACGGGCGACGCGCGTGCTGCATTTCAAGACTGCGAAGTACTCCGTCGAGCGCCCGTTGCATCTGGGGGTGGCCCTCGCGGGGGGCACCGCGGAGCTCACCAGCGCGCTGTCGGCTGTCGGCGTTCCGCTCGGGGAGGCGTTCCAGCTGCGAGATGACCTCCTGGGGGTCTTCGGGGACCCGGCACTCACCGGCAAGCCGGCCGGGGACGACCTGCGCGAAGGTAAGCGCACGGTGTTGGTGGCCACCGCACATGACCTCGCAGGTCCCCTCGAGCGTGCTGAACTGGAACGCCTGCTGGGCGACCCGACGCTCGGCGCCGCGGGTGTGGCTACCCTGCGCGCGATTCTGGAGGGCACCGGGGCCCGCGAGGAGGTCGAGAAGCTGATCGAGGCCCGGACCGGCGAGACTCGCGACGCCCTCGCGCTCGCCCCGATCCGCGACCCCGCCGCCCGCGCTGCGCTGGCCGACCTCGTCGACGTGGCGACCCGGCGCGAGTCCTGACCGGCATGCGTACCGTTACCGGACCCACCGACCACGTCGTCATCGTCGGCGCCGGGCTGTCCGGGCTGTCCGCCGCGTTGCGCCTGGCCGGCGCCGGGCGCCGCGTCACCGTCCTGGAGCGCGAGGCCATCCCCGGTGGCCGCGCCGGTCGGCGTGATCTCGGTGGCTACCGCTTCGACACCGGCCCGACGGTGCTGACCATGCCGGACCTGGTCGCCGACGCCTTCGACTGCGTCGGTGAACGGCTGGCGGACTGGCTCACGCTGGACCGCCTCGATCCCGCGTACCGCGCACGATTCGCCGACGGCAGCCACCTCGACGTCCGCGCCGACCCCGAGGCCATGGCCGCGGAGATCGCCGCCTTTGCCGGGCCGGCCGAGGCGGAGCGCTACGGTGAGATGGTGGGCTGGCTGGCGCGGCTCTATCGCGTCCAGATGCGCGACTTCATCGACCGCAACCTGGATTCTCCGCTCGACCTGCTCACCCCCAATCTGGCGCGCCTGGCCCTCGCGGGCGGCTTCGGCAAACTCGCCCCGGCCGTGGCCCGCTACCTGCGCGACGAGCGCCTGCAACGCGCCTTCACCTTCCAGGCGATGTACGCCGGCTGCTCCCCGCACGAGGCGCTCGCGCTCTACGGCGTCATCTCCTACATGGACACCGTCGCCGGGGTCTACGTCCCCCGCGGCGGCATGCACGCGCTCCCGGCGGCCCTGGCCGCCGCGGCGGCCAAGCACGGTGTCGAGTTCGCCTACGAGTCCGAGGTGACCCGCCTGGACCGGGTGGGTGAGCGCATCGTCGCGGTGCGGACCCTCGACGACGCCCGGATCGAATGCGACGCACTGGTACTCACCGCGGATCTTCCGGTGGCGTGGGAGAGGTTGCTCGGCGGTGCCCCGCGTCGGGGGGGCACAATCCGCTATTCCCCCTCGTGCGTTCTTCTGCTCGCCGGCTCCACCGCCGGCTACCCCGGCCGCGCGCACCACGAGATTCACTTCGGTCGCGCCTGGTTCCAGACCTTCGCCGAGCTGTTCGGCAAGGGCGTGCCGATGAGCGATCCGTCCTTCCTGGTCACGACCTCGACCGCGTCGGACCCCTCGCTCGCCCCGGCGGGCCGGCACTGTTACTCGGTGCTGTTCCCCACCCCGAACCTGACGGGCGGTCAGGATTGGCGGACCCTCGGCGATCGCTACGTCGAGCACATGCTCGACACCCTGGAGCGAGGGGGCTACCCCGGATTTGCCGACGGCATCGAGGTCCGCGAGGTCACCACCCCCGCCGACTGGCTTGCCCGCGGCCACGCCGCCGGCACCCCGTTTGCCGCCGCCCACCTCTTGCGCCAGAGCGGGCCGTTCCGACCGTCGAACCTGGCCAAGGGTTTCGAGAATGTGGTCTTCGCCGGCTCCGGGACCGTGCCGGGCGTCGGGGTGCCGTGCGTACTGATCTCCGGGCGCCTCGCCGCCGAGCGGATCACCGGACCCGACCGGCGATACCACTCCCGCGCCTGGCCCAGCGCAGCCGCGGCGCACCGGCGCCGTCACCGGCGTGCCAAGCTTGGTCCATGAGTGAGCAGAGCGACCAGACCCCGCGCAGCGACGAGCCCGTCGAGGACGTCTTCGCCGGCGACGACCCCAAGGCCAAGTTCCGCGAGGCACTGGCCCGTAAGGCCGGTAAGGCGGCCAAGAACTCCGGCGCCGAGGCCACCGATGCCAAGGGCGGCTCCGAGGCACACGGGCCCGCCAAGGCCCAGAAGATGTTCCGCCGCAAGTCCGGCGGCTGATCCCGGCCTTACCGCGGCGTAGGGCACTGCGCTGTGCTCAGCGCAGGGCGAGCTTGGTCACCAGCTCCAGGAGCAGCTTCGCGACGTTCTCCTGGCCGGCGGCGTTGGGATGGATCGGCGCGGCCGGCGAGATCACGATCGGCGGTTCGATCCAGCGGACCAGCGGGGGCGCGCACATGTCCCGGCCCACACTCGGGGTGTAGGTGTCGAGATAGTCGGCTCCGGTGGCCTTCGCAGCGGAACGCAGCATCGCGTTGAGGTCGCGCTCGACCCGGTCCAGGTAGGCAATGTCACCCGGGGTGAACGGCACCCCAGCCGCCAGGCAGGCCAGCCGGCCGACGGGATTGCGCGGCAGCAGATTCGGATAGCCGATCACGACGACGCGCGCACGGGGAGACACCTGCTGGATCCGGTGTAGCGCGGCCCGGACCGCCGGAGCGTTCGCCTTGATCTCCCGGCGGAACTGGTCACCGAACCGATCCGCACACGGCGAGCCCGCGCCGATCGCGATGTTCGCCGAGGTGGTGGCGCAGGAGGCGACCGCACGTGCGAACAGGTCGTCGTCGTTGCCCCCGATCCCGACGGTGACCAGGGTGGTGTCGGCATCGAGCGCCCGGATCTGCGCGGGCACGTCGGTGTACTGCGCCTGGGTCAGGTCGACGGTCTTCGCCCCGGAGCAGCTGACGTCTCGCACCGAGGTCCCGATCGCCGCAGCGAACTGGTGCGGATAATTCGATCCCGATTGCGCGCAATGCGCCGGGGCCGAGGCCGCGACCGGCGGCACACCGGGCGCCGCGGTGTAGGAATCCCCCAGCGCGACGTAGCGGATCGCCCGCACCGCGTCCGGCGCCGCTCCGGCACCGGCGCCGGTGGGCAGGATCGTCGCCGCCACAGCCACCACCAGGGCTGCGCCCGCCGCACCGAGAACCGCCCGAGATCGCCGCATACCCGTGACGGTACCGACACTTCGCCCAATCCGCCGACCTTCTAGCCTGACCCCATGTCCCGCCGCACCCTGGACGCCGCCGGGATCACCGACCCCGAGTTGCGGGCGTCCTACCTGCGTTGCAAGGACCTGCACGCCCGCCACGGCCGGACCTACTACCTCGCCACCCTTCTGCTTCCCCCGGCGCAGCGCCCCTATGTCTGGGCGCTCTACGGGTTCGCCCGCTACGCCGACGACCTCGTCGATGACCTCTCCGACCCCGCCACCCCAGCGCAGAAGGCCGAGCGCCTGACGGCCTGGTCCAGGGCGCGACTGGCCGACCTGCATGCCGGAGCCAGCACCGACCCCATCGGTCGCGCTCTGGTGCACACCACGACCACGTGGCAGATCCCCACCACCCACATCAGCGCCTTCCTGGACTCGATGCGCACCGATCTGACGGTCACCGACTACGCGAGCTTCGATGACCTCCTCGGCTACATGGAGGGCTCGGCCGCGGTCATCGGGCTGGCGATGCTGCCGATCCTGCGCCCGCGCGATCCCGATGACCCGGCGACCGTCGAACACGCCCGCGCCCTGGGAATCGCCTTTCAGCTGACGAACTTCCTGCGCGACGTCGGCGAGGACCTCGACCGCGGCCGACTCTACCTTCCCACCCAGGACCTGCACGCTCACGGCATCACCCGGAGCGACCTCGAGCGCCGGATCCGCACGCCGCAGATCGAGGAACTGATGCGTTTTCAGATCGACCGCACGCGAGCGTGGTACGCCGCGGCACGTCCGGGTGTCGAGCTGTTGCACCCGAGCAGCCGCGACTGCATCCGGGCTGCCACGACGCTCTACAGCGGCATCCTCGATGAGTTGGAGCGAGCACACCTGCCGATGCTCACCCGGCGAGTGAGTGTGCCCACGACGAAGCGCCTGCGCATCGCCGGGCCCGCCTACGCCCGCTCGCGCCGGGCGCGGTCCGCTAATGCTCCGCGCCCCGCCCACCAGGTCCACACGATCAAGGTCCAGAGAACCAGCGTGAACCCGAAGAGCAGGTCCTCCACCGGTGCCCACACGACCCGCCACGAACCGGCGAACACCGGCTCGGCCCCGCCCAACACCGCGTCGGCGTCGTAGCGCACGATCTCACGGCCCGTCAGCCAGCCGTTGGTCAGCAGCTGAAAGAACACCACGATCGCGTAGGTGAACCAGAATCGCGCCGTGGTCAGCAACCGGGTGCCCACGCCCACCAGATCCAGGCTCACCACGACGACGACCGCCAGCGCTGCAAGCTGCGTATAGCTCATTGGCCAACCTCGCTAGCGCTCGGCCACCCAATGAGCGACAGTG
>JBQTII010000091.1:0-16187 GCA_052388275.1 Sporichthyaceae bacterium | reverse complement strand
CCGCCCTGGCGGCCTCGGCGCTCGAGTTCGCCCTGGAGGGGCTGTACCTGGGCCGCATGATCGCGATGGATTCCGGCGGCGGGCGTGCCGTCTCCCGCTCTTTACCGCCAAAACCCCTGGCCACGGCCGACTATGTGGCGGCAATCGCGACCACTTCTTCGGACGCAACGGGGATGTATGACGCGCTACCGCTACCACGCCTACGACGACGGGCCCGATCCGCTCGCCGCGCCCTATGACGTGCGCCGGGCCCTGGACGACCTCGGCGACCGCGTCATGCGAGGTGACCGTGTCTCCGACGCCCTGCTCGAGCTGCTGCGCTTTGGGCCGGCCGGGCGCCGTGGGCTTGACGAGCTGCGGCGCGAAACCCTGCGCCGGCGCAAGGCCACCCAGGCACGCGGCCGCGCGGACGGCACACTGGAGGAGGTTCGCCGCCTGCTCGACACCGCGATCGGCCAGGAGCGCGCGGCCTTGTTCCCGGATCCGGACGAGGACGCGCGTTTTCGCGAGACCCGCCTGGACGCGGTCCCGAGTGAGACGGCCCGCGCCGTGCGTGAGCTTCGCACCTACGACTGGCGGTCCCCCGAGGCCGCGGCGACCTACGCCGAAGTTCAGGACCTACTGCGCCGGGAGATCCTGGACAGTCGGTTCGCCGGGATGAAGCAGGCACTGCAAGGCGCGAACGCGCAGGACCTGAGCCGCGTCGCGGACATGATGGCCGAGCTCAATCAGCTGCTCGACGCCGACGAACGCGGTGAACTGACGCAGGATCAGTTCGATGCATTCATGTCCCGGTACGGCGACTTCTTCCCCGACGATCCGCAGACCCTCGACGAGCTGGTCGACTCCCTCGCCCGCCGGATGGCCGCAGCCTCTCGCCTGCTGGATTCGTTGACGCCCGAACAACGCCAGGAACTCTCCGAGCTCGCGGCCGGGGTCTTCGACGACCTCGGCGTCGCGGCGGAGATGGCCCGGCTCACCGACGCCCTGCGCGCCCGGCGGCCCGATCTGGACTGGGAGCGCGGCTCACGACTGACCGGCAAGGCGCCGCTCGGGCTCGGCGATGCCACCTCCGCCCTGGCCGAACTCTCCGACCTGGAGGAGCTTACTGCGCAGCTGGGGCAGGACTACCCGGGCGCAAGCCTGGACGACGTCGATGACGAGGCCGTACGGCGGGCGCTGGGTCGCGGCGCCCTCGACGACATCGACGCGCTGCGGCGGATCGCGCGCGAGCTGGAGGAACAGGGCTGGCTCTCCCGCACCGGGGGGCGTCTGGAGCTCTCCCCGAAGGCCGTGCGCCGGCTAGGGCAGACGGCCCTACGCCGGGTATTCGCGTCCCTGGCCGCGCCCCGGGCAGGTGGGCACGAGGTGCACTCTGCCGGGGCCGCGGGCGAGCTCACTGGGGCAAGCCGCCCCTGGCGGTTCGGCGACGCGCAGCCCCTGGACGTCGTGCGCACGCTGACCAATGCGGTGCGCCGCGCCGGCACCGTCGCCCCCGGTGAGGCCATCTGCCTGGACGTCGCCGATTTCGAGGTGACCGAGACCGAGCGGCGGGGGCGCGCGGCGATCAGCCTGCTGATCGACATGAGCTACTCGATGGTGCTGCGCGACACCTGGCTGGCGGCCAAGACCACCGCGCTCGCGCTGCACGCCTTGATCAGCGGGATGTACCCCCACGACGCCGTACAGATCATCGGCTTCGCGCGCTACGCCGGGGAGATCTCCGCCACCGACCTACCGACCCTGGAACCGGACTACGTCCAGGGCACCAACCTGGCTCACGCGCTGCTGCTGGCCGGACGTTTCCTGGACCGCCACCCCGGAGCCGAGCGCATCGTGCTGGTGGTCACCGACGGCGAGCCGACCGCGCACCTGCTCCGCGACGGCGAGGTGTTCTTCGACTGGCCGCCGGCGCCCGAAACCATTACCCGCACGTACGCGGAGGTCGACGCGATGACCCGGCGCGGGGCGACGCTGAGCATCTTCTCCCTGGATCCGGACCCAAGCCTGGCCGCGTTCTGCGATGCCGTGGCGCGGCGCAACGGCGGCCGGGTCTTTCATCCGGATCCAGCACGGCTGGGCGATTACGTCGTCAGCGACTTCCTGCGCGCCCGCTCCACCGGCCGCCGCCGCGCCGGCTAACGCACGGACCCGCCAGGTCCCTGGCTCATTCATGAGCTGCGGCCCACGAAATCGGGACATTTCGCCGAGCAAGACCCTGCCCCTCGTAGGAGAGAGCCGCCGATGCTCGGGAATCAGCGGCCGGCGAGCGCGCGGAATGCGGGCACCAACGCGACGGTTGGCGTGAAGGTGACGGGCAGGGTGCGAGCATGAGGGTGCAATGCGCGCATTGATCCGGCGGCGGACCGCCTCCGCCGACCTCCCGCGCGAGGTATGGGTCCTGGCCGCCGTCGCGTTCTCCGTTGCCATCGGCTTCGGCATCGTCGCCCCGGTCATCCCGGTGTTCGCCCGCGAGTTCGGTGTCGGGCAGACCGCGGCCGGCCTGGTCATCTCGGCCTTCGCGTTCATGCGCCTGGTGTTCGGGCCGGGCGGCGGCGCTCTGGTCAACCGATTCGGGGAGCGGGTCGTGCTGGCCAGTGGCGTCGGCATCGTCGCCGTGTCAGCGCTGCTGACCGGCCTCGCCCAGAGCTTCGAACAGATGCTCGCGCTGCGCGCGCTCGGCGGCGTCGGCTCGGTGATGTTCACCATCTCGGCCCAGAGCCTGCTGCTGCGCACAGTGCCCTCCCACCAGCGTGGGCGGGCCAGCGGTGTCTTCACGGCCGGCTTCCTGATCGGCGGGGTGTCCGGGCCGTTCCTGGGCGGGGTGTTCGGCAGCATCTCGCTACGGCTGCCGTTCTTCATCTACGCCGCCTCGCTGGTGGTGGCGGGCGCCATCGCCATGGTTTTTCTCGCCCGCGCCGAGGTGGCCGGCGCCATGACCGCCCGAGGCGATCCGATCGCGCAGACCACGTTGCGCGAGGCCCTGCGCCACAAGGCGTACCAGGCCGCACTCACGGTGAATGCCGGCACCGGCTGGGCCATCTTCGGCATCCGCAGTTCACTGGTGCCGTTGTTCGTGGTCGAGGTGCTCCAGCGCGGCCCGCTGTGGACCGGGATCGGGCTGTTCTTCGGCTCTATCTTTCAGGTAGCCGCGATCTACCCGGTCGGGAGGTTCGCTGACAGCCGCGGACGCCGGCCCCTGATGATCGCGGGGACAGCCCTGGGCGTCGCGGGGTCGGTGCTGCTGGTGGTGTCGGAGAACGAAGTCTCATTCCTGCTCGCGATGGCCATGTTCGGGATCACCGCGGCGACGCTGAGCGTCGGGCCGTCCGCGGTCGTCGGCGACGTGGTGCAGGGCCGCGGCGGGACGGTGGTCGCGGCCTACGGAATGTCCAGCGACCTCGGCGCCGTAGCGGGGCCACTGCTCGCGGGGGCGCTGGCCGAGCACGTCTCCTACAGCGCCGCCTTTGCCTCCACCGCCGCCGTGCTGGCGGTCGGGTTCCTCATGTCCCTGCGGATGCCGGAGACAGTGCACCGCTGTGCGGCCGAACCGGACTGCCCCACGTGTGGCTGACAGGCGCGTCGAGGAACGATCCCGATCGTTACCGGTGAGCTGATCCGCCCGCGGTGAAACGCCCCAGGAGTTGGGTGAGGGATCTGCGGGCCGCAACCCGGGTAGCCGGCACCAGAGCTCAGTCAGATCCTCAGCCCAGCGCCTGATCAAGGTCTGCGAGTAGGTCCTCGACGTTCTCGATGCCGACGGAGAGCCGAACAAGATCCGCCGGAACCTCCAGAGCCGATCCACTCACCGAGGCGTGGGTCATCCGCGCGGGGTGCTCGATCAACGACTCCACCCCGCCGAGAGATTCGGCCAGGGTGAAGATCGCGGTTCGTTCGCAGATTTCGAGAGCCGCGTCCGCGCCCCCGGAGACCTGGAAGGAGATCATGCCACCGAAGTCGCGCATCTGACGGGCCGCCACCTCATGGCCCGGATGGGTGGGCAGGCCCGGGTAGTGCACCCGCCACACCTTGGGGTGCTCTCGCAACATGTCCACGATTGCCGCGGCATTCACGCAATGCTGCTGCATTCGCAGCGCAAGGGTCTTCGCGCCCCGCAACACCAGCCAGGAATCGAAGGGCCCGGCAACGGCGCCGATCGCATTCTGATGGAACGCCAGATCCTCCCCGAGTCCTCGGCCCGCGGCTACCAGCGCACCACCGACGACGTCGGAATGACCGCCTAAATACTTCGTCGTGGAGTGCGTGACGATGTCCGCACCCAGTGCTATCGGGGTTTGCAGATAGGGCGAGGCGAAGGTGTTGTCGACGGCGAGCACCGCACCGGCGTTGTGCGCGATCTGCGCGAGGGCGGCGATGTCGGCGATGCCGAGCATCGGATTCGTCGGGGTCTCACACCAGATCAACCGGGTGCGCGGGCGCATCGCGGCACGCACCGCGTCCAGGTCGTCCAGCGCCACCGCGGTGAACTCCAGGCGCCACCGCGCGAAGACCCGCGCGAAGAGCCGGTAGGTGCCGCCGTAGGCGTCACCGGGAATGATGACGTGGTCCCCGGGAACGCAGATCGTGCGCACGACGGTGTCCTGCGCCGCCAGCCCGGAGGCGAAGGCCAGGCCGCGCGCGCCGCCCTCCAGGTCGGCCAGGCACGTCTCCAGCGCGGTGCGCGTCGGGTTGGCGCTGCGGCTGTACTCATAGCCCCCGCGCAGACCCCCGACGCCGTCCTGCTTGTAGGTCGACACCTGGTAGATCGGCACCGCGACGGCCCCCGTGCCCGCGTCCGGCTCCTGCCCGGCGTGGATGGCGCGGGTCGCGAAACCGCGGGGGGCAGGGCGTTCGGGAACCTCGTCCGTGTGCGCGGACGTAGGCACCTCTGGTTGCTCGGACGACATGTCGACCACGCTAGCCGCAGGTCCGCTGCGCTCTTTCATGCGCCGGCGACCTCGATCCGGGCCCGATAGTGGTCGCCCGCGCATGAGAGTGCCCGCCCCGCTCATTCATGAGCCAGCGACCAGATCCGAGGCCCGCACCTGGTCCCCAGCGCATGAAAGACCACACCCAGCTCATTCATGAGCGGCCGCGCCCGGGCTTACCTGGTCGTGACAAATCGGACCCAGGCGGGCGGAACATCGCGCCACGGGGCAGAGTTGAGCCCGACGAGGAAGGGAGGCGCCCCATGTTGTTCGGACGAGGCGCGAAACAGACCATGGTGAGCCCGGAGCAGGCACTGCCCGGCCGCGCGCAGCGGCCGTACCCGGTCCCGACGCATCACGCGGTGAACGGCAATGCGCTGTTCCCGCCCTTCCCCGACGGCCTCGAGGTCGCGATCCTCGGCCTGGGTTGCTTCTGGGGCGCCGAGCGCAAGTTCTGGCAGCTGCCCGGGGTCTACTCCACGGCGGTCGGATACTCGGGCGGCTTCACCCCCAACCCGACGTACGAGGAGACCTGCACCGCAAAGACCGGGCACACCGAGGCGGTGCTCGTGGTGTTCGACCCCGCGCAGCTCTCCTACCCCGACCTGCTGGCCACGTTCTGGGAGATCCACGACCCGACGACGCCCAACCGCCAGGGCGGGGACATCGGCACGCAGTACCGCTCGGCCATCTACACCACAACGGACGAGCAGGCGAAGGCGGCAATCGAGTCCCGCGACCTCTACCAGGGCGCCCTGACCCGCGCCGGAATCGGGGAGATCACCACCGAGATCGCCGCGGCCGGGGAGTTCTACTACGCGGAGGACTACCACCAGCAGTACCTGTTCAAGGTCCCGCACGGCTACGACTGCCACGCCGAGACCGGCGTCAGGTTCCCGCGAAATTGAGCGGCCAACGGTGTGGACATCCCAGCCGTGGGCTGGATCCTCCTCGCAGCTGGAGCGCTGGGCATTCTGCTCGATGTGATCGTGTTCGCCCCGCGCCGGCGCGGCGCCGGGACTGCCCCGGTGGTCGAGGAACGTCGGGTGTACGAGCAGGATCCGCCGCGCTACTGACTTCGTCGGTAACCGCCTCTGGCGATCTAACTGACTTTCGGTAAGATACGGGGAGTCCCGCCCGCCGGAGGTCACGATGCCCGTCAAGTCAGCTGTTCGCTGGGGAGTTCGCCACGGCCTGGCCCGCACCGCAATCCGGGCCGGGGCACGCAAGGGCGACCTGCACGCCCAGATCGTCATCGGCGGCAGCCAGATCGACCCCCATCCCATCTACGACGCCGTACGCGAGGGCGGCGCGGTCGTGCCCGGCTCATTCGCCATGGTCACCGCCCGGCACGCCGTCATCACCGAGATTCTGCGCAGCCCGGACTTCGGGGCGGGACTGCCGTTGTCGGCCCTGCCACGCCCACTTGCCAGAGCCGGAGCCTGGGCGCGGGACGAGTCCAATCCGGGCCCCATCGAGCCACCCTCGCTGCTGGTCATCGACGGCGCAGATCACCAGCGCTACCGCCGCCTGGTCGCCAAGGCCTTCAGCGTGCGGGCCGTGGACAAGATCGCCACCGACGTCGAAGAGATCGCCGCCACCCTGCTCGACCAGATGCACCGGCGCCATCCCAGCGGCGGGCGGGCGGACATCGTCAGCGAGTACGCCCATGTGCTTCCCGTGCAGGTCATCGCCCGGATCCTGGGTGTCCCGATTGCCATGCAGGACACCTTCCTGAGCTGGGGCGACGATCTGGCCTCCAGCCTGGACATCGGGGTCGGCCTGCGGACGTTCCGCCGCTCCGAGCGCTCACTCAAAGCCCTCAACACCTGGCTTCTGGAGCACTGCAGGGAACTCAAGCGCAACCCGGGCGACGACCTGCTCTCCCGCGTGGTCATGGCCGGCCGCGAGGAGGGCGGGGCCGAACTGACCGACGCCGAATTGACCTCGCTCGCCGGACTGGTGCTCGCCGCCGGATTCGAGACGACGGTGAACCTCATCGGCAACGCGACGGTGCTGCTGCTGGAGCATCCGGACCAGTTGGCGCTGCTGGTGGCCGATCGGGGTCTATGGCGCAACGCGGTCGAGGAGGTGCTGCGCTTCGACTCCCCCGTCCAGAACACCGCGCGCCACGCGATCCGCGCCACCCACGCCGGCGGCGTGGCCATCCCCCGGCACAGCCTGGTCGCTCTGCTGCTGGCCGGCGCCAACCGCGACCCGGCGGTCTTCACCGATCCACACACCTTCGACGTGCGGCGAGCGAACGCCCGCGAGCACCTGGCCTTCTCCGCGGGCTCGCACTTCTGCTTAGGCGCCGCCCTGGCCCGCGCCGAGGGCGAGATCGGCCTGCGGATGCTCTTCGAGCGCTACCCGGATCTGGCCGAGGACGGCCCCGCCCGGCGCCGGGAGACCCGGATCCTGCACGGCTGGGCCGCCGTCCCCGTCCGCCTCGGCTTGAGCGGAACGGCGATCTGAGCAAAGCGCCCCTCAGCTGAGAGAACGCAGGGAATCAAGCGTACGAAAAGTACTCGCCTTTGGGCGAACCGTTGCCGTCACTCGAGTCATCCTCGGGAGGTCACTCCCACCACAGGAACCGCTCGGGAAACAAGATCCACTCCCGGCGGTCGCCTCCGCCAGGCGAAAGGGACCCCAGGGCCCATGACCCGTCCGCCCCAGCGACCAGCCCCGGATTTCGGTTCCCTGCCCCCGGCCCGCCGCCGAGCCCGCCGCGGCGCGCGCATGACGGTGGGCGTCACCGTGCTCGCCGCCTCGGCCGCCGGCATCACCGTGGGCGCCGCCGCCTACGCCCGCAGCGCCAACGCCAACGCGCCGGCGATCGCCGCCCCCGGCTCCATCGCTGCCGATGAACTGACCGGGACCACCACCACGGTGGACATGTCGAAGGAGGCCGTTGCCGCCCTGGCCACCCTGGTTCGCTCCGACGAGGAGGACCGAAGCCGCGCCGACGCCATCTCCGCCGCCGAACAGCGCGGCGGCACGGAGGTCATTCCGGGGTTCGCGGTCAAGGTCGGACGCATCCAGGTCGACACCGACCGCAGCGGCATCAGGGCGACCTCCCTGCCGCTGTTCGTGACGAACACCGGTGACTTCACGCGCTCATTCGACATCACCGTCGTCGCCCGCGATGAGAAGGGCAAGAAGATCACCAAGGACACCGGTACGGCAGCCGACCTGCGCCCGGGCCAGTCCGCCGATGTGCGCGTCCTGCAGATCGTTGACAATGGGTTCGTGGAGAAACTGACTGCTGCGACCTTCCAGGTCGACGACGTCTACGCCTATTGAGCACCCGGGCCACTGACCCGGCCCGGCAGACGCAGGCCAGCACGGCCCCGCCACCGGGTGGCGGGGCCGCTCAGGCATGGGCCCCCGAACCGACGGTGTCGACGCCCTGCCGGGTGACGAGCCTCGATCACGACGAACCCCTGCTCGGCACCGCATCGCTGGCCATGTCCTGGCTCCTGCTGGAGCATCCGGGGCCGTGGGGACCCAAGGCGCTGTCGCCGGATCGCCTCCCACCCCTGCTCGCAGCGGCGATCAAGGCCCAAGCCGACCGGCACGGGATCCGGGTCAACCTCATCCGCCGCCCGGCCCGGGAACGCACACGCGGGCGCGAGCACACCTACAGCGGACCCAGCCGGGCGGTCCTGGTGCACACCGGACCCGGGCCGTCGTGGATCGAGCAGGTCGCGCTCGACGACATCCGGGACGTCCTCGCCCTCGACCTCGCCGCGCTGGCCCGCGGTGAACGCAGCGGACTGGATCCGCATCCCGATCCGCTCTTCGCGGTGTGCGCCCATACCACCAAGGACCCCTGCTGCGCGGTTCGAGGGCGCCCGGTGGCTGCGGCCCTGGCCGCGCGCTACCCCGAGCTCACCTGGGAGAGCACCCACCTGGGCGGGGACCGCTTCGCGGGCAACCTGGCCTGCTTCCCCCACGGCCTCTACTTCGGGCGCCTCGACGCTGACGCGGCCCTGATGGCCGCCGCCGCCTACCGCGAAGGCCGGATTCACCCGGACCACTACCGCGGCCGGACCTGCTGGCCGGGGCCGGTCCAGGCCGCGGAGATCTGGCTGCGCGAGCACCTCGACGTCCGCGGGGTCGACGCCCTCACCGTCCTCGGCGGAGACCTGCGCAGCGGCCGCGAGCGCGTCGACTTCGCGGTCGATCACCCTGAGCGCGCCGTGCACGGCACCTGGGCGGTCCGGCTGCGCATCGACATCGATGCCCGCGCGCGCCCGCTCAGTTGCGGCAGCGATCAGCACGAGACCGTGCCGCGCTTCGTCATGCTCGGCATGGCCCGCACGGCGCAATCGACCTGACTCCGCCGCGACTGCGACCGCCGGCGCAGGGCAAGATCGTCCGGGGCGACACGGAGAGGGGACGGGCATGCGGCGAGTTGCCACGGCGGGGGCAGCAATCGGCGTCCTCGCGCTCTCTGCGGCCGCGCTGGGAATGCTCGAGCCAGAGGCCACCCGGGCCGTCGCGGCGCAAGAGCTGAACTTCACCGCCACCGACTTCACCCGCTCCCTCGTGGACGCCGGCCCCAGGGGCCTGAGCCTGGGCGATCGGGTCCTGTTGTCCGCGGTGCTCAGCGCGCCGGGGGTGAGCAACGGCATCAGCGCGTTGGAGTGCGTCGTGACGGCGATCCGCCCGGCCCCCAGGACGGCCAAGGCGAAAGGCCAGGGGAGCATGACGGCGTCCTCGGCCTGCGTGGGCACCATCGAGACCGACAACGGCCTCATTGCCGCCCAGACCCTCTCCTCCGGCGCCTACGCCGGGGGCAGCGTGGAGTTGGTCATCACCGGTGGGTCCGGTGACTACGAGGGCGCCGTGGGCACCGTGGCGCTGGGAACGTCGAGAAAGACCGCCTCGCAGGTGACGGTGACACTGCGGTGAGCTCTCCGACATGAAGGACCTCCCGCTGTTCGATCCGGACCAGACCGCGACGCACCCCGACCTTGAGGTTCCCGAGGAGCTACGCGAGGCCACCGACGACGAGGCCGACCCGCGACCGCGACGCCGGGGCCGTTACGCGCTGGTGGCCACCCTCATCGCATTTTCGGTGGCGGCGAGCGTTCTGGTGTTCACCGACAACGACGGGCGGATCCGCGTGGAGCTGATCGCCACCGACGAGTCCGCCCGCGAGATCGACCGCGGGCCGGCCGGGGCCAGCGTGGGCGATGAGTTCGTGCTCGCCCAGCGACTCGCCGTGCCCGATGACCCGGCGCAGGTCGGGGTCATCGAGGTCGTCTGCCGCTACGTACGGGTGCGCGCCGCCGGTAAGGGCGCCGCGCCCTCCCCTGCTGCGCTGTCGGTGCAGTGCAGCGGAGTCGCCGAGGTCGGCCGCGACGCGGTCAGCTTCCAGGGCCTGAACACCTTCACTCCCGGGGCCGCGACCCAAAGCCAGTTCGTTATCACCGGCGGTACCGGCGCCTACGCCGCCGCCGTCGGTGAGATCACCGCGACCGACGTCCGCCCCGGCACCACGACGCTGGAACTGAACCTGCGTCAGCGGGCGCAGTGAGCGCTGCGCGCCAAGGGGACGTCCGAAGAAGGGGTCGCTATAGCAGCCACTCCTTCGGACGTTGCGCCCACGCGCCCACGCGCCCGCGCGCGCATCAGCACCTCAGGACGCCAGGTACCCGAGCAGATCCTGACGGGTGATCACCCCGCGCGGTTTGCCGTCGACGAGAACGACCAGCGCCCCCACGTTGCCGAGTTCGGAGATCGCGTGGGCCACCGGCTCCCCCGAGCCGATGATGGGCAGCGGCGCGGACATGTGCTCCTCCACCCGATCGGCGAGGGAGGCCTTGCCGGCGAAAAGCCGGTCGAGCAGGTCCCGTTCCCCGACCGATCCCACGATCTCCGCCGCCATCACCGGCGGCTCCGCCCGTACGACCGGCATCTGGGAGATGCCGTACTCACGGATGATGTCGATGGCTTCGCGCACCGTCTCGTTGGGGTGGGTGTGCACGAACTCCGGGGTGGGTCCGGACTTGCGCGCCAGTACCTCACCCACTGTCGCGTCCCCACCGGCACTGATGAACCCGTAGTCGGCCATCCAGTCGTCGTTGAAGATCTTGGACAAATATCCGCGCCCGGAGTCCGGCAGCAGCACCACGATGACGTCCTGCGGGGAACCCGTGGCAGCGACCCGCAGCGCGGCAACCACCGCCATCCCGCAGGAGCCACCCACCAGCAAGCCCTCCTCCCGGGCCAGGCGGCGGGTCATCGCGAAGGACTCGGCGTCGGAGATCGCGAACACTTCATCCGCGATGGTGGGGTCGTACGCGGCGGGCCAGAAGTCCTCACCGACGCCCTCGACGAGGTAGGGCCGGCCGGTGCCGCCGGAATACACCGAACCCTCGGGGTCGGCCCCGATCACCCGCACGCGCCCCCCCGAGGCGTCCTTGAGGTAACGCCCGACCCCGGAGATCGTGCCGCCGGTGCCCATGCCGCTGACGAAGTGCGTGATGCGACCCTGCGTCGCCTCCCAGATCTCCGGTCCGGTGCACTCGTAGTGGCTGCGCGGATTGTTCGGGTTGGAGTACTGGTCCGGCTTCCAGGCCAGCGCCCGCTCACGCACCAGGCGGTCGGAGACCTGGTAGTAAGAACGCGGGTCCGCCGGGGCCACCGCGGTCGGGCACACCACGACCTCGGCGCCGTAGGCCCGCAACGTGTTGATCTTGTCGAGAGAGACCTTGTCCGGCACCACGAACACGCACTGATAGCCGCGCTGCTGGGCGACCAGTGCCAGGCCGACCCCCGTGTTACCGGACGTCGGCTCGACGATGGTGCCGCCAGGTTGGAGCTGCCCGGAGGCCTCCGCGGCGTCGATCATCCGGGTCGCGATCCGATCCTTCACCGATCCGCCCGGGTTGAAGTACTCGACCTTGGCCAGCACCGTCGGGCCGCCGGGGCGGCTCACCCGATTCAGCTTGACCAACGGGGTGTTCCCGATCAACTCCAGCACGGACTCCACGTAGCGCATGCCGACCTCCGCCCTGCGCGGCCACCGGGGCGAGAACCAGCGCCGGCCTGTGCGTTCGTCACGTTTGCGTAAGGGGATCTCCATACGCCGGACTCAGCGTAGGCGCGAAATCACGATGAAAGTCCGGTCGGGAACGCAGCGGCGCGCCGCAACGTCCAAGCCGGGCGGACGACGGAGCTGATATCGGGGGGGCTCTTCGCACGTCGAGGAGGAACGCAATGACGCGTCAGGTGTGTACCTGCAAGGTCATCCGATGATTCCGGCCGCCCGCCGGGTACTGTCCGCCGCTGCCTTCGGAGGCACCGGAGTGGCGTTGACGGGTACCGCACTGGTCGGGGTGCTCCTCACCGAGGCCAAGCTCGCCCGGCACGTGGTGGGCCTGCCCAAGACCGCACCGCCGGCCGCCGACGGTTTCTACGGAACGGGCACCAAAGCCCCCGTGTCATTCGTGATGCTCGGGGACTCCTGCGCCGCCGGCCTGGGTGCCGCCTGTGGATCGGAGACTCCGGGCGCGCGCATGGCCGTCGGCCTATCCGAGGCCGCCGGGGCGCCCGTGCGTTTCACCAACGTCGCCAAGGTCGGCGCGCAGAGCACCGACCTGGCCCGCCAGGTCGGCCTCGCCCTGGCCGCGGCACCTACCGTCGCCTTGATCATGATCGGCGCCAACGACGTCACCCACCGGATCCAGCCGTCGCTCGCCGTCGCTCACCTGGGCCGCGCCGTGCGGCGCCTGCGCGAGAGCGGGTGCGAGGTCGTGGTCGCGACCTGCCCGGATCTGGGCACCGTCGAGCCGATCGCCCAGCCGCTGCGCTACCTCGTGCGCCGCTGGAGTCGCCAGCTGGCCGCCGCGCAGACGATCGTCACCGTCGAGGCCGGGGGCCGCACCGTCTCCCTCGGTGACCTCATCGGCCCGGAGTTCACCGCTGCCCCGCGCGAGATGTTCTCCCCAGACCGCTTCCACCCTTCTTCGGCCGGCTACAACCGTGCCGCGACGGCGTTGCTGCCCTCGGTGCTCGCCGCCCTGGGGCTGGGCCCCATCGCCGAGGTCGCACCGGATGCGGCCCGCGAGGACGCCACCATGCCGATCGCCCTCGCCGCCGTCGAGGCCGTCGACCGCCCCGGCACCGAGGTCGCCCCGGCCGCCGGGCACGGGCACCGCGGGGTCTTGCGCGGCCCGCTGGCCCTGCTGCGCCATCGCCGGCGCCATGAACTTCCGGCGGCGCAGATGGCGGCTCCAGAACGCGTCCAGGCCGCCTGAGGCCGATCCCTGGCGTATCGGCCTACAACAGGGCTCGCAGTTCGCCGAGCCACTGCGCCGCGGCCTCCAGCGCACGTGCGGCGGGCGCGCGATCACCCGCCAGCCATACGAGGTCACCGCGCGCGAGCGCGTCCAGGCCAACCACCACATCGGTCCCGAGCACGGCAAGCTGATCGCCGAGCGCGAAGACGCTGAGCTCAGGCACGGCGGGCGCCCGCGGGGGCGTGGCCACCGCACGGGCCTCGATCCCAGCGCCCAATTCCGCAAGGCGCTCCAGCACGGCGCGCACCGACTCCTCGACGCGGCGCAGCCGACTCTCCGGAAGGGTCCGCAGGCGGTCGGACGCCGCCGTCACCGCGGTCATCACCTCTGTGCTCGCGGACATCGCAACCCACTTCTCCCGCGTGCGCTCAATTTTCCGCTAAATCCCGGACATCGGCGACGATCAAGGCCTTGTGCCCGACCCCTCGTTGAGGCACCCTCGAACCAGTTCCATTGACGCCCATTTCTCCCCCTGCACGGCCAGGTCTTCCCGTACATCCGGCCCACGCGCGAGAGGCGGTCCCATGTCACTACACCACTCCGAGGAGACGCATCAGAACCTGGTGGCCCGAGTCCCAGGTGTCACCGGCAAAGAACTCCCTGAGTGGTTCCGAGAAATCGAGGACGGCCCGGCCTTCCTCCGTTTCGACGAGAAAGTGAACTGGTTGCGCGACGAGCACAGCATCACGCACGGGCACGCCACCGCGATCGTGCACGAGTACGACCTGCGCCGCGCGCACCGGTCCTTCCGGTAGCGGCACTCACGCAACGAGCGAGCCCCCGACCAGAAGGTCGGGGGCTCGCCGGCGTAGAAGCACCGCAGATCAGTCTCCGCGAAGAGCTGATAGCAGTCGAAGCATCTCGATGTAGATCCAGACCACCGTCACCGTCAGACCGAACGCGGCCCGCCAGGCCTCGATCTCCGGAGCGCCGGCGCGCACGCCCCGCTCCACGAGGTCGAAGTCGATCGTCAGCATGAACGCGCCCAATGTGACACCGATCAGGCCGATCCCGACCCCGAGCGGACCTCCCCAGGTGTCGGCGCCACTGCCAAAGGCCCGGAACAGCAGATTGACCAGAAGCAGGCCGACGAAGGCGATGGTCGCGGCGAGGACGACCTTCTGCAGCCGTGCGGTGACGCGGATCTTGCCGCTGCGGTACAGCGCCAGCATCACGGCGAACACGATCGCGGTGCCGGCCACGGCCTGAATGGCGACACCTTCGAGGCCGGGCTGGCTCCGCTCCAGCGCGTGGGAGAACGCGCCGAGGAACACTCCCTGCACCGCGGCGTAGGTGATGATCAGCGGCGGGCTGGGAACCTTCTTGAACGAGTTGACGATCGCGAGGCCGAAGCCGACCAGAGCTGCCACGATCGCCAGGCCGAAGCCGATGTCGGCTACCCAGGACACCGTGCCCGTGGTGATGGCGATGAGCAGTAACAGCCCGGTACGGCTGACCACGTCGTCGATGGTCATCGGCCGGCCGGCGGCGGGCGCGCCGGACGGGGCGCTGCCGTACGCACCGGTCGCCCGGTCCGTCCGGGTGTAGTTGATGCCGCCCTCGGACGCGGGCGGGGCGTCCGGCCGGGTCGTGGCATACCCATTGCGGCTGAAGACGTCCTGCTTGGACAGGATCGGGTTCGTGCTCTGCATGTCTGGGGCACCTCCGTGGCCCGCAGGGTGCTGGGCCTTACCCCAGCGTAATCCCCTACTGGTAGTTGAACGCTGAACTGGTCCTGAACGTTCCTTCTGCTCAGGCGTTCTGGGCGTCGGCCTGAGCGATCAGCAGCTGCGCCAGCCTGCGGGCCTCATCCGGCAGCAGGTAGGTCTGCAACTCCAGGAAGCGGCCGTTCTCGTCGTGATCGGCCTGGTCGGTCAGGCTCAGGACGACGTAGTGGGTCTCGTCCTCGGTGTCGGGGTCCATGGCGTGCCCGCCCACGGTCAGGTAGGTGCGGTGGTCGTCCTGGGGGATCAGGGCACCGAAGTAGTCCGTGGGACTAACGATCTCGCTCATGTGAAAGCCTCGCTAGCAGCGTCTACCTGGCGCTCGCCTGCCTGGTCTGTGGGACAAACCTGGCGAATTACACCTGTGGTCTATCACAGATTGTGCAAGATCGGTGGGCGGTGACCCGGGCACGCCGCAGGCCCCAGGACGGCGGTCCTGGGGCCTGCGGGAGATGCGTCGGTTCAGATCGGCTCAGGCGCGCACGGCAGTGCGCCGCGCTCCCCCGAGCAACCGGCGGTGGGCGCTGTCCCACCGAGACCAGGCTGACTCCAGGTTCGTGGCCATCGCGTTGATGGCGGCGATCGCAGCCGGATCGGCCGGTCCCCTGGTGGAGCGGGTGATGGCCTCGAGCACCTGGACGACCTCGGTGTAGGCACGCGCCGCGTCCTCCAAATCCAGGGCGCTCTGCACCGGGTCCAGCAGGGTCGCCGCACCCGCGTGATCGGAGCCCTCGTGAATGGCCTCCGCCTCGGCCGCGCCCACCGGCCGCGGCGCCAGCGACTCCGACGACGTGCGCGCCCGGATGACCCCGATGCCCTTGATCCTGGTCTTACCGCTCATGTCTGCCCCCTTCGACCCGGATGCCCGGGTGCCATCGTGACTTAATCGGCGGCGCGCACGACGGACTTGTGGCCCCAGACGCGGCGCGTCGATTAATTTGTCCCCCTTGGACCCATTCGCCCCGCAGTCGGTTCCACCCCGCCGGGACGAACTTGTCCGGATACGACGAACGGGCCGCCCGGCAGCTGCCGGACGGCCCGTTCGTACTTACTGTTCTGCGGGGGGTCGTCGGGGGGCGGAGTCCCCCGACTGTCTTACATGTTGCGGGCGGCTTCCTTGATCGCCTCACGCACCCGCGGGTACGTGCCACAACGACACACGTTGCGCAGCGTGTCCAGCTCGGCGTCGTTGATCTTCTTGCCGGCCTTCTTGGCCCGGTTGA
>JBQTII010000090.1:0-44706 GCA_052388275.1 Sporichthyaceae bacterium | reverse complement strand
GTGGTGACGACCAGGATCTCGGCGTTCGGCACCAGTTGCGCGATCGAGATCGCGATGTCGCCGGTGCCGGGGGGCAGGTCCATCAGCAGGACGTCAAGGTCGCCCCAGTAGACGTCGGCGAGGAACTGCTGCAACGCGCGGTGCAGCATCGGTCCGCGCCACACGACCGGGGTGTTGCCCTCGATGAACATCCCGATCGAGATGATCTTCACCCCGTGCGAGGACGGCGGCATGATCATGTTCGAGACCTGGGTCGGGCGGGCCGCCGTGCCGAGCATGCGCGGGATCGAGTGGCCGTAGATGTCGGCGTCGAGCACCCCGACGGACTGGCCCTGGGCCGCGAGGGCGGCCGCGAGGTTCACCGTCACCGAGGACTTGCCGACCCCACCCTTGCCCGAGGCCACCGCGTAGACGCGGGTCAGGCAACCGGGCTGGGCGAACGGGATTTCCTTGGCGGGGGTGCCGCCGCGCAGCGTGGTCTGCATCGCGCTGCGCTGCTCGTCGCTCATCACGTCCAGGCGCAGGTTGACCTCCCGCACCCCGGCAACCGCGCGCACCGCCGCGGTGACGTCGGCGGTGATCTTCTCGCGCAGCGGACAGCCGACGACCGTCAAGAGCACCACGACGTCGACCTTGCCGTTCGGGGAGACCTCGACCGAGGCGAGCATGCCCAGCTCGGTAATGGGCTTGCCGATCTCCGGGTCGTTGACGCGGGCCAGGGCGGCGCGGACGGCCTCGACCGTGGGGGCTGACATGCCCGTCATGGTATGCGGACGCGGTTGGTGCAGCTGAGGCAGCAGTGACGCCCGGCTCCCATCTTCTGGGTGCGTCCCGGGCCTTGCCAGGTCGCGGATAGCCCGACCCGCATACAGAAGTTGGGGAGAGGCAGGCTCAATGTCAGGCTTCGCGCCGGCGCTCGCGGTCGTCGAGCTCGTCGAGCATGCGCCCCAGTTCCGAGCGCAGGAAGTCCCGGGTAGCCACCTCGCCGAGACCGGCGCGCAGGGCTGCGATCTCCCGGGTCAGGTACTCGGTGTCGGCGATAGTGCGCTCGGTTCGCATCCGGTCCTGGTCGTAGGTGACCCGGTCCCGGTCAGCCTGGCGATTCTGCGCGAGCAGGATCAACGGCGCCGCGTAGGAGGCCTGCAGGGACAGCATCAGCGTCAGCCCGATGTACGGCGGGCCGTCGAAGGTGACCCGGTCCGGCAGGAAGGTGTTCCACGCCAGCCAGGCCACGACGAACGCGCTCATGTAGCCGATGAAGCCCCAGGTGCCCAGGAACCGGGCGAAGCGTTCGGCCAGTCCGGCCAGGGTCTCCGCGTCCCACTGGGGCCCCTTGGGCATTCTCCCGGGCCGGCGGGGCTGGTCCAGGCGGTCGCGCCCGGCGCGTTCGGTGAGCTCAGCCACGGCCGGTCCTCGGGTTGTAGACCTGGATCTCGGCGGTGGCCTCCGGGTCGAAGCGCGCTGGGGCCTCCTCGTCGTCGTCCTCGGCGAGGGCCTCACGGCCGCGCCAGTTCGCCGGCAGCAGATGGTCCAGCACGTCGTCGACGCTCACCACGCCGACCAGGCGGCCGCCGGTGTCGACCACGGGCGCCGCGACCATGTTGTAGGTGGCCAGGTAGCTCGTGACGTCGGCGAGCGGGGTGTCCGGGCGCAGGGCCTTGAGTTCGCGGTCCATCGCGGCGCTGATCGAGGCCGACGGGGGCTCCCGCAACAGACGCTGAAAGTGCGCCACGCCGAGAAACTTCCCGGTCGGGGTGTCCAACGGAGCGCGGCAGACGTAGGCCAGCGCAGCCATCGCCGGGGTCAGCTCCGGGTGGCGGATCGCGGCCAGGGCCTCGGCGACCGTCGCGGTGGGCGCAAGGATCACCGCCTCAGTCGTCATCAGGCCACCGGCGGTGTCGTCGGCGTAGGAGAGCAGGCGGCGTACCGGCGCGGCCTCGCCGGGCTCCATCAGGCGCAGCAACTGCTCGGCCTGCTGCGTCGGCAGCTCGCGGATCAGGTCGGCGGCGTCATCGGGCTGCATGGCCTCCAGCACGTCCGCGGCGCGGTCAACGGCCAGCTCGGAGAGGATCTCCACCTGCTCGGCCTCGGCCATCTCCTCCAGCACGTCCGCCAGGCGGTCGTCGTTGAGCTCCGCGGCGACCTCACCGCGACGCTTGGGGGAGAGCTCGTGCAGGACGTGCGCCAGGTCGGCGGCCCGCAGCTTGTCGAAGGTCGCCAGCATGTTGGCCGCACCCTGGTTGATCTGACCGCTCGTCAGCCCGGTGATCGCGTCCCAGGGCACCGTCACCGATTCACCCCGTCGACGCAGACCTGGGACCGGGACGCGGGCGCCACCACCCTTGCGCACGTGCACCTTGGCGACGATCCAGTCCCGGTTGCGTACTTGCTCCATCGCGATGTCGATGACGGTCACGTCCTCACCGCTCGAGCTCAGCGTGACCTTGCGGTCCAGCAGTTCGGCGATGACGGCCGTCTCGTCCGCGCGGCGCTCGAACCGGCGCAGGTTGACCACGCCGGTGGTGACGATGTGCCCGCGGTTCAGCGAGATGATCCGCGCCATCGGCACGAAGATCCGCCGCCGCGGCTGCACCTCGACGACCAACCCGATCACCTTGGTGGCTTCGCCCGGCGGACGCAGCGTCGCGACGGCGTCGCGCACCCGCCCGACCTGGTCCCCGCTGGGGTCGAACACCGCCAGGCCCGCCAGGCGGGCGACGAAGACACGCGTGGACATCCGCGCCTCCCCGTCGATCACCCGTCACAACACCGTGCTCAGGCTACCGTCGCGGGCGGCGACGGGCTGCTCATGCGCGCCGATCACCGCGCGCGGGATGTCGATCCGACCGGGCTGCTCCGTCAAGGGCACCGCGACGGGATCGATACGCTGGCGGGGCGATGACCCCGAGCGCAAAGGTGCCCCACCATGTCCGCTGAGTTCCCCCGGCTGCGCCCGCGCCGGTCCTGTCTCGCCGTTCCGGGCAGCAGCCCGAAGATGCTCGGCAAGGCCCAGGGCCTGCCCGCTGACATGGTGTTCCTGGACCTGGAGGACTCGGTTGCGCCGCTGGCCAAGGCCGACGCGCGCGCCAACATCGTCGAGGCGCTCAACGGCGGCGACTGGGGGAACAAGGTGCGCTCGGTCCGGGTCAACGACCTGACCACCTCGTGGACCTACCGCGACGTCATCACGGTCGTCGAGGGCGCGGGGGAGAACCTGGACGCCATCATGCTGCCCAAGGTGCAGACCGCCGAGCAGGTGATCTGGCTCGACACCCTGCTCACCCAGATCGAGAAGACCATGGGCTTCGAGGTGGGCCGCCTAGGCATCGAGGCGCAGATCGAGAACGCGCTCGGGCTGTGCAACGTCGACGCCATCGCCGCCGCCTCGCCGCGGGTGGAGACGATCATCTTCGGCCCGGCCGATTTCATGGCCTCGATCAACATGAAGTCCCTCGTCGTCGGTGAGCAGCCCCCCGGCTACGACGTGGGCGATGCCTACCACTACATCCTGATGCGGATCCTGATGGCGGCCCGCGCCCACGACAAGCAGGCCATCGACGGTCCGTACCTGCAGATCAAGGACGTGGACGGGTACCGCCGGGTGGCCGGGCGCAGCGCCGCACTGGGCTTCGACGGCAAGTGGGTCCTGCACCCGGGCCAGGTCGACGCCGCGAACGAGGTCTTCTCCCCGACGCAGGAGGATTACGACCACGCCGAACTGATCCTGGACGCCTACGCGCACTTCACCTCCGAGGCCGGGGGCAAGCGCGGCGCGGTGATGCTGGGAGAGGAAATGATCGACGAGGCTTCGCGCAAGATGGCCCTCGTCATCGCGGGCAAGGGCCGGGCCGCCGGCTTCGCCCGCACCTCAAAGTTCGAGCCCCCCGCCGAATAAAGACCCGGACGTCCGACGGGGGGGCTGCTATAGCGACCACCTTCTCGGACGTTGGATGGTGTGAGGAGGCATCGGCGTGCAGGTGAGAGGCGAGTCCCTCGTCGCGCACCTGCGCCGCCAGTCCGCGACGTGCGCGGACGTCGGGTCGCCGATGTACGCCTCGCTGATGGCCTCCGCCGCCGAGGACCTGCTGTGCGGGGGTCCGGTCGCCGACGTGCTGGCCGGGTGGGAGCTCGACCCGGGTCCGGCCGCTCTCGCGTTGCGCCTGTTCGGCACCGTGCACCGCATCGCGCTGACCGGTCAGGCCCCCGCCCTGGCCCGGTACTACCCGAGCGTCGCGGGTTCCGACGCTGAGGCCTTCGATCCGGCCGGGACCTGGGCGGCCTTTGCCGAGGTGTTGGCGGAGAACACTGCGGCGGTGCGGGCCGGGCTGGTGTCCCCGCCGCAGACGAATGAGGTCGGGCGCAGTACCGCGCTGATCGGGGAGCTGCTGCGCTTGCGCGCGCGATTCGACCTGCCGGTGCGCCTGGTCGAGATCGGCGCGAGCGCGGGGCTGAACCTGCGCCCGGACCGGATCCGGATCGAGGTGGCCCGCCCCGGCGGTATCGGCTGGGACAGCGTCGGACCGCCGTCACCGGTGGTGCTGCGCGACCCGTGGCAAGGCGCGCTGCCGCCGCTGGATCGCCCGATCGAGGTCGTCGCTCGGCACGGCACCGACGTCGATCCGGTTGACGTCGCCACGGCCGCCGGCCGGCTGCGTCTGATTTCCTACGCCTGGCCGGATCAAGGTGCGCGACTCGGGCGCCTGCGCGCAGCGTTCGACCTGGCCGCCGCCGAACCTGTCCCGGTGCTGGCCGAATCCGCGTCGGCGACGGTCGCGGGGCTGGGGCCTGCGCAGGGGTTGCTGACCGTGGTCTGGCACTCCGTCATGTGGCAGTACCTGCCCCCGTCCGAACGTGCGGCACTCACGGTGGCCTTCGAGGCGCTCGGCAGCCTGGCAACCCCTGCCGCCCCGGTGGCGCGGGTGTCGATGGAACCGCGCAAGCGGATGGTGTTCCCGGTCGGGGTGGAGCACGTCGTCCGGACCCAGACCTGGCCCGGCGACGGCGTGTGGCTTTACGGCTCGGCCCACCCGCACGGGGACACCGTGGTGTGGCGGCGCACTCCGATCCCTGGGTGAACCCACCGCAAGCCCCGTCGGGCAGGATGGCGCCCGCAGCACCCCACCACGTCGTGAAGGAGCACCGCAGCATGCAGTTCGGCCGGATCTATGAGGAGTTCGAGGTCGGCGCGGTCTACAAGCACTGGCCAGGCAAGACGGTCACCGAGTACGACGATCATCTGTTCTGCCTGCTGACGATGAACCATCACCCGCTGCACCTGGACGTGAACTTCGCGGAGAACACCACCGACTTCAAGGCGAACGTCGTGGTCGGCAATTACATTTACTCGCTGCTGTTGGGCATGTCGGTGCCCGACGTCTCCGGTAAGGCCATCGCGAACCTGGAGATCTCCTCGCTGCGCCACGTCGCCCCGACCTTTCACGGCGACACCATCTATGGCGAGACCACGGTGCTCGCCAAGAACATGACCTCCAAGCCCGACCGCGGCGTCGTCGAGGTCGAGACCATCGGCTACAAGCAGGACGGCACGATCGTGTGCATCTTCCGTCGCAAGGTGATGGTTCCGACCCAGGCCTACAACGACGCCCGCGGCGGCGAACAGCCCGGCCGCCCTACCCCCATTCCACGCGAGAAACCCTGACCGCGCGGGGCGCGCACCCCGACCCCTTGACGCTACGGGTGAATCGGCGTCAGATTCGCTGCCAGGCCAGCTCGTGCACGACGCGACCGGCCGCCCGGGCGCGCCGGCCGTACTTCGTCGTTGGCGTCACCGGTGCGGTGATTGCCCGCATCGGCAGAACCGCCATCGCCTCACGTACCGCGCCGGCGTACACGTCATCGTCGATGACGACGTGCAATACCCCGCCCGGGGTGAGTAACTCGGCAAGCCGGGTGAGCACAAGGGGCCGCAACAACCGGCGGCCGGCGTGCCGGCGCTTGGGCCACGGGTCCGGGTGCAAGACGAGAACGAGCGCCAGCGACGCCGGCGCGAGGAGCGGCAGCAGCGCGGTGACGTCCGCCGCCAATACGCGGACCAACCCGCCGTCCAGCCGGGCCGCCGCGAGTGAGTCCATGGCGCGCAACTGGCCGGGGCAGTGCACCTCCACGCCAAGCACCCGGTCGCCGGGTCTGCCGCGCCCGAGCGTCACCAGCGATTCGCCGTAGCCGAACCCGATGTCGAGCACCTGCGGCGCCCAGATCGCCGCCTGCGCCGGGTCGGCGAAAGCCAGGCTTGCCCGACGCTGGGCCAGCCGAACGCGGTGTGCCTCGGGCATCCGGCCCCGATTACGCCAACTGCGCGGCACGAACGGACCATCGGGCGTGGGCCCTGGGGTACACACACTCATGAGGGCAGCATCCCCCAGCCGGCCAGGGTCTCGACCAGACCGGGGGTGGTGTGCAGGTCGGTCAGCTCCGCCCGGGTGACCCAGCGGGCGGCGCCGGCGTCGTCGCCGGCGTGCAGGGTCCCGCCGATCACGGCGCAGGCGTAGTCGCGGACGTCGTAGGTGAGCCCGTCGGGTCCGGGCAGGGCCAGGGTGGCGATCCGCAGCCCCACCGATACCGCCAGCCCGGTCTCCTCACGGACCTCCCGGGCGAGGGCGTCGGCGTCGCTCTCGCCGACCTCGACCCGCCCACCCGGCAACGACCAGCAACCCGCCGCGGGGGCGTTCACCCGCCGGATCAGCAGCAGACGGTGAGTGTCGTCGTGGATCAGCGCCCCGACGCACGGCACTGGGACACTCGCGGGCACCGCGTCAGGGTAGTGGCCCGCTCACGTCAGGCCGCGGCGCCGACGCCGACCTGTCCCGGCAGCGCACTGGCCGCAACGATTGCGTGCTCCCCGGTGACCTCGCGGTCATAGAGGTCGAGTTCGAACCAGACGGCGCGCTCACCGAACTCCTCCGACCAGCCCCACCGGGTGGCCAGGGCGTTCACGAGCATCGTGGCGCGGCCCGCGGCGCTGTCCGGGGCGGTGGCGCGGCCCGCGGCGCTGTCCGGGGCCTGGCTCGGGTTCGACGTGCTGGACCAGGTGGTGCCCGCGCTCGGGGAGGTCAGGGCGCGGCGGTCGTGGATCTCCAGACGCACCCCGAGATCCGTGCTGCGCAGGACCAGACGCATCGGGGCCGCGCCGAATCGCAGCGCATCGCTGACCAGTTCGCTCACCAGGACGCAGGTGACACCATCGTCGTCGGGCAGTCCCCAGCGGTGCAGGTGGGCATCGACCACGGAGCGGGCGCGGGTGATCTCGTCGGCGTTGTGACGCAGGGCAGTGCGCAGTTCCACCGTGGACCTCGTTGTCGACGCGGGCGGACGGGCACCGCGCGATCCGATCCCTTCAGGGACGGGCCGGGCGCTGCCGGGATGGCCATCGTCGCGACGGGTCGCCGGCCGCGATGCCGGCTTTACCTAACCCCGACCAGACCGGCAGGAGCCACCCAGCTGAGTTGACGCAACGTGAATACGAAGCTACCCAGTGTGAGAGAACCTTCAGGATCAGTCGACGCTGGACCAGAACGACACCAACGCCTTCGCGGTGACCCCGGGGCTCTGCACGGCAGGGGAGTGCGCCGCACCTTCGAAAACCTCGTAGATCGCGCCGAGTTCGATCGCCATGGTGAGCTGCTCGTCTACGGGCCACACGTCGTCGTCGGCGCCGTGGGCGACCATGACCGCCACACCGCTGGCTCGAAGCTCTGCCGTCCGGTCCGGGGTGTCGATCAATTGGGCGCCCATGGCCGCGAGGCCCGTCCTGGAGGCGGAGGTGAAGCGCCTGGCCAGGAACTCCAGCACCTCTTCGCTGACGCCGTCGTGCTCGCCGTTGGCGGCGGCCGCGGCGGCGGCGATCGTCCAAAGGTCCGCGAGGTCCAGTACTGCCGCTGCCTCGACGAGCATCGAGATCTTCGCCGCCTGGTCAGGTGGGACGCTGCCGGGGCCCGAGCACAGCAAGGTCACCGAGCGGACGGCGGCGGGCGCGGCGATGGCGGCGGCGCGGACCACGAGCCCGCCGAAGGAGTGCCCGACCAGGTGCACGCTCTCATCGCCGCAAGCCGCGGCGAGCGCGAGGACATCGGCAGCGAGTTCGGAGATGGCGTAGGCGTTGCTGTCCTCGGGGCCGGGGGTGTCGCATTGCCCCCGCTGGTCCAGAGCGAGCACGCGGTAGCCGTATTCCGCCAGGCGGTCCAGCAGGGGAAGAAAGTCCTCCTTCGAGCCGGTGTAGCCCGGCACCAGCAGGGCCGTGCCACCGGGCGGGTCGCCGAAGTAGCCCTCAGGAAGGCTGTAGTTCCCCTCCTCGTCCCAGGACGGCGACGGCTCGTCACCGAACTCGGGAGCGGCGGGCGGTGCTCCCGGTGCTGGGGAGATGGGTGTTGCCTCCAGGACCGCGATTTCCCCCCGCGTGGTGACGAGAGTGTGGGCACGGACGCACGCAGGCAGATCGAGGTGTGGCGGAATACTCACGGTTTTCACGCTATCGCCCGCTTGCGCGGTGTTCGCCACGCGGATGGCGCGGGCAGAATGGCTCGATGACCAAGACACTGGCGGTGGCGAATCAGAAGGGCGGCGTCGCCAAGACGACGACCGTCGTGTCCCTCGGCGCGGCCCTGGTCGAGCTCGGCAAACGCGTGGTGGTCGTGGACCTGGACCCGCAGGCATGTCTGACCTTCTCCCTCGGCCTGGACCCGGACGCTCTGGAGATCTCAGTCCACGACGTCCTGCTCGGCCGCGTCCCGGCCCGCACCGCACTGCACCCGCTGGGGGAGATGTTCTCGCTGCTGCCCTCCACCATCGACCTGGCCGGGTCGGAGGCTCTGCTGATGACGCGCACCGGGCGGGAGTTCGCGCTGCGCACGGCGTTGGAGGATCTGCACAGCGACGTCGACGTGATCATCCTGGACTGCCCGCCGGCGCTGGGGGTGCTGACGCTCAATGCCCTCACCGCGGCCGATCACGTCCTGATCCCGCTGCAGTGCGAGACGCTCTCACACCGCGGGGTGGGGCAGTTGCTGGACACCGTCGGCGATGTGCAACGCATCACCAATCGGGACCTGGCAGTCCTCGGTGTGCTGCCGACGCTCTTCGATGGCCGGTCCAACCACTCCAAGGCGGTCGTGGTGGACGTCGCCACGCGCTACGGGGTGACCGTGCTGGAGCCGCCCATCCCGCGTTCGATCCGCTTCGCCGAGGCGCCCGCGGCGGGGCGCTCGATCCTGGAGACCGCCCGCAGCAGCAGCGGCGCCGCGGCCTATCGTGAGCTCGCACTTCGCCTGGTCAAAGACGGGACCTTCGGATGACCGACTTCGATCGCCTACGCCCACGCGGCGCCGACGGCCTCGCCAACGGATCGGCCTCGCGCGCGCGCCCGGACGCGAACGGCAAGCGCGCCCTGTTCAGTGTGGACAACCCGTTGCAGATCCCCGTGGCGCCGGCCGTGGCCACCGGTGGCCTGCGCATCAGCTGCTCCGGGTGCGGGACCACCACGTCCCTGACGCCTCGTCAGGTATTGTCGGCGGCGATCCCCAGCGTGCATCTACCGATTCTGCGCCGCAAGTACCCGTCCTTCATGCGATGCCCCGTCTGCCACAAGCACCGTTGGGTGCGGGTCGAACTAGGGCATTAGCTGACCGGTCAGGTCGACGGCTCGGCCGCACCAGCGATCTGAGCTCCTGTTGTAGCGCCGTTAGCAGTGCCTCGTGAGCGGCGCCGTCGCCTATTGCGACCCACACTGCCGCCAGTTTCTGACGTTACCTCAGGTTCCGAATCGGGAGTCTTGGCAACCGCGGCGAGCGTGCCGGCGGCCGCCGGAGCATCACTGGCGGCCGGCTGACCGCCGCGGGTCCGAGAGCGCTCCCGCGGGGGCCGCCCAGGACGGGGTGCGCGCGGGGCGTCGTCCGCACGGGAGCCGTATGCGGCGCGTGCGCCGCCTGCGCCCCGGCCGCCCTCTCGCGAGCCGACCCGACCTGGCTTCGAGCGCGTCTTGCCGGTCTCCCCGAGATCCTCCACTGCCTCGGCATCCAGGCCCGCCCGGGTGCGGGCCGCCCGCGGCAGCATCC
This sequence comes from Sporichthyaceae bacterium, assembly GCA_052388275.1. Lineage (GTDB taxonomy): Bacteria > Actinomycetota > Actinomycetes > Sporichthyales > Sporichthyaceae > JBQTII01. The sequence goes on along the minus strand of JBQTII010000090.1, from coordinate 34,639 downwards.
CCTTGGTGCCCACCGGGATCTTCATCTCCTGGTACAGGTTCGCCGAGGTCGAGTAGGTCTCGGCAGGCTCGCCCAGCCCAAGGCCCAGCGCCTTGTCGATCAGGAACCAGCGGGTGAGATCGGCCCAGTCCACGAAGGTGACCGCGACCCCGGTGCGCCCCGCTCGACCGGTCCGCCCGATGCGGTGCACGTAGGTCTTCTCATCGTCGGGGCATTCGTAGTTAACGACGTGGGTGACGTCGTCCACGTCGATGCCGCGGGCGGCGACGTCGGTCGCCACGAGGATGTCGACCTTTCCGCTACGGAACGCCCGCAGCGCCTGCTCGCGGGCGCCCTGGCCGAGGTCACCGTGCACGGCGGCGGAGGCGAACCCGCGTTCGGCTAGGTCGTCGGAGACGTTCTGCGCGAGGCGCTTGGTCGGGCAGAACACCATGGCGAGCTTGCGCCCCTCGGCCTGCATGATCCGGGCCAAACACTCGATGCGGTCCATCCGGTGCGTGCGGAAGACGTGCTGCTCGGTCAGCGGAACGGTGGTCTCATCGCCGCTGGCCTCGGCCCGGATGTTGGTGGGCTGGCGCAGGTAGCGCCGGGCGAGGGCCATGACCCCACCGGGCATGGTCGCGGAGAACAGCATCGACTGCCGGTTGGCCGGGCACGCCTCGATCAGCCGCTCGACGTCCTGCAGGAACCCCAGGTCCAGCATTTCGTCGGCCTCGTCCAGGACCAGGCTCTTGACATGACTTAGGTCCAGGTGACGCTGTTTCAGCAGGTCGATGAGGCGCCCTGGGGTACCGACGACGACCTCGACGCCGGTGCTCAGCGCAGCGACTTGGGGTTCGTAGGCACGCCCGCCGTAGATCGAGAGCACTCGCACGCCGCGGTTCTTGCCGGCCAGGTCCAGGTCCCCGGTGACCTGCACGCACAGTTCGCGAGTCGGGACCACGACGAGAGCCTGCGGCTTGCCAGGGGCGGCCAGGTCGGGCCAATCGGGGTCCTTGGGCGCCACCAGGCGCTGCAGCAGCGGAATGCCGAACGCCAGCGTCTTGCCGGTGCCGGTACGGGCTTGGCCGATGACGTCGGTGCCGGCCAGCGCGATCGGCAGGGTCATGGCCTGAATCGGAAAGGGAGCGGTGATGCCGACGGCCTCGAGGGCGTCGGCGATTGCGGTGTCGACTCCGAGGTCACGGAAGGTCGTCAGGGGGAATCGCCTCTTCGTATGGAGCCGCCCACAAGGGCAGGCGGCGGCGGATGACCGCCGGGTACGAAGCGGTCGGCGCACGGCGAATGCCGGGCGCATGCTGTCGAGCGCAGCCGAGGCGCGCTGGGGCCAGCATAACCGCGCGCGAACGTCGACCTGTGCGAATGTGACCCGCGCCGCGTCGGGGAAACCTCAGAGAGCGCCGAAACCCACGCGCCGGGCCTCGGGCTCGCCGAGCTCGATGTAGGCCAACTTGGCGACCGGGACGATCACCTTGCGGCCGCGGTCATCAACAAGGCTGAGCACGCCGTCGACCCCGGACAGCGCAGTGCTGACCATCGCCTCGATCTCGTCGGCAGACAGCGGGCTCTCCACCGACAGCTCACGCGGCGAGTGCTGAACACCGATTTTGATCTCCACGAACCCCTCCGAACACCGGCCCATCCACGCGGCACGATGCCCGCGCCACCGCGCAGGCTACTGCCTACCCGAACTCCTCGCTCAGGGCCACACGCATGCCTCCCGCTTCCGCACTCGTTTCTCGCTCGTCTCCTCGCTCAGGGGCGTTCGTCGGCACGCGGGAATCCACGGATGCCGCGCCAGATCAAGCGCGACACCAGGTCGATCGCGACCTCGCGCGGCACCCCCTCCCCGCCCGCCGCCCAGCTGCGTGCCGTCACCTGCGCGATTCCGGCGAGCCCGGCGCCGAGCAGGCGGGCCTCGGCCTCGGGCAACCCGGTGTCCTCGGCGATCAGCGCCGCGGTGGCCTCGGCGCACTGCCGCTCGACGGCGTCGACCCGGTCCCGGACCTCGCTCTCACCGGTCAGATCGGACTCGAACACCAGCCGGAACGCGCCGTTGTGGTGATCGATGAACTCGTAGTACGCCCGCACCGTCGCGAGTACGCGCGCCTTGTTGTCCGTTGTGGAGGCCATCGCCGCGCGCACAGACTCCATCAGCGCGCTCGCGCTCTCGTCCAGCAGCGCCAGATACAGGTCGCGCTTGCCGGGGAAGTGCTGGTAGAGCACCGGCTTGCTGACCCCGGCCTTCTCGGCGATGTCGTCCATCGCCGCCGCGTGGTAGCCCTGAACGACGAACACGGACAAGGCGGCGTCGAGCAGCTGGCGGCGGCGCGCCGTACGGGGCAGGCGGGCGGATCGGACTGCTCCGTCACCGAGCGAGCTCATCAGGAGTCCCTCCACTTCCGGGGCCAGTCGGACCCAACGAGGTGAGCCTACTCCCGAGTAACTCTGAAGTGACGCAGGTCACGGCCGCACTATCCAGGGTCAGGCAGTTCCTCGCGCCCACCGAGCAGACCGGCGAACAGATCCCCGTGCTCGGCGAGGCGCGCGTCGAGGTCGCCGGCGGTGAAGACCAGCGCCCGTCCGCCCGCGATGTCGGCGACCTCGCCCCAGCGCAACGGCGTTGCCACGGTGGGGTGCGAGCGCGCGCGCAACGAGTAGGGCGCCACGGTGGTCTTGGCCCCGTTGTTCTGACTCCAGTCGATCAGGACCTTCCCCGCCCGCGCGCCCTTGTCCATCCGGGAGATGACCACCTCGGGCCAGGCCTGCTCAAGCTCGAGGGCCAGCGCGTGGGCGTAGCGGTGCACCGCCGCGGTCGGGCTCTCGCGCAGCCCGACGTAGAGCTGCAGGCCTTTCGAACCGGAGGTGGTGATCACCGCGGTCAAACCTTCGGCGCTCAGGCGTTCCCGCAGGACCAGGGCCACCTGGGCGCATTCGACCTGCCCGGCCGGGGAACCAGGATCCAGGTCCAGGACGAGGCGATCGGCGCCGCGCGGCGCACCGCCGGCCGTCAGCGTCCATTGGTGCACGTGCAGCTCCAGTGCGGCCAGATTCGCCAGCCAAACCAGGGTGGGCAGATCCTCCACCACCACATAGGCGACTTCCTCGCGGTTCTTCGAGCTCCCCGGCGCGGGCAAGGTGACCGTCCGCACCCAGTCCGGGGTGTGGGACGGCGCGTTCTTCTCGAAGAACGAGGAGCCCGCAACGCCGTCGGGAAAGCGCACCCGGGTCAGCGCCCGCCCTGCGAGGTGGGGGAGCAGGACCGGGGCCAGGCGCGTGTAGTAGTCGATCACCTCGCCCTTGGTGAAGCCGGTCTCCGGGTAGAGCACCTTGTCCAGGTTGGACAGGCTCAGCCGCCTGCCCTCGATCTCGACGGTGACCCGCCCGGCAGCACCCATGGCGAGAAGGATCGCAGTAAGTTCGGCCCGGTTGTTGCGCACGTCACGGCGTGGGCGCGGGGCCCGGCGAACGTTTCGGGGCGCCACCCCGTCCTTGCCTTATGAACTGGGGGACATTCGGTGACCGGAGCCGATCCGCTGCCCGCACAGGGCCTCGGGCGGGTTCGTGCTGTCCTCGCGCTGAATGGGGTCCCGGCTCACGATCTGGACGACGGCGTTCAGCAGGTCCGACTCAAGCTGCTGGAGCATGCGGCACAACCTGGGCGCGAACCCATCCGCGACCCGATCGCGTGGGCGGTTGTGGTGGCCTCCCGGGTGGCAATGGACTGGCACCGCGGGCAACGCCGCGACGACGGCCTGCGCGACCGGTTGGCGGCCCGCTGGTCCGCCGCGCCGGAGCCGGCGCCGGAGGACCGCGTCCTGGCGATGGCCGTGGCCACCGGAATGGACACCTTGAGCGCGGATCATCGCCAGGTCCTCTCGCTGCGCTTTTACGCCGACCTGCCGGTCAAGGACATCGCGACGGCTCTCGGTGTGCCCGAGGGCACGGTCAAGAGCCGCCTGCACGCGGCGGTCGGCGCGCTGCGCGAGCGGCTGCGCGAAACCGAGGTCATCTAGTGGATACGCGAGCGGAGCGAGTCGGATCCCAGTTGTCCGGGGATACGCGAGCGGAGCGAGTCGGATCCCAGGCACCCGGTGCGGCCGTGGTGACGAAGGATTATCGGGAGGAGGTCCGATGAGCACGCCGGAGACACCGAACACGTACTCCTCCGCCCTCGACCGTGTGCTGGACGGCCTTGGCGCCGATCCGGGCGCCGGCCCCGAGGCCGTGGCCGCGCACGCCGAGGCGAGTGCGGACGTCGCCGCGCTGCGCAGGGCTCTCGGCCTCATCGGTGACGCCCTCGCCGCCGACAGCGCTTCGGTGGCCGTGTCACCGATCGCCGACAGCGCTTCGGTGGCCGTGTCACCGATCGCGGACAGCGCTTCGGTGGCCTTCTCGCCGATCGCCGAAGGTGCCCCGGTGGCCGCGGCACCGGTCGCGACCGGGGGCGCCACCGTGGTCCCGCTGGCGACCTGGCGTTCGCGGCTGCGCCCCCGGGTGCTCGCCGCGGCGGCCTCGCTCGCGTTCGTGGTCGGTGTCGGGATCCCCGTCGCGCTGTCGGTGGGTGGGGGTTCCGGCGAGGAATCGACGATCTCCGCCGGTGCGCCCCTGGACGCTGCGGAGTCCGCGCAGGAACGTAGCGGCCTGCCTGATGGTGCGGCCGCAGGCGCGGCGGCCGACGCCGCGGCTACCGAATCCGAGTCCACCGCGGGCGCGCTCACCCCGCCCGAGCCGCTGCCCCCGTTCTCGTTGGGTAAGGACGCCCCCGCGGGCGAGGCGGCTGCGGCGGATGAATCGGCCGCGCAGACCGCACCCCAGGTCGCGGCCCCGGTGGCCGGGCAGACCACGGCCTACGACGGGTTCCGCGACGCCGCCGGGTGCGCGCGCGCGATCATGATCGGCGCGGTCACCGCGATCACCCCCACCGAGGAACCGGGCCAGGTCACCCTCACCGTCACGGTCGGTGAGTGGATCTCGCCGCCCTCCGGCCCGCCGGTGGTCAGCTACGTGGTGACCGGCCCGGTGGCGATCACCACCAAGGGTGAAGAGGAGCTGGCGATCGGTGACCGGCGGCTGTTCGTGATCCCGGGCATGGCGAACGACGTCGTGCGGACCTTCCGGCAGCCGGAATGGGAAGCCGCGCGCGAACGGATCGCCCGGGTGCAGGAGCAGGGCAACGCTGACTGCTCGTGAGCTGCCCTGTGTCAACCCTCGTGCTTTCAGGCGGCTCTCACGGTGCTCTCACGCGGTCAGGGCCGGACGTGGCGGGGTAGCGTGAGGTTCATGCCGCAGACCATCTGGAAGGGCACGATCTCCTTCGGCCTGGTCTCGATCCCGGTGCGGGTCTACTCCGCCACCGAGGAGCGAGGCGTGTCATTCCGCCAGGTTCGCGCCAGCGACGGCGCCCGCGTGCGCTACCGGCGCATCGCCGAGACCGACGGCGAGGAGGTGCCTTACAGCGAGATCGCCAAGGGCTATGACCTCGGCGGCGGGGAGATTGTGGTTCTCACCGATGCGGACTTGGAGTCCCTGCCGCTGCCCTCGACCAAGGCTGTCGACGTGCTGCAGTTCGTACCGGCCGGTCAGTTCGATCCGATCGCGGCCGGTCGCAGTTACTACCTGCAGCCCGACACCCACGGCGGCAAGCCCTACGTGCTGCTGCGCGACGCGCTGGCCCGCACCGAGAAGGTGGCGATCGTCAAGGTCGCGCTGCGATCCCGGGAATCGCTGGCCGCGCTGCGCCCGCACGGCGACCTGCTCGTCATGCAGATGATGTTGTGGCCGGAGGAGATTCGCGACCCCGCGTCGCTGGCGCCCGCCGATGGCGTGACGGTGCGCGAGCAGGAGGTCGCGATGGCGGCGGCCTACATCGAGACCATGACCGCCGACTTCGACCCCGACGCGCACACCGACGAGTACGCCGCTGCCGTGCGCGCACTGGTCGAGGCCAAGGTCGCCGGCCGCGAGGTGGTGGCCACCGTCGACGCCGAGCCGGCCGCCGAGGTCGTGGATCTGATGGAGGCGTTGCGCCAGAGCGTCGCCCGGGCCAAGGAACGCCGGGCCGCCGGTTCTGACGCTGCGACAGATGATGGTCACGCGGGCGAGGCGCAGAAGACTCCGGCCGCCAAGAAGCCGGCTAAGAAGCGCCCGGCGAAGAAGGCAGCGGCGGGCTGATCCGCCCGCGGCGCAGCTCACGGATCGTCATGCCGCGCTGGCGCCGGACCAGATCTCGCAGCGTTCCCACATTCAGGAAGCCCACCTGGCTGGCGACGGATTCGACGGTGGCGTTGGTGGCGCGCAGCAGGTAGCTCGCCCGGTCCAGGCGGATCTCGTTGACGAAGTCCATCGGCGACATGCCCAGGGTGGCAGCGGTAGAGCGTTGCAGGCTCCGTTCCGAGACGCCGAGTTCACGGGTGGCCTGCGAGATCTTGATGGGGTGATCGAGATGCTGGCGGACCCAACGTTCGAAGGCGGTGGTGATCGGATCGTGCTGGGCCATTGCCGTGGGCACCGCGAAGGACCCCTGCGGCGCGGTATTGCCCACCAGCAGGTACCGGGCGACCAGGTCGGCCAGGGCCGGGCTCTGCGCCTGAATCAGGGACAGCGCGAGATCGACGTGGGACAGCGCGGCGCCCGCTGTGGTGATGCCCGGTGCACGCCGCAACGTGTGACCCTCCTCCAGCGTGACGAGTGGGTAGCGGCGGCGGAACACCGGCGCCAGCCACCAGCTGGTCGTGGCCGGGCTCCCGTCCAGCACCCCGGCCTCGCCCAGGAAGAACGTGCCGGTGCACGCGGCGGCAAGTTCGACGTCGGCCGAACGCGCCGCGGCGATCAGTTCCAGCGCCGGACGGTTCTGCGGGCAGCAGATCAACTCGATCAAGGCCCCGGGCGCCTTGACGTTGACGGCGGGCACGATCATCAGGTCGGGCAGGTTCGCCAGCGCGTCCAGCGGGGTCGTCGGTACGGTGTGCCCGGCGCCGGTGCGTACGTGGGCTCCCACACCCAGCGTGCGCACGTTCCACGGTTGCAGCGAGGTGTCGATCTCTTCGCGCAGCGAACCTGCGGTGCTGAGCACCTCCAGTACTGCGGCCAGGCCGAAATCCGCCACATCGTCCACCACGAAGACGCCGACATCCACGGCGGTTAACGTACTGGAAACACCGGATCCGACAACTAATTGACGGAATCACGGTGTTATATGGCGGTTTCGCCACTGATCTCTCAGTCGTTTCTCAAATAGCGTGAAGCTACGAGCGTCTGTACATGACAACGATGTCCAGGCTCCGACGTCACGCCACGCTTGCCGTGGATTCCTCGGGCAGGCGCACGCACCACCCCCCACCCCTCAATCAGGGAGTCAACCCATGCGTTCGATCCGTACCAAGATGCTGGCGGGCACGGCGATTGCTGCGCTGCTGGCGGCGCCGGTATTCGCACCCGGTCCCGTGGCCCTGGCCGCGGATTCCGCCAAGGGCGGCAAGATCGTCTCGATCCCGGTCGAGTTCACCGTAAAGAACACCAACCGCACCCCGGTGATGTGCGCCACCCAGGCCGACGGCAAGGACTACACGATCCGCGGCCGGATCACGGCGCTGAAGTCGGTGCTCAAGAGCGCAGACGCGGCCACCCTCTACCTGCACGCGGTCACCCAGGGCGAGGGCTATTGGAACATGCCGATCAAGGGCTACAACTTCGCCAACGAGATGGCCAAGAAGGGCCACGTGTCGGTGACGGTGGACCGCCTGGGCTACGGCGCCAGTGACAAGGTGCCGGGCCTGGAGACTTGCTTCGGCTCGCAGGCCGACACCTCCAACCAGGTGGTGCAGGCACTCAAGAGCGGTGACTACACGGCCAAGTCCGGCACGGCCCCCAGCTTTGACAAGGTGTTCGTCGGCGGGCACTCCGCCGGTGGGCTGACCGCGACGATCCTCGCGTACGCGTTCAATGACGCCGACGGGATGATCAACTGGGGCTGGGCGGACCAGACCACCTCGGAGTTCGCCTTCATGGAGGTCTTCGCCACCAACGAGCGCTGCTTCAAGTCGGCCGCCGGTCAGCTCAACACCACCCCGAAGCACTACACCCCGTTCGGCACCGACAAGGACAAGATCCTCTTCCACAGCGCGACCGCCAAGGTCCGTGCCGCCTCCCCGGCCCCGGCGCCGGACCCCTGCGGTGACCTGCTCTCCTTCCAGGACGGCATCGCGGCCAACATCAGGGGAGTGGCGACCACGACGGTGCCGGTGCTGATCATCGGCGGCGCCGAGGACTCGCTGTTCCCGCCGCCGGCCCTGGAGTTCCAGGCCATGCGGTACGCCTCCAGCTCCAAGGTCACCTTCAAGGAGTTCGCCGAGACCGGTCACGGCTTCGGTTACGAAACCAGCGTTGGTGCCCAGCGCGAGGCCGTCAGCGCCTGGCTCAAGGAGAACGGCGCCTAATCCGCGGATATCAGGGCAGTGCATGACGGTGGCGCGAACCCAGCCCGGGTCCGCGCCACCGCCACGCCGCCCCCTGACCCCCAGCACACTGTCGAAAGGACACCCGCCGATGACCGCGTCCGCCATCACCACCACATTCACCAATGAGCACGTTGACGTGGTGTCGACCAAGTCGTTCGAGGCGACCGTGAAGGACCTGCGAGCGGAGTTGGGCAGGGCCGGCACCGACAAGCTGATGGACCGCCTCGCCGGGGCGCCCGACTGGGAGAACTACGCTGAGCAGTGCACCGACTTCGCCGGGCGAAGCAAGCTGATCGAGGTCGGCTTCCTCGACTGGGGCAAGGTGCTCACGCTGTCCGGAACCGCGATGCGCGCAAAGTGCTTCATCGTCGGCAACCCAGTGACGGCCAGTAAGTTACTCGGCGCCGGCGGGCCCGAGGCCGGGTTGTACCTGCCGACCAAGATCTACGTGTTCGAGGCCAAGGACGCCAGCGTGCACGTCGCCTACGACAAGTTCGCGCCGGTGATGGCGCAGTTCGGCAACGAGGGCCTGAGTAAGGTCGCCGACGTCATCGACGGCGTCCTTGCCGGGCTCGCTGATGCCGCCGCGAATTGATCGCTGCTAGACGCCCACGACCGCAGAGCAAGGAGCACAGGATGCACGAGCACGAGCACGAGCACGACCATGAGCACGATCACGAGCACGGGCACCGCCCGGCGATCAGCCGGCGCACCATGCTCAGCGGGGGCGGACTGATCGTCGGATCCATGGTGCTGGCCGCCTGCGGGGACGACGACGCCGACGCGGTGACCAACACCGCCGCTGCGGCACCCGCCGCGGCCGCCTTGACCGCCAATGCCTACGCGAGCCTGGACCCCCAATCGGCGATTGCGATCCCTGAGGCCAGCCGGGCGCTGTTCGAGAACGCCGACATCGTCACGTTGCAAAAGCTGCCGATTGCGCTGCCGGGTCTGGAATCGAAGGTCGTCTACTTCGAGAAGGGCGCCCGGACCGTCCCGCACCGGCACACCGAGGGTCAGCACATCGTGATCACCTCCGGGCGCGGGGTGTTCGGCGACAAGGACGGCGTGCACATCGTCGAGGCAGGCGACGTGATCGCGAACCCGGCCACTGAATGGCACTGGCACGGCGCGCTGCCGACCGAGGCCATGTCCCACGTCACCATCGAAAAGGCCGGCCTGGACTTCGACGTGGAGCGCGGTGACTACGACAAGGTGTACACCAAGGACCTCGGCGCCAAGGGCAAGTAGAAGTAGCGGGTCCCCGGCGTCCGCCTAGCCTCGACCATTGCGCCCTCCCGCGTGGCCACCGCCACCCGGGAGGGCGGAATCTCCCGCGGCGTGACACCGTTGGGGCCTGTAAGCACGCGGATCGCCCTTCGGGACAGTGCCGCGAGAACCTCTGAGCACCGGAGAGCGCCGTGTCCCTGCCCCCGCTGGTGGAACCAGCCGCCGAGCTGACCGTTGATGAGGTGCGCCGCTATAGCCGCCACCTGATCATCCCCGACGTCGGCATGATCGGGCAGAAACGGCTCAAGAACGCCAAGGTGCTGTGTGTGGGCGCCGGTGGCCTCGGCTCACCCGCATTGCTCTACCTGGCGGCGGCCGGGGTCGGCACGCTTGGCATCGTCGATGACGACGTGGTCGACGAATCGAACCTGCAGCGCCAGGTCATTCACGGCCAGTCCGATGTCGGCAAGTCCAAGGCGCTGTCCGCGAAGGAATCGGTCGCGCAGATCAACCCGCTGGTGCAGGTGAACCTGCACCAGGTCCGGCTGGACTCGACCAACGCGCTGGAGATCTTCGCCGGTTATGACCTGATCGTCGACGGCACCGACAACTTCGCCACTCGCTACCTGGTCAACGACGCGGCCGTGCTGCTCGGCAAGCCCTACGTGTGGGGCTCGATCTACCGCTTCGAGGGCCAGGTGTCGGTGTTCTGGGAGGAGTACGGACCCAACTACCGTCACCTCTACCCGGAGCCCCCGCCGCCCGGGATGGTGCCCAGCTGCGCCGAAGGCGGTGTGCTCGGGGTGCTGTGCGCCTCCATCGGCTCGGTGATGGTGAATGAGGCCATCAAGCTCATCACCGGCATCGGGGAACCTCTGGTCGGGCGCCTGATGATCTACGACGCCCTGGAGATGGAGTACCGCACCGTCAAGATCCGCCGCGACCCGGACGCCCCGGCGATCACCGAGCTCATCGACTACGACGCGTTCTGCGGCGCGGTCTCCGACGAGGCCGCCGACGCGGCGCGCGAGTCCACGATCTCCGTCAAGGACCTCAAGGAGTGGATGGACGCGGGCAAGGAGTTCGCGCTGATCGACGTCCGTGAGCCGAACGAGTTCGAGATCGTCTCGATCCCGGGCGCGACACTGATCCCCAAGGGGGAGTTCCTCAACGGCAACGCCCTGGCGCTGCTGCCCCGCGACAAGCAGATCGTCATCTACTGCAAGTCCGGCGGCCGCAGCGCCGAGGCCCTCGCGGCCACCAAACGGGCCGGGTTCGCCGACGCGGTGCATGTCGGCGGCGGAGTCACCGCGTGGGTGAGCCAGATCGAGCCGGACAAGCCCTCTTATTAGGAAATTTGCCGCACCTGACCAGGGGGTCAGGTGCGGGCTGGGAACAGGGGCGGTAAAGCCACCCCTGTTGTGGGGCTTTCCGGGCGATGCTTACAAGCGCAGAATTGTTTTGTTCTGCCCCATCACGGGGGGAATTCTCCGGGTAAGGTTGCCGTTCCCGCAGGCCACGGCACCCAGCTTGAGCACGGCCGACGCCTGATCACACTCGGGTCATGAAGGAGAGCCAGTGATGAACCCTCGCACCAGTCCGTTCCGCCGAACGGTGCTGAGCGCGACCCTGACCGTTGCGGCCGCCACCGCAGCAGTCATCGTCCCCAACTCCAGCGCCATCGCCGCCGATCCACCTATTCCAGAGTTCGCCACCGCCCCACTGTCCACCATCCATCCGGGGATCTCCACGGTGACCAAGGGTGCCGCCTGCACCTCCAATTTCGTGTTCCTCGACTCGGTCGGCCACGCCTACCTGGGCCAGGCCGCGCACTGCTCGGGCACGGGGGAGTCCACCGACACTGACGGCTGCCAGACCGCCTCGCACCCGTTGGGTACGCCCGTGGATCTGGGTGCCTCCGGGGTCAAGGGCAAGGTTGCCTACAGCTCCTGGATCGCGATGCAGAAGGTCGGCGAGACCGACACCGCCACCTGCGCGTTCAACGACTTCGCGCTGATCCGGATCCCGAACAAGGCCCTGAACATGGTCAACCCCTCGATCCCCCTCCTTGGTGGGCCGACGGGTCTGCGGACCGGAGCGGTCGAGAGCGGCGAGACCGTGGTCAGCTACGGCAACTCCCCGCTGCGCGGCGGCATCGAGTTGCTCTCGCCCAAGCAGGGCGTGAGCCTGGGCACCGATGAGAGCGGGTGGACGCACAACGTCTACACCGCGACTCCCGGCGTACCCGGCGACTCCGGCAGTGGCTATCTCGACGCGGACGGCAATGCCTTCGGCGTCCTGTCCACCCTGGCGCTGGCGCCGCTGCCGGCCAGCAACGGCGTGACCGACCTCGCGAAGGCGCTGGCTTACGCGCAGGAACACTCCGGCATCGCAGGTCTGCGCCTGGCGAATGGCACCGAGGGGTTCTCCCCCGGCGTGCTGCCGGTCCTCGCCGCCCTCACGGGCGGCGTTCCGATCGGCTGAGCACCAGGCACCAGAACTTCCCCGCAGGCCCCCGCCTGCGGGGAAGTTCTGCGTGCGGGCCGGAGTGTTCCTCAGGCGACGCCGCACCCGACTCGCTCTTGCTGCCATGTTGACCGCAGCGATCGGGATCGTAGGGGCGGCGATTCTGCACTCCGGCGACGGGGGGCGGCTGCAGCCAACGGCTCCAACCTTGGTGTACGGCGGCGTGGTCTTGAAGCCTTCGCAGGCCTTCACAATCGGCGATCTGCAACTGGAGCACCCCGGTAAGGAGATTCGGGTGACCGGTGTAGAGGCGCTGATGTCGCCGAACGTCACTTACCTCGGCGCCTTCACGGTGTGGCCGCGGGACTTTCGTCGCAACAAGCTCGGTGTGGGGCGAGATTTCCCTGCGCCGCAATTGAGCGGCCTTCGACCCTTGGGGGAGCCGGTGCCGGCGGCGCAAACAAGCGTGGTCCTGCCCGGCGCAGCCGGGGGACGTCCGGCACCGATGCAGGTTGTCGTCGGGTTCCGATTGGTCTCCGGCGACATCGGCGCAGTCAACGGGATTCGCATCGCGTACACCGTCGACGGCAAGGCGCGCACGGCAGAGTTTCGTCAAGCCGCCGTTGTCTGCCGGACGGCCCGGGTGTGCGAGGAAGCCGGTGTTGGCGACGACGATTTCGACGACCGCATCCTGCGCCAGTTCAAGCTCCTGCCCGAAAATTAGTCTGGCGCCCTGATCGGATCGATTCTGTCGGTGCCCCGATCTACTCTCTTCCCATGAGCGAACCCCCAGGCGGCGACCCCAATCTCGAGCGCCGCGTCAGCAGTCTGGAAGCCGAGATGACACAGCCCCGTGTGGACGTGGCCCGCAGCGTCTCGGACGCCGCGGCTGCGCGGGTTCTCGCCGGCGGCGCCGACCGAGACGTGTCGGAAATGCGCGCCGAGCTCCGCGCCCATACCGGTGTGCTGAACGCGCTTCGCGAGACGCAGCTGGAGATGAAACAGGAGAGCGATCGGCGCTTCGATCAGGTCGATCGGCGCTTCGATCAGGTCGAAGGGCGCTTGGGAGAGGTCGATCGGCGTTTCGGGCAGGTCGATGCGGGCCTACGCCAGATCGCCGGGATGCTCCAGACTCTGATCGACCAGGACGCGCAGGAGTCCTGACTGCATCCGCCCGGGTGGGACCTCGACCAGCCCGGGCCTGGCCGCGATGTGCACCCGCGCCGGCGCCGCGCTCCCGTTCGCCGCCGCCTCCAGCCTGCTCGCCGACCTCGCCGGACTGACCGTTGCGGCCAAGCGGATCGAACGCGTCGCCGTGAACACCGGGCGCGCCGTGGCGCAGGCGGTCGGCGCTCGCGCCGAGGCGATCAACGCACCGTCGTGCCGATGCCACCGGACCGCCGGCCAACGACTCAAACTCTCCGGCATGCGCTGGTCGCAACCCCGGCGCCACCGGAATCCTCGCCCTGCGCTGCCAGTACGCCAGCCCCGACCGACACCAAATCTGGACCCGACAGCACAACCAGACTCGCCTCGCCGACCTCGCAGCCCACGCCTCGTGACCGACTTACCTACAAAGCTGACGCGCACCCAAAATAGTCAGCGGGACGTGGCCTTGTCGGTGGGCGATGATCTGATAGCTGCGTCGGGGGCAGCGGGAGTCGGGGGGCGCGGATGGTCAGGTCGGGGAGCGCCTACCGCCTGATCGGGAGTGCGGCGCCTGCGGTGGTGATGCCCGATCTGGACCCCTCGCAGCGCGCGGTCGTCGAACACGGCGGCGGACCGTTGCTGGTGCTGGCCGGGCCCGGTACCGGCAAGACCACGACGTTGGTCGAGGCCGTCGCGCACCGGGTCGCCGAGGGGACCTCGCCCGAGGCGATCCTGGTGCTCACCTTCAGCCGCAAGGCGGCGACCGAGCTGCGCGATCGCCTCGGCGCGCGGCTGGCCACCGCGAGCGCCGCCCCGCTCGCCTCAACCTTTCACTCCTTCGCGCATGCGTTGGTAGCGCAGGCGGGCATGGGCGATGGGCCCGGCCCGGCCCGGCTGCTCTCGGGCGCCGAGCAGGACGTGGCGGTGCGGGAGCTGCTGCGGGGGGGAGATCGTGGCGGCTGGCCCGGGGCACTGCGGGTCGGGGTCGGCACCCGTGGGCTGGCCGCCGAGGTGCGCGACGTGCTTTCGCGGGCCTGCGAGCGTGACATCGACCTGAGTGCTCTCGCGGCCGCGCAGACGAAGGCCGGACAGGTGAGCGATGGCGCGGTGTGGGCGGCGCTGGCCGCCTTTCACTCGGAATACCTCGACGTCCTGGACGCTCGGGGGGTTCTGGACTTCGCCGAACTGGTGCGCCGCGCGGTCGCCGTCGCCGAGTCCGAACCGGTCCGCACCGCGCTGCGGGCGCGGTATCAGGCGGTGTTCGTCGACGAGTACCAGGACAGCGACCCGGCTCAGGTGCGCCTGCTCGCGGCGATCGCGGGCGATGGCGCGGACCTGGTCGCGTTCGGGGATCCGGATCAGGCGATCTACGCCTTCCGCGGCGCCGACGCGGGGGCGATCGCGCAGTTTCCGGAGAAGTTCCGCACCCGCGCGGGCACGGCTGGGCCGACCGCGGTGCTGGAGACCTGTCGGCGGATGTCGCCGGCGCTGCTCGCCGCCAGCCGCATCGTCGCATCGCGGTTGGCGATCACCGGTCTGGGGGCCGGCGCGGTGCGCGCGCACCGGAACCTGTCACCCGCCCCGCACGCCGCGCGCGTGCCGACCTGCCTGCAGGTGCTGACCTTCCCCAGCACCGGGGCCGAGTTGGAGCACCTGGCCGACGTCCTTCGCCGCGCCAACCTGGAGGACGGCCTGGCGTGGTCGGACATGGCCGTGCTGGTCCGCTCCGGAACCCGGTCGATTCCCGCGGTGCGCCGGGTGCTCGGCGCTGCCGGGGTTCCCCTGGCGATCGCCGGCGACGAGGTGCCCCTGCGCGCTGAGCCCGCGGTGGGGGTCCTGCTCCTTGCGCTGCGGGTGGCTGCAGACGCCGGCGAGCTCACCGACGAGGTCGCGCGAGTGCTGCTGCTCTCACCATTGGCCGGCATCGACCCCGCCGACCTGCGCCGCCTTGGCCGGGATCTGCGCGCCCACGCCCGGGCGGCGGGGGTGGCGCCGGGGCAGGTGCCCTCGTCCGCGGCGCTGATCCGCACCGCCCTTGCCGACCCGGCCCAGCTGGTGGCGGTTCCCGGCGCTATAGCCGGATCGGTCCGCCGCCTTGGCCGGCTGTTGGGGGCGACCGCGGCGGGCCTGCAGGCGGGAGAGGACGCCGAGAACGCGCTGTGGCGGCTCTGGTCCGGGACGGGCTGGCCCGCTCGCCTCGCCGAGTCAGCCGCCACCACGGGAGCGGGCGCTCGGCGGGCCGACCGCGACCTCGACGCCGTGTGCGCACTGTTCGCCGCCGCCGCCCGGGCCGAGCGCAAGGCCGGGTACCGAGGTGTGCGTAACTTTCTCGCCGAGATCGAGGCGCAGGAGATTCCCGGGGATCCTCCCGTGCACGTTGATCGCGGACTGGACGCGGTGCGGGTGATGACGGCGCACCGCTCGAAGGGCCTGGAGTGGTCCCTGGTGGCGGTCGTCGGAGTACAGGAGGGCAGCTGGCCGGACCTGCGCCGGCGCGGCACCCTGCTCGGGGCCGATCGGCTCGGACCGCTCGGTTTGCTGCCCCCGACTCCCACCTCGGCAACTCTGGCCGAAGAGCGCCGCCTGTTCTACGTCGCGGTGACCAGGGCGCGTACCCGCCTGTTGGTCAGCGCCGTGGCGACGCCCGACGAGGACGGTGATCGGCCCTCGCGTTTCCTGCGCGAACTCGGGGTCGAGCCGGTGGCGGTAGGAGGGCGCCCGCCGCGGCCCCTGTCGGCGGGTGGTCTGGTCGGGGAGCTGCGCGCGGTGCTGGCGGACGCCGAGGCCTCCCCGGCGCTGCGGGCGACGGCTACGGCGCGGCTCGCGGTGCTCGCGGGCTTGGCGGACGAGCACGGTCGCTCGCTGGTGCCGGCTGCTGATCCCGATCGGTGGTGGGGCGTGCACGAGCCGACGAGTGCGCGGACCCCGGTGCGTGATCCGCTGGCACCGCTGGAGCTCTCCGGCAGCGCCGTCGAGGGTCTGACCTCCTGTCCGCTGCGCTGGTTCCTGCGCCGCGAGGTGCGTGCCGAGCAGGCCGCGGGCGTCGCGCAGGCGTTCGGCAACCTCGTGCACGCCCTGGCCGAGCAGGTCGCCAGTGCGGGCGTCACCGACCTCGGGGAACTGACGGCGTGCCTGGACAGGGTGTGGGGGCAACTGCCCTTCGATTCGGCTTGGCAATCCGTGCAGCAACGCGACGCCGCCCTGGCGGCGCTGCGCCGATTCCTCACCTGGCATCTTGGCCGCCCGGAGCGGACGTTGCTCGGCGTCGAGGTCGCCTTCGAGGTCGACGTCGAGGTGAGCTCCGGGCCGGTGCGCCTGCGCGGGCGCCTGGACCGCGTCGAAGCCGATCCCCTCGGGCGCCTGCAGGTGGTGGACCTCAAGACCAGCAAGAGCCCCCTTGGCGCTGCCGCGGCCGCGGAACATGCTCAGCTGGGGATCTACCAGCTCTGTGTCGGCGAGGGTGCGCTGGACGAGCTGCCGGGCGCAAGCCGCGAGAGCGCCGGCGCAGAATTGGTGATGCTGCGTCAGGAACGTGGCCGCACGGGCCTGCCGAAGGTCGTCGCGCAGGAACCCACCACGACCTCGGCGAACCCGCAGTGGGTCCGTGAGCTACTGGCCGAAGCCGCCCGGCGGCTCCGGGCCGAGGCCTTCACCCCGCTGCCGGACGAGTCCTGCGATCGCTGCGAGTACCGGCGCTGCTGCAGTGGGCGCGCCGAGGGTCGCTCGGTGCTCGCATGAGTGAGCGCCGCGAGCTCATCATGGGTGCTGGTGGCGGCCCCGCGAGGACGAAGTCCGTAGCGGTGACGCCATGAGTGAGCGCCGCGAGCTCATCATGGGTGCTGGTGGCGTTACCGGCAGTGCGATCCGCGACGTCGACGACCTCGTGCGCCTGCTCGGGGTGCCCTACACCGATGAGCAACTCGCCGCCATCACCGCCCCGCTGGAGCCGGCGGTGATCGTTGCCGGTGCCGGTTCGGGCAAGACCACCGTCATGGCCGCCCGGGTCGTCTGGCTGGTCGGCACCGGCGCGGTGGCGCCCGACGGCGTCCTCGGGCTCACCTTCACCAACAAGGCCGCCGCGGAGCTCGCCGGCCGGGTCCGGGCCGCGTTGGAGCGGGCGGGTGTCGTTACGGGCGTAGCCGGTGCTCATCCGGCCTGCGCCGAGCGGGGTGTGGACCCCGATGCCGACCCGGGTGAGCCGACGGTCTCGACCTACCACTCCTATGCCGGGGTCTTGATCGAGTCGCACGGGTTGCGACTGGGTGTCGAACCGCATTCCCGGCTGCTCGTGGACGCCACCCGCTATCAGCTTGCGGCTCGGGTCATCGGCCGGGCCCGCGGCCCCTTTCCCTCGCTCACCAAGCCGACCGGCGACCTGGTATCCGACCTGCTGGCGCTGGACGCTGAGGTCAGCGAACATCTGGTGACCCTGGATCAGGTCCGCACCCACGACCGTGCCCTGCTGCAGTCTCTCGCCGGGCACAGGGGGGCGGATTCCGCGAGTTCCGGCGTCGGCAAGGCGATCTTGGCGGCCACGAGGCGGCTCGAGCTCGTGGACCTGGTGGCGGATTACCGGGCGGCGAAGGCCGAGCGGGACCTGCTTGACTTCGGGGATCAGATCGCGCTGGCGGCCCGCCTGGCCGAGAGCGATCCCGCCGTCGGCGTGGCGGAGCGTGGGCGCTTCGAGGTCGTGCTGCTCGATGAGTACCAGGACACCTCGGTCGCCCAGCGCCGGATGCTCGTCGGGCTCTTTGCGGGGCACCCGGTGACGGCGGTCGGTGACCCTTGCCAGGCCATTTACGGCTGGCGCGGGGCCTCGGTGGCGAACCTGGAGGAGTTTGCGGCGCACTTCGCCGACCCCGCTCGGCCCCAGCCGGTGCGCCGCTTCACCTTGCGGGAGAACCGGCGCAACGGCGAGCGGGTGCTGGAGCTGGCCAATGTGCTCGCCGCCCCGCTGCGCGCCGTTCACACCGGCGTCGCCCCGCTGGTCGCGGCCCGGGCCGGCGGTGAGATCCGCACGGCGTTGCTGGCGGATCACCGCCAGGAGCTGACCTGGGTGGGGGAGCAGGTCGCCGCCGCGATCGCCGAGGGGACCGCGCCGGGGGAGATCGCCGTCCTGGTGCGGGCGACACGCGACATCGGGCCGCTGCACGCCGAGTTGGTCGCGCGCCGGATCCCGGTCGAGGTGGTGGGGCTGGGCGGGCTGGTGCACCTGCCCGAGGTCGCGGACATCATCGCCACGCTCGAGGTCATCGACTGTGCCACGGCCAACGCGGCCCTCGTCCGGCTCCTCGCGGGACCGCGCTGGCGGATCGGTGCGCGGGACCTCGCGCTGCTGGGTCGTCGCGCCGCGGAATTGGTCGCTGTGCCACGCGATCAGGGCGCCGGTGCGGATGCGATGGCTACCGCGGTGGGGATCAGCGATCCGGCGGAGCTGATCGCTTTGCCCGACGCCCTCGCCGACCCGGGTGCGCACCCGTTCTCGGCCGCGGCGCGGGCACGCTTTGCGGCGCTCGAGGCCGAACTGCGGGCCCTGCGTCGACACGTCGGCGAACCGCTGATCGACCTGCTGCACCGGGTGATTGCGACCACCGGGTTGGACGTCGAAATCGCTGCGGGGCCGCACGCCCACGCCGCGCGACGGCGCGAGTCGCTCGCGACGTTTTGTGACGTGGCGGCAGATTTCGCGGACGCCGACGGCGACCACAGCGTCGCGGCATTCCTGGCCTACCTGCGCGCGGCGGAGGAACACGAGCGGGGCCTGGACTCGGCGACCCCCGGCGACACCGACTCGGTGACGCTGATGACCGCACACAAGGCCAAGGGTCTGGAGTGGGACGTCGTGGTCCTGCCGGACGTCACCGCCACCGTGTTTCCCTCCAGTCGCGGCCGGGCGAAGTGGACCACCCGCGCCGAGTCGCTGCCGCAGGCACTGCGCGGAGACCGGGAGCACCTGCCCGCGCTGGCCGGCTGGTCCCCGAAGGAGGTCGCGGCCTTCGAGGATGCGGTGCGTGAGCAGAGCGCGCTGGAGGAACTGCGGCTGGCCTACGTGGCCTGCACCCGGCCGCGCCGCCGCCTGGTTGCCAGCGGGCACTGGTGGGGTCCCACGCAGAAGAAGCCGCGGGGACCCTCGGAGTATCTGCGGGCGATCCGGTCGTTCACCGATGCGGCCGGGCTGGATCCCGGTGGGCCCTGGGCGGGCGAACCCGAGCCGGGTACGGCCAATCCGCTGCGCGGGGAGGTCGTCGAGATCGCCTGGCCGGCGCATCTGGACCCGGAGCCCTTCGCGCGCCGCCGGGCCAGCGCCGACGGGGTGCGAGTGGCGATCGCCGCCCGGGCGTCCACGCCTGGGGCGCCGGTGCCTACCCACCCCGATCTGAGCGCGGCAGAACTCGAGCGCGTACGCGGTTGGGATCGGGATCTGGAGCTGCTTCAGGTCGAGGCGGCGCGGGCCCGATACGGCACCCGGAGCGTCGTCCTGCCGGCGTCGCTGTCCGCCTCGCAGGTTCTGGCATTGGCCCGCGACCCCGACGCCCTGGCCCGGGATCTGATCCGCCCGATGCCCCGCCCGCCTGGGGTGGCCGCGCGCCGCGGGACGCGCTTTCATGCCTGGGTCGCGGATCGCTTCGGTCAGCAGGTGTTGCTCGCCGACGACCTGCTCGATGCGGTCGACGACGACGTCGACGCCGACCCCGGTCTCACGCAGTTGCAGGCGGCGTTCCTGGCCGGCCCCTACGCCGATCTGCGTCCGCACGCGATCGAGGCGCCGTTCTCGCTGCCCCTGGGTGGACGGATCATCCGCGGCCGTATCGATGCGGTCTACCTCACCGCATCCGGCTTCGACGTCATCGACTGGAAGACCGGGGTCAGCGGCGAGTCGCGCGCCGACTTCGCGGGCCCGCTGCAGCTGGCGATCTACCGGTTGGCCTGGGCGGAGCTCGCCGGAGTCGATCCGGGCCAGGTCGGGGCCGCCTTCGTCCACGTCCGCACCGGCGCCGTGGAACGGCCGCTGCTGCCCAGTCGCACCGAGCTCGAGCACCTGCTCACCGAGCGGGTAGTGATATGACCGACCTACAGTTCATTCATGACGGTGCTCGGTGTGCGCCCTGATGACCGACCCCACCGCGTCAGAACGCTTTCGCGGGAACGGATGATCGCGGCATGTCGGGTGCTGCAGGCGGCGACCGGGTGCTGAACCGGCTGCGCCTCTCGCAGGGATCCCATGATCGCGCGTCGGCGCTGCGCACCGACGCCGAGGCGATCGAGCGGGCGTGGACGGATCCCCGGGCGAAGGTGCTGCGCGTGCACGAGTCCAGCAGCGTGTTGCTGGCCGACGGCAGCGACCTCGCCCTAGTGACGCCAGGTCACTTTGATGAGCCGGTGGAGCACTATTTTCTGGGCTTCGATGACGCCGGTATGCCATTTTTTGCTGTGCACGCCGTGTTCGAACCGGCAGAGGACGAGCGGCGCACCCACCTGCGCGAGATCAGCTCGCGCCTCGGCGGCGCGGCCGCGGGGCTCTTCGTGCATGCCGTGGGGTTGGCCAATTGGCACGCCCGCCATGCCTACTGCCCGAACTGCGGCGGTCCGAGCGTCGCGATCGCGGCCGGGCACGTGCGCCGGTGCGAGGTGTGCGCAACCCAGCAGTTCCCGCGCTCGGATCCGGCGGTGATCATGCTGGTGATCGACGACGATGAGCGGGCTCTGCTCGGGCACAACCCGGCCTGGCCGCCGGGGCGGTTCTCGACCCTCGCCGGGTTCGTCGAACCGGGGGAGTCCCTGGAGCAGGCGGTGGTCCGCGAGGTGTTCGAGGAGGTCGGTGTGCGCGTCGATCACGTGAGCTATCAGGGTTCGCAGCCCTGGCCGTTCCCGGCGTCGCTGATGGTGGGTTTCCATGCCCGCGCCCAGGACACCCGGATCACCGTGGACGCCGCCGAGATCACCGAGGCGCGCTGGTTCACCCGCGCGGAGATCGTCGAGGCGGGCCGCAGCGGCTCTGCGGTGATGCCCGGCCCGATCTCGATCGCCCGGTGGCTGATCGAACGCTGGCTCGGCGCCCCGCTACCGACCGAGAACCGCTGGTAGGTCGCGGGGCGTCCGCGAGCTGCGGCAGATCTGACTGGGCGCGCGTCGGCTGGAGATCAACGTGGCAGCGGGTGTGGCACTTACCGCGCTCGTGATCGCACCAGGAGTGTCAACGTTGATCCCCAGCCCTCAGCCCGTCGCGCCGGCGAGCTGTGCCTTGACCTGCGCCAGGCTCGGGTTGGTCAGCGCGGTGCCATCGGGGAAGTGCAGGGTGGGGACGGTGGCGTTGCCGCGGTTCACGGCGACGACGAACGCCTCGGCCTCGGGGTCGTGCTCGATGTCCACCTCGACGAAGTCGATGCCCTCCTTCGTCATCATGAGCTTGAGGCGCTTGCAGTAGCCGCACCAACGCGTGGAGAACATCGTCAGGACCGACGGGCCGGCGGTGAGGGCGTCGGGATTCGAGCTCATGCGGGCGGGGCCTTTCGTCGGAGCCGACGCTGGAGCGGTCGGCCTGTGCTGATGCAACACCAGAGTCGGCCGGAGAAATCCCGGGCCCCGCAAATTGACGATCAGCCGGGCCGCAGGGTTGCGCCGCGCCGCTCGGATCGCCACTGTCGGTCGGCGCTGCAAGGATGACGAGCACGCGGGAAATCCGCGGTGGTGGCGGGACGAGGGGCTGGAGGGTGGGGTGACCACGAGCGCGGAGCGGATCCTGGACGCGCTCGACCCGGAGCAGCGCGCGGTTGCCGAGGCGGTCCGCGGCCCGGTGTGTGTGCTGGCCGGGGCCGGCACCGGCAAGACCCGCGCGATCACTCACCGCATCGCCTACGGGGTGGCCACCAGCGCCTTTCAGGCTCCGCAGGTGCTCGCGGTCACCTTCACCACCCGGGCGGCCGGGGAAATGCGGGGCCGGCGGCGCGCGCTCGGCGCCGGCGGGGTGCAGGCGCGCACCTTTCACTCCGCGGCGTTGCGTCAATTGCGCTTCTTCTGGCCGACCGCGATCGGTGGCGAGATGCCGCGCATTGAGGCGTCCAAGGCACCCCTGGTTGCGGCGGCCGCCTCCCGGCTCGGGGTGCGCCCGGGCCAGGCGGAGGTCCGGGACCTAGCGGCGGAGATCGAGTGGTCCAAGGTCTGCCAGATCGCCCCGGCGGACTATGCCCGCGCCGCGGCCGCCGGTTCGCGCACGCCCCCGGCCGCACTGACCCCGGCCCGGATGGCGGAGCTGTACGGCCTCTACGAGGACGTCAAACGCACTCGCGGTGTCATCGACATGGAGGACATCCTGCTGCTCACCGTCGGGACGCTGGCCGATCCCGACATTGCCGAGCAAGTCCGCCGTCAGTACCGCACGTTCGTGGTGGACGAGTACCAGGACGTCAGCCCGCTGCAGCAGCGCCTGCTCGAGCTCTGGCTGGGGGAGCGCGATGACTTGTGTGTCGTCGGCGATCCTGCGCAGACCATCTACTCCTTCGCGGGGGCCACCCCGGCGCATCTGCTCGAGTTCGCCCGGCGCCATCGGGGCGCCCAGGTCCTGCACCTGGTGCGCAACTATCGTTCCACCCCGCAGATCGTCGCGGTGGCCAACGCCGTGCTCGCCGGCGGGGAATCCGGCGCGCTGCCACCTTTGGCGCTCGCGGCGCAACGGGGCGCCGGTCCGGCGCCGGTCGTGCGCGAGCACCCCGATGAGGAGACCGAGGCCTCGGCCGTCGCGGCGTCGATCGCCGGATCGCTGGACGCGGGCACCCCGGCGAGCGCCATCGCCGTGCTCTTTCGCACCAATGGGCAGTCCGCCGCCTACGAGCAGGCCCTCGCCGCGGCGGGCGTGCCGTACTTGTTGCGCGGCGGGGAGAGGTTCTTCGAACGTCCCGAGATCGTGGCGGCCCGCACGCTGCTGCGTGGCGCCGCGCGCGCCGGGGCCCTGGGTAACGACGTCGATGCCTCACCGGCCACCGACCTGCGGGGCCAGGTCCGCGACATCCTCGCCGGTGCCGGCCTGGCGGGCGGCCCCGCGCGCGCGGGCGCCGCGGGCGAGCGGGCCGCCTCGCTCGCCGCGCTGGCGGGCATCGCGGAGGAACTGGTGCGCGTCGATCCCGCGGCCGGGCTCAGTGATCTGGTGGCCGAACTCGATTCCCGCGCGGCCGACGCCCATGTGCCGGTCGTGGAAGGGGTCACCCTCGCCTCGATGCACGCGGCCAAGGGCCTGGAGTGGGACGAGGTCCACCTCGTGGGCCTGGTGGAGGGCATGGTGCCGATCAGTTACGCCGAGACCCCGGCCGAGATCGAGGAGGAGCGCCGGCTGTTCTATGTGGGGCTGACCCGGGCCAAGGACCGGCTCTCGCTGTCCTGGGCCACGGCCCGGGGCAGCGGCGGACGTGGGGCGCGGCGCCCGTCCCGATTCCTGGACGGCCTGCACGCCCCTTCGCCCTCGGCGGCGCGCTCCCCATCGCCCCGCACCAAGGACAAGGGCCGCAAGATCCAGACCTGCCGGATCTGCAAGGCCACGCTCACCGGCGCGGTGGCCCGCAAGCTCGGCCGCTGCCAGGACTGCCCTGCCGACTACGACGAGGCTCTGCTGGAACGGCTGCGCGAGTGGCGTCTGGCCCGCTCGCGGGAGCAGTCACTGCCCGCGTACTGCGTCTTCACCGACGCCACCCTGCAAGCGATCGCCGAGGCCAGCCCGTGTGCGCTCGGTGAGCTGTCGAGGATCCCCGGCGTCGGGTCGGCGAAGCTGGAACGTTATGGCCCGGACGTCATCGCGATCTGCAGCGGGGTCGCGCCCGTCGGTTGAGGTCTCGCTGCACCGCGTTCAAACAGCCTGGCCACCACATCTCTGCTTTTCTCTGGCACAACAGAATATCTCTGTACTTCTCTGTCTCAGTAAGAGAATTCTGCTATTCTCTGCAAGTGCTCGAATCCTGGCAGAATCCCTATGCTCCGGGCACAGCATCGGTTCCTCCAATCCTCACCGGGCGCGATGAGTGGCTCAGCCGGTTCGACGGGTACTTCACCGGACTCCTGGCCGGGAACCCGATCCAACACACCTGTTTTTGGGGACCGCGCGGCATGGGCAAGACGGTTCTCTTGGAGCGTCTCGGCGAGATGGGGCGCGAGCGGCGCATCGTTGCCAGGCGGATCGAGGCCACGGGAGACGAGACGTTCGCTGGGGTCTTCGCGCGGATGCTGGGAGCGATGGGAGCCGACCTGGCCAGCCGAGGATTGGGCCTGCGCCGAGTACGGGACGCTGTCGACGAGGTGACCGTCACCCTCGGCGGGGGTCCGGTGAGGGCCGAGCTGCGGAGCAGTGGATCAAGGGCAGCCGGCAGCGCGGTCAGTGAACTGCTGACCTCGCTCGGCGTGCTCGCGCGTGAGCGCAAGCGAGCTGTGCTCCTGCTGCTCGACGAGGTTCAGGACGTCCAAGCTGGCGACCTGCGTGCGATCGCCCGAGGGCTGCAGGCTTGCTCCGCGGGACAGCTTCCCGTGCTGATGCTCGCCGGTGGCCTTCCCGACGCCCCCGAGCACATCCGCACCGCGGTGACCTATGGAGAGCGTTACCGGTTCGCCGAACTCGGCCCACTCAACGCGGTCGCCACCCGTGTGGCGTTGGATCAGCCGGCGCAGCGCCTCGGGGTGCGCTTCGAGGCCGCTGCGCTGGACTACCTGGTCGACGCCGCCCAGGGCTATCCCTACCTGATTCAGCTGCT
Organism: Sporichthyaceae bacterium; assembly: GCA_052388275.1. Lineage (GTDB taxonomy): Bacteria > Actinomycetota > Actinomycetes > Sporichthyales > Sporichthyaceae > JBQTII01. The sequence continues at coordinate 9,606 of JBQTII010000090.1, read as the reverse complement.
CGGCCACCGGACATGGGAAGCGGCGCACGGTACGCAATTGATCACCCAGGAACACGCCAGGGTCGGCGTACCGGTCGCACTCGACGAACTCGCGGCCAGTGTGTTCGAGGGCAGGTTCGCGAGAATCACCCCTACCGAGCGCGCCTACGTCATGGCGATGGCCTCGCTGGGTGACGGTGCCGTGCACGCCGGTGAGATCGCCACGGCGCTGGGACGGAGCGCCCAGAGCGTCTCGCGAACCCGCCACAGCCTTATCGCCAAGGGGTTGATCGCTGCCGTGGGCACCCGTGAACTCGCCTTCACTTTGCCGCATCTCGCCGCTTACGCTCGTAAGCGTGGCGAATCGGCACGGTGGTGAATCGTCGGCGTCTTCCGGGACTAGGGCATGTCTCCCAATCCCGATAGGCGGCGCGGATCGGCGCCCAGGCGGCGCCTCGCTGCGTTGTTGTCGTCGCCCGATGCTCCGCATCGGGCTCCTCCTCCGCCTGGCGATGCATCCACCTGGATCACCGTCCGCATCCACCTGAGATTAGGAGACACGCCCTAGCGGCGCGAGCACCTTCCGGATCGGTGGCGAACTCGAGCGCGGCCGGATCGTCGCCATTGGCAGCCCCGACGAGCTGTCCGCGCCGATCAGGACGTGATCGAGCTGTGACCACACGCCGGCGATAATTCGTTTGCGGCCCCGCGGGCCCCGGACGTACCCTCGTAACGAGCGGGCGTAACGAGCGCGCGCACACGAGCCCATGACGGAGGTGACCGACGGTGAAGATCGCGACCACGATGCCGAGCAACGTGCTGAGCAACGCGCAAGGCAGCGCCACCGCTGTCGGCATCGCCCACACCTGGCCGCTCACGTCGGGCCATGGGTCCGCACCGCGTTACGCCACGGCGCTCGAGCAGATCTCTGCCCGTGTTCCGGCATCCGCGGATGCCATGGCCGCCAAGCGCGAAGAGCTCACCTTTGCCCCTCGGACCTTCCGCACCTGCAGCGATCCACCGGTCTAGCACCACCAGATCGGCGCTGACTCTCAGGCCGCGGAACCCGAACTCGGGATCCGCGGCCTTCGTCATTGCACGCGATCCATTGCCCATCTCCTACAGCACCAGCGAGCAGGCCCACCCACCGCCCGCTCGACCGTCCACCAGACGCCCACACCTTCGGGCGCCTTCTGCGAAGGAGCACCAGATGCAAGGCCAGATCACCCTCGAGGCAGGCTCTGCCGTACTCGGACGTTGCCTGACCACGCCGTGCCGCGCGGCGGGAGCTGACGTGTTCTTCGCCGAGGCCCCGGCCGATGTCGAGTACGCCAAGTCCCTGTGCGTGTCCTGCCCGATGCGCCGCGACTGTCTCGACGGAGCACTGGAGCGCGCCGAGCCGTGGGGCGTCTGGGGCGGCGAGCTGTTCCTCGCCGGCGTCGTCGTACCGCGCAAGCGTCCCCGTGGGCGTCCGCGTAAGTCCGAGATTGCTGCCTGATTCAAAGGAGTGAACCCATGTACACCGTCGGGGAAGACCTGGCGCGTGAACGCCTGCGCACCCTGCGCGTCGAAGCCGAGCACGAGCGTGCGCTCGCTCCGCTTCGGGCGCAGCGCCGGGCGGACCGATTGCAGCGGCGCGCGAACCGCGCCCAGCTCCGGGCCGACCGCGCCTACGCGCAGGCCTGAGTTCCACGCGCCACCTCAGTGGCCCGGTTCCCCCCAGGGAACCGGGCCACTGCCGATGTGGGGTTAGGTCAGTCCTGCTCGCGCAGGACCTCACCGCCCGGCAGGATCTGCGCCAGCTGCTCGCGCCAGTACCCGGCGGCCTCCAGCTGGCAGAGCACGCCGATCGCCCCGATCCAGACCCGGTGCAGCAGCAGGTAACGCGGGGGCAGGTTCAGCTGCAAGCCCGTGTAGTAGGACCCCGAACGCGGGTCGCCCACCCGCGTGCCCTGGGCGCGTAGCCAGGCGCGGGAGAAACGGAAGTGCTCGGTGGTGACGGGTTCCAGGAACGGCAGCAGGTAGGCCAGCAGCTTGTCCGGATCGATGCTGATGCTCGTCTTGAGGAAACCCTCGGTGCGCAGACCGTCGCTGACCCCCTGCGCATCCCCACCTAGCGCCATCGCCAGCAAGGTCCCCACCGCGGGGGGCAGCCCGCCGGGCAGGTGGTTGACGGCGCCGAAGTCCAGGACGCCGAGCCTGCCATCGGCCAGCATCCGGAAGTTGCCCGGATGCGGATCGGCGTGCAACATGCCGGCCCGGCCCGGCCCGGAGAGCAGGAACCGGTGGTAGAGCTCACCGGCCCGGTCGCGCAGGTCCTGATCGGCATCGTTGATCACGGCCGACAACGGCGTGCCGTCCATCCACTCGGTGACGAGCACCTTGCCGTCCTGGTGCACGACGGCGGGGATGGCGATGTCGGGATCGCCGGCGAAGGCTGCGGCGAATCCGCGCTGCGATTGGGCCTCTAGGCCGTAGTCCAGCTCCTCGGCCACCCGGTCCTTGAGTTCGGCGATCAGTGGCTTGATATCCAGGCCCGGCGCGAGCCCGCCGAACACCCGCGCCAGGCGCGAGATCTGGTTGAGGTCACCGAGCAGTGCCTCACCGGCGCCGGGGTATTGGATCTTGACGGCCACCTCGCGCCCGTCGGACCAGATGGCGCGATGCACCTGTCCGACGCTGGCGGCGGCGACGGCCGCGGTGTCGAACTCGGCGAAGCGCCCTCGCCACTGCGGTCCCAGGTTCGTGGACATCACGTCGAGGACGATGCGCGGGGGTAGCGGGGGAGCAGATTCCTGCAGCTTGACCAACGTTGCCCGATAGGGGGCGACCAGCGGCTCGGGTAGCGCCGCCTCCATGATCGACAGTGCCTGCCCGAACTTCATGGCCCCGCCCTTGAGCTCTCCGAGGGTCTTGAAGATCTGCTCGGCCGTGCGTGCCTGGATCTCCGCTGCCACGACCTCGGCGGGTCGCCCGCCGATCCGCTTGCCCAAGCCGATCGTGGCGCGCCCGGCCATGCCGAGCGGCAGGGCGGCGAGCTTGGCTCCCCGGGTCATCGCGCGGATCGGAATATCTGCCGGGCCGCGCGAGGGATTGCTCACCCGTTCATTGTGCCTGGCATCCGCAATCGGGATGACGGGACCAGTAGCTGCGGCGCCAGCGCAGATCGTGGTGTGTGACCTGCGCCGTGGTGTCCACAAGTGCCCGCTCGCCCCGGTCCAGGTGATCGAGTACGGCCCGCGCGGCGTACGCGGCGAGCACGGCGGCCAGGATGAGATCGGCGGCCGGCGATCGGCGCGGCGGCGCGGCAGCGAGCTGGGCGGCAACGCGTGGCCAGTCCGGATCCAGGTCGGCGCGGTGCAGGTCCTGACAGCGCAGGCAGGAGCTGTGCCCCGGGATGACGAGCGGTCCGAGCACCGCGTCGTTGGCCCCCGCTCGGGCGATGAGGTGCACAGCGGTGGACTGCATGAGGGCAGCGACCTCGGCCGGGGACGGCACGGTGGTCAACAGGATCAGGTCGGCGGCGGGCGGGTGGTCGCCGTGACGTGCGACGGTCACCGCGCCCACGCCGGCCGCGGTGATCAGCCGCTCGACCTGGGTGGCCACGGGCCCGCCGCCGAGACTGACCACGCGGGCCCGCATTCGTCGGCCCATCACGTGCTTGCCGGTGTCGGGTCCGGGCAGGGCCGCGGTCAGCGCGGCGAGGACCGGCGCAAGGTCCGCGCGGCGGGGTTCGGACAGCTCGTGCCATCCCGGCGGCGTCACGGCGCCGTCCTCGAGAAGTCCGGCGCTCGCCAGGGCGTCCAGCATGGTGTTGAACGCCGGCGCGGGCAGCCCCAGGCGGATGGCGTGCTCAGTCAGGGTCCGGCGATCGTGGCGCCCGTCGAGGTGCTCGAGCACCCGGCGGGCCGCGTGGTCGAAGCCCGGTAGGACGCGCGCGCCCGGGGAGGATCCGAACTGAACGTGACCACCGCTGCGGTGCAGCGGACACCGGTCGGATTTGAGCGCGGGACGGCGGATGCCCGCGGCCGGTGCGATCTCGGACATTGCGATCTCGGACATAGGCCCCCTCGACATGTGCGCGGCGGTCGTCGCCGCGCCGGGGGCCGAGCCTGCCCCAGTGGGCCCGTACCGCGCAGGTGGCCCGGGCCCACTGGGGATAAAACTGTGGATAACTCCCGCGAGTTGAAGACCCGCCGGCGTCAGGCCTTGCCGAGGATCCGGTTCAGCTTGGTGCCGCACACGCCGCAGATTCCCTGCGCCATCCGCCGCCCCGAGTCGCTGACCTTGACCTCTCCGGTGAAGTCACGCTTCTCCTTGCACTTCACGCAGTACGCCTCGCCGGTGTAGCTCTCGGCCATCGTCGATCTCCCTATCGGATATGGCGACCCGGCGGAGGCCCGGTCGCGTCGTCGGGCCGGCCGCCTGTCGGGCCGCGGCGCCGCGCAACGACCGCTCACCTTAGCCCCCGCAGCGCGTGCGGAGCCCCAGCGCGCCGCCGTTCGGGCATTTCGGGCTCTTCCGCCGCCGCCCGCACGCCTCGCTCGCTCGAATGGATGGCGAGGCACAACCTGGCCCGTTCGGGGCGGTACCGTCGGCTGGTGAGCACCTGGGACGCCCGGATCACCGCCCGCAGCCGGCCGGGACCGAAAGGCACGTCCCGATGACCGGACGTCGCAAGGCCTCGGTGGAGGTTCCGGGCGCGGGTCCGGTCGAGGTCCGCCGCAGTGACCGCCGCCGCCGAACCGTGTCCGCCTACCGGGAGGACGACCGCACCGTCGTCCTGATTCCGGGGGGCATGAGCCGCGCGGACGAGCGCCGCTGGGTGGAGGTCATGCTGGCCCGCCTCGCGGCCCAGGAGCTTCGCCGCCGGCCCAGTGACGTCGATCTGCTGGCCAGGGCACGCCGGCTCTCGACGCGCTATCTGGAAGGTGTGGCGGTGCCCACCTCGGTCCGATGGGTGGCCAATCAGGCTTCCCGCTGGGGTTCGTGCACGCCGATGGACGGCACTATCCGCCTCTCGACCCGGTTGCAGGGGATGCCCACCTACGTCATCGACTACGTGCTGCTGCACGAACTGGCGCACCTGATCGTCGCCGATCATGGCCCCGACTTCTGGGAGTTGCTGGAGGTCTACCCCCGCACCGAGCGTGCTCGCGGTTTCCTCGAGGGCGTCTCGGCCACGGCCGGCCTACCGTGGTCGGGTCCCGACGGCGGCGAGGACGTCCTGTGAGGCAACCTCAGGCGACGGCGGATGAGAGAACGCTGGCCGCACCCCACAGCAGCGCGTAGGCGAGCAGTTCACCCCAGCCGGGGCAGGTCCGCCGGTGGGTACGCGCCGCGGCGCGACGCGCCGGCGCACTGCTGATGGCCCCCGCGACGAGGTCGTCCGCGAGATAGGCGTCTTCGCCTTCGACGGGTCCCCCGCCCCGGGCGGAGGCGGTGGCACGAATGAGCGCGACCACGGCGGCGGGGCGGTCCGCAGAGGTGAACGGGGTGGAGAGTGCGGGGCCGAACACCATGGCCCGTTCGGGCTCGCCGTCGACGGTGCGGACCTCGATGCCGCCAGTGAGCGCGGCGCCGGACACCTCGGGCCACCGTAGGTGCACCGAGGAGAACGCGTTGTGCATGGCCAGAGCGTCGGCGGTGATCTCGATGCGGGGACGCAGAAAGAATCGCCGCAGCGCCCACCATCCGGGGACGACGAGAATGCCGAAAAAGAACCGGTCCCCGACACCGTCGCCACCCTCGACGCTCGCGCCGGGATCGGCGAGAATCGCCGCGCCCATCGCCGTGAGCATCACGCCCAGGAACACCCCGGTGACCACCCCGCCGAACTGACGGACCACGACCGGGCCGGTCAGCTCGGCCGGGATCGGCCCCAGTCCGATTCGCTTGCGCAGCGAGATCACGGACCGGAGCCGGCCAGTGCGAGTAGCCGGGCTCGGGCAGCGATCACCAGGGCGCGCACCGCGGTATCGGCGTCGGCCGGGAGGGCATCGACGTCGAACCACGCGAGATCGATCGACTCGGCGCTGGAGAGGGGAAGGGCACCGGCCGGGGCGACGGCGGCGAACATGACGTCGAGGTGGTGGTCCACAGCGGGTGAACAGGGCGCCTCGTGCCGGTCGAGCAGCACCGGGCCGCCGGGGAGCAGGCTCAGGGCGGCCAGCCCGGATTCCTCGCGGGCCTCGCGTAGCGCGGTGTCCGCCAGGGTGCGATCTCCCTGTTCGCAGTGCCCGCCCATCTGCAGCCACCGGCGCACCTTGCGGTGCAGCATCAACAGCACCCGGCTACCGGCCGCGTCCAGGACCAGCGCGCTGGCGGTCACATGGGCCGGTGTACAGCCGCGGTCCAGCGCGTCGGCGTGGGCGGCCAGGTGCGCGAGGTAGTCCGCGCGCAACCCAGCCTGCGCGGGGCCGGCGCTGCGGTAGGAGCGCAGGACCGCGACGGCGTCGGCATGCAGGATCGCGGGGTCCGAGCTCACGGCGTCGGGGAAGGCGGGTCTACCTCGCCGGTGTCCGGGTGCTTGGCGCCGCCTTCGGGCGGCGCCGCACCGAGGGTGCCCTCGAGCAGCGCTGTCAGGTCCATGGTGAGCCCGGGGGCGCTGCGCCCCTCGGCGAAGCCGGCCGGGTCATCGAGATCCTCGGAGGTCGCCATCAGGTCCGGGTGGGCCCAGAGCGCGTCCCGGCCCTCGACGCCGCGCACCTCGGTGAGGCGAGACCACAGTGCGGCGGCCTCACGCAGGCGCCGCGGACGCAGTTCCAGTCCCACGAGGGACCCGAAGGTCTGCTCCGCCGGTCCGCCGCTGGCGCGTCGGCGCCGGATGGCTTCGCGCAAGGCCCCGGCCGCGCTCAGGTGCTCGGCCGCCGCAGCGCCGGCGACCTCGTCGACCCACCCCTCGACCAGGGCGAGCGAGGTCTCCAGACGGGAAAGGGCCGCGTGCTGTTCGGGGGTGTTCTGCGGGGTGAACAGGCCGTCGGTGAAGGCCGCACTGATCGAATCGGGATTCATCGGGTCCAGGCCCGAGACGATCTCCTCCAGCTTGTCCAGCTGGATGTTGATGCCGCTGGCGTAGGACTCCACCGCGCCCAGAACATGCGTGCGAAGCCATGGCACATGGGCGAACAATCGCTGGTGAGCGGCCTCGCGCAGGGCGAGGTAGAGCCGCACCTGGTCAGCCTCGATGCCCAGCCCGGCGCCGAAGGAGCTGATGTTGGCGGGGATCAGCGCAGCGCGCCGGGCCGGGCCGAGCGGCAGCCCGATGTCGGTGGCGCCGACCACCTCGCCGGCCAGGGACCCGAGGGCCTGCCCGATCTGGGCACCGAACATTGCCCCGCCCATCTGCCGCATGACGGCGAGCAGTGGACCGGCCGCATCACGCATCTGCTCGGGCAGTCCGGAGGGCAGCGCGCCGCCCATCGCCGCCACGACCCGAGAGGCGACCGGCTCGACAAGAGTCCGCCAGACCGGCAGGGTCTCGGTGATCCACTCTGCGCGACTCCACGCCAGCGCACTGGTGGCTCCGGCCGGCATCGTCGTCATCGGGTCAAGCCACAGTTCACCGAGGCGGATCGCGTCCTGGACCTCGCGCCGCTCCGCGCCGCTGACGGAGCGGTCGCCGCCCGCCGAGACGGCCTTGCGGGCGATGTCGCAGGCAAGGTCCCAGTTCACCGGCCCTCCGGTGTAGGACATCAGCTGCCCGATCTGGGTGAACATGGCCCCGAGCGCTGCGGGATCCCCGCCGAAGAGTGCGGCGAACGGATTGTCCGGACCACCGGAGTCGTTCGGGTCGTCGTCGCCCGACGGCGCGCCGAAGCCGAAAGGCGTAGTCACCGCGGAATCCGGCGTGCCTGCGGCAGGATGGTCGCCATGGTCGGGGGTGTCCTCATCGTCATGTACATGCGGACAAACGTAGTCGGGACGTGAGTGCAGTGAGCCGGGCGGAGCAGCAGGTTCGCTCTGAGCGCACCAACGCCGTGCGCTGGGCTGCTGCGCGGGCCGCGGGCGGCACGATGCGGGACTCACCGCTCGCAGTCGCCGTCACCGGTGGCGACCTCGGCCTCGGGGCCGCGTTGTGCAGCGTGCTCGCAGCAGACCCGCGCGTCGGGGAGGTCCGGGTGCTGCGCAGCGGCGAGCCGGTGGTGGCCGACCGGCTGCGCGGGGCCGAGGTGCTGATCCACCTCGAGGTCGGCCTCGATGTGCCCGGGACCGTACCCGGCGGGGGCAACGTGGCGATCGCGGCGAACGCGCTGGAGGTGGCCGGCCGGGCCGGGGTCGCCCGCGTCATCATCTGCACGTCGGCGATGGTCTACGGGGCCGATGAGGCCAACGCGATGCCATTGCCTGACGACTCTCCCACGCTGGCTCGCCCGGAACGCGGCCTGGTCGCCGAACTGATGGACATCGAGCGCCTGGCCCGCGAGGCCCGCCCGGATCCCTCGACCTTGACCATTGTGCGGCCCGCGATGCTCGTGGGCGGCGGCACTGACACCACCCTCACTCGCCACTTCGAGGCGCCGCGCCTGCTGCACCTGCAGGGCGCGAACCCGGCCTGGCAGTTCTGCCACGTCGACGATCTCCTCTCGGCGATCACCTTCGCTCTGCTGCACGGGATCGGCGGCAACGTCACGGTCGGCTGCGAGGGCTGGCTCGAGCAGGAGGACGTGGAGGCGCTCACCGGGCTGCGCCGGGTGAGCGTGCCGGCCTCGATCGCCTTCGGGGCGGCGGAGCGGCTCAGCCGCCTCGGGGTCACCGCGGCTCCGGCCAGCGACCTGCGCTACCTCGCCTACCCCTGGGCGATCTCCTCGGGGCGGCTGCGGGCAGCCGGCTGGCGCCCGGTGCATGACAACATCTCGGCGCTGCATGCGCTGCTCGAGGATCTGGCCGAGCGCGCCGACTCCGGTCGGCGGCCCGGAGCCCGCGAGAGTTCGTTGGGCGCCGCGGGCGCCGCCGTCGCGATGATGGGCACAGCTGCCCTGCTGCGCCAGGCTCGCCGCCGCCGCGGGGCCTGAACGTCCCCTCCGATCGGGCACCCTGCCCAGGACCACCTCGGCCGGCCGCAGGCGTGGGAGCACAATGGGTGGATGGCTGCCTCTGATGACGTGATCCGCCTGGTCGAGATCCGCGACGTGCCCCTGGACCCGGCCGAGATCCTCGCCCTGGTCGACGACCCGGCGGCGGGCGGCGCGACGCTGTTCGTCGGCACCGTGCGGGACCACGATGGTGGCCGCGGGGTCACCGCCCTGCAGTACTCCGCCCACCCCGGCGCCGTCGCACGGATGCGCGAGGTCGCGGAGAAGGTCGCCGCCGATCACGACGTGCGGCGCCTGGCCGCCGTGCACCGGGTGGGTGATCTGGCGATCGGCGATCTCGCGGTGGTGGTCGCGGTCTCCTGTGGGCACCGCGGGGAGGCCTTCGTGGCCTGCCGGGACTTGATCGACACCCTCAAGGCGGAGGTGCCGATCTGGAAGCACCAGCTTTTCGCCGACGGCACCACCGAATGGGTGGGAACTCCCTGACCCCTGTTCGTTCCGCCGCCGCCGGGCGGCGTCGTGGCCGCGCCCTGACGTAGGCTCGAGGACGTGCTCTCCCGTCTGTCGGCCCGTCAGGCCCGCACTGCGACCC
>JBQTII010000089.1:0-7140 GCA_052388275.1 Sporichthyaceae bacterium | reverse complement strand
GCCGGTCGTGTTTGGGGTGTTTGCGTTCGCGCTAAAAAAACCCCCTTTGCTTCCTAATATGGGGTCCCTTTTCCCCCAACTTTTAGGGCCGTGGCCAGGGGTTTGGGCGTTCATGAGCGGTAGACGGCACGCCCGCCGCCTGAATCCTTCGAGATCTTGCGGCCCAGGTACAGCCCCTCCAGGGCGAACTCGAGCGCCGAGGCCGCCAGGGCGGGGGATTCGGCACCGGCCATCCCCAGTCGCTTCATCACCGCAGCGAGCCCGGGGAACGGACCGAACGCGGCCAGCAGGTCCCCGCCGGGAACGAGATCGCCGCTGATCACCGGATCGCCGGTGGTGACGCGCTCGATCAACGCGCCCAGGTCCGCGCCGCCCAGGCGCTGACGGAACACCTCGTGGGTGGCCCGGCGGAGCAGGTGGGCGAGCACATCGAGCTCGCGGCCCTCCTCACCCGCCTCGAACTCGACCTTGCCGCGCAGGGTGGCGACGATCGCGTCGAGGTCGCCGCAGCGTGCCACCGGCGGGTCCTCCCCGGTGACGGCCGCCCGGCGAAGGGCGGCGGCGGCGAGCGTCTCGGCGGCGGCGATCGCGAACCGTGCGGAGAGGCCGGAACGGTCATCGACCGCGGGTGATTCGCGCACGCCGCGGGTGAAACGAACGACGATCTCCAGCAGATGCTCGGGGACGACGCCCGCATCGAGGTCGGCCTCCTGGCGGACCAGCGCCAGCTCCTCGCCCAAGTCCAGGGGGTAGTGGGTGCGGATCTCGGCCCCGAATCGGTCCTTGAGCGGAGTGATGATCCGGCCGCGGTTGGTGTAGTCCTCCGGGTTGGCGGTGGCCACCAGCATCAGGTCCAGCGGCAGGCGCAGCGGGTAGCCGCGCACCTGGATGTCGCGCTCCTCCAGCACGTTGAGCAGCGCCACCTGGTTACGCTCGGCCAGGTCGGGAAGTTCGTTGATCACGACGATCCCGCGGTTCGAGCGGGGGATCAGGCCGTAGTGGATGGTCTGCGGGTCACCCAGACTGCGACCCTGCGCGACCTTGACCGGGTCGATGTCGCCGATCAGGTCGCCGACGGAGGTGTCGGGGGTGGCCAGCTTCTCTGTGTAGCGGTCCGCCGCGGCGACCCAGCTGATCGCCAGGTCCTCGCCGGCCTCGGCGGCCGCCCGGATCGCGCCAGGAGTGATCGGGGCGTACGGGTGCTCGCGCAGCTCGGAGCCGTCGATCACCGGCGTCCAGTCATCGAGCAGGCTGACCAAGGTGCGAGCGAGGCGGGTCTTGCCCTGGCCGCGTTCGCCGAGCAACACCAGGTCGTGGCCGGCCAGCAGCCCGCGCTCCAGTTGCGGCAGCACGGTGTCGTCGAAGCCGACGATCCCGGGGAAGCGGGGCGCGCCGGCGCGCAGCTGCGCCACCAGGTTCTCGCGGATCTCCGCCTTGAGGCTGCGGTGCACATGGCCCCCGGCGCGTAGCTCCCCGACGGTGGCGGCGGCCGGGGGGCGGGAGCGGGAGGTCGACGGCATGGAGGCAACCTACGTCGCTCTCGCGGCGCTCGCGATGTCCTGCCCTGCCCTGCCCTGTTCGCGACGCAGCCAGCATGGGCCAGGTTGCGGTGAGGGAGCGGGCGTTGGCACCCTCAACCCTGGGAAGTACGACGGTGCGGGAAGGAGCGGGCGGTGCGTTTCGGCAGCGGTCTTGTTCGGGCCCAGGGCGCCGCCGTCCGCGCCACGGTCTCCGGCCAGGCACCTCAGGGTGGTACCCATCCTGCGGTGCCGCTGGCAAGGGACCTGGCGAGCGCCTCGACCATGGCCGCACAGGCAGCGCTGGGCGCACTGGACGGGGCCCGTCCGGACCTCGCCTGCGTGTTCGTCTGCGGCGGTGATGCCGCGGCGGTCGCTGCGGCCGGTGCCGCTGCCGCTGCCACGCTCGGCGCCGCCGCAATGATCGGCTGCAGCGCGCACGGCGTTATCGGTCCCGGTTGCGGCGTCGAGGCCGATCCGGCGGTAGCGGTGTGGGCGGCCGTACTGCCGGGCGCACGGGTACGCAGCTTCGCCCTGGAAGTCCGCAGCGCGCCGGCGGGGGTCAGCGTGTTCGGCATGCCCGACCTCGATTCCTCCGACGCGGTCGCCGTCCTGCTCGCGGACCCTTGGACCTTCCCTGTCGACGGTTTCGTCGAGCTGTCCAACGAGGTTCTTCCCGGGCTCCCACTGGTCGGTGGACTGGCCGGCGCGACCGTGGGTCTGCCGGCGCCGGGACGGCCCCCGCCGGTCTGGCTTTGTCACGACGGTGAAGCGCACCCGGGCGGCGCCGTGGGTGTGCTCATCGGTGGGGACATCGACATCAACACGGTGGTCAGCCAGGGTTGTCGCCCGATCGGGCCGACGATGGTGGTCACCGCGGCCGAGGGGAATGAGCTGCTCGCGCTGGCTGGAACCCCGGCCGCGTCGAAACTGCAGGAAATCCTCGCGGAGTTGAGCCCGGCAGATCGCCAGCTGGCCCTGACGGGTCTTCAGATCGGTATCGCCATGGACGAGTACGCCGAGTCCCGCGAGTGCGGTGACTTCCTCATCCGAGCGGTAGGCGGTGTGCACCCCGACCGGGGCTCGATCGTGGTCGGGGACGAGATTGACGTCGGACGCACGGTGCGGTTCCAGGTCCGTGACGGAGCGAGCGCCCACGCCGACCTTGCGCAGCTGCTGGCGGAGTTCTCCGCCTCCGTTGGGCCGACACCGGGTGCGCTGATCTTCTCCTGCAACGGTCGCGGCGTCTCCATGTTCGGCGCCGTTGACCATGACGCGCAGCTGCTGACCACCGGACTCGCCGGCTCGCCCGCGGTGGCCGGGTTCTTCGCCGGCGGGGAGATCGGACCCGTCGGGGGGCGCAATTACCTGCACGGATTCACCGCGTCGATCCTGACCTTCGGCGCCGGGGGCAAGGAGGTCGATTCCTGGCCTGACGTGGCGGAACCCTGAACGCCGAACGGGCCACCCTGGCGATCGACATCGGGGGGACCAAACTCGCGGCCGGTGTCGTCACCGACTCCGGGTATGTTCACTACCCGTCAAGGGTTCGGACCCCTGCTGGTGATGCCGACACCGTGTGGGCCGCATTGGCCGGCCTGATCGGGGGTGTCCTCGACGCTGCCCGCCGCGGTGGTGCACCCGAGCCGATCGGGGTCGGGGTGGGCAGCGGCGGTCCGATGCGCTGGCCCGCCGGAGTGGTGTCCCCGTTGAACATTCCCGGCTGGCGCGAGTTCGCGCTGCGGGAACGGCTGGCCCAGTTCGCCCACGGTGGCCCGGTGCGGGTGCACAACGACGCGATCGCGGTCGCCGTCGCCGAACACTGGCGGGGCGCCGGACGCGAGGTGGACAACCTGCTCGGTATGGTGGTCTCGACCGGGGTGGGCGGCGGTCTGGTGCTCGGCGGCCGCGTCGTCGACGGCGCGAGCGGGAATGCCGGTCACATCGGCCACCTCGTCGTCGACCCTGACGGGCCGTCATGTGTCTGCGGTGGCCGGGGCTGCCTGGAGGCGATTGCCAGTGGCCCACAGACGGTCGCCTGGGCGCGCGGGCAGGGGTGGAAAGGCGCCGATGGCGTAGAGCTGGCCGCTGATGCGCGTACCGGTGACCAGATCGCGACCGCGGCGCTGGTTCGCTCCGGGGAGGCCCTCGGGGTGGCGATCGCCTCGGCGGTCACGCTGTGCGACGTCGACCTGGTGGTGCTCGGGGGCGGCCTGGCGGCGGCCGGCGACCTGCTGTTCGACCCGCTGCGGCGGGCCTTCGCCCGGCACGCCCGCTTCACCTTCGCCGCCCGCACCCCGATCGTGGGACCGGCGCTGGGGCGCGACGTGGGCCTGGTGGGCGCGGCCGCCTTCGTCCTGGCCGGTGAGCGTTACTGGTCCGCTGACTGAGGGTGCGTCTCGCTCAGGTCGACGGCCGGGATCAGCAGGGCCAGGCCGACGCCCAGAACAGCTATGGCGGCGCCGACCCAGAACACTGCGCTCGAGGCCTCCGCGAACGCGCTGACGTAGAGGTTCTGGGTTGCGGGCGGCAGGGCGGCAACGGCCTCGGGCAGGACGCTGAGCTCGTCGAGATCCACGGCGGTGCCACTGAGCTCATCTGACAGGGTCGCCGCGAGGACTGCCGCGCCGACGGCGGAGCCGACCGCGGCACCGAGGCTGCGGAAGAACGACACAGTGGCCGTGGCGAGGCCGAGGTCACGCGGCTCCACGCACGACTGGGCGACGGTGACCAGGATCGGGGAGATCAGCCCGAGCCCGAGCCCGAGCAGCGCCAGCACGAGCACGAGAGCCGGCACGGCGGTGTCGGCGTCGACCTGGGTGAGGCCGACCATCGCGGTGGTGACCAGTGCCGTCCCGGTGATCGGTGCCCAGCGGTGGCGCCCGGTGCGGCTGACCGCCCGTCCCACCCCCGCGGAGCTGACGAGGAGCCCCGCGGTCATCGCCGTGAGCATCAGCCCGGAGGCCGTCGCAGTGCGCCCTTGCGCAAGTTGGAGCAGCAGCGGGATGAACACGATGACGGCGAACAGGGCAGCGCCGGTGCAGAAGGCCACCGCCGCGCTCGCGGCGAGCGCGCGATTGCGCAGCAGGCGCAGCGGCAGGATCGGGTCCGGATGGCCCCGCTGGGACAGGGCGAGGGCGGGCAGCAATGCCAGCGCGACGAGGCCGAGCAGCGCGCTACGCGGATCGGTGTAGCCCACTTCCTGACCGCGCGTCACCCAGCACAGGAAGAACCCGATTACCGCTGCGAGCAGCGCCGCGCCCCGCACGTCGATCCCGCCGCGGTGCCGCGGCGGGGCGCTGGGCACGGCGCGTACCACCATCGCGAGCACCACGACGCCCACCGGCAGGTTCAGCGTGAACAGCCACCGCCAGCTCACCGCGTCGACCACCAGGCCGCCGATCAGCGGCCCGAGCACGCTGGCAACGCCGAATACCGCGCCGAACAGACCCTGATAGCGGGCCCGCTGGCGGGGCGGAACCAGATCGCCGATCACCGCCAGCGCGAGCGTCATGAGCCCGCCGCCGCCCAGGCCCTGGATCGCGCGAGCTGCGGCGAGCGAGCCGATGCCCTGCGCGAGGGCGCACAGCGCGCTGCCGAGGAGAAAAATCCCGATCGCGCCGATCAGCGCGGGCTTGCGCCCGATCAGGTCCGAGATTCGGCCGTAGAGCAGCGTCGACGCGGTGAGGGTCAGCAGGTAGGCCGTCACGACCCAGTGGGTGTCCTCGACCCCGCCCAGGTCGCCCACGATCGTCGGGAGCGCGACCGCGACGATCGTGCCGTCCAGGGCCGCGAGGAACACCCCAAGCAGGAGCGCGACCAGCACGCTGCGGAGGTGCGCCGGGGGGATCGCTGCGCTCACCGGCGCCGGCTGCTGCACGCTCCCGGTCATCGCGCCAGGGTAGGCGGGGCCGGGTGTGGGACCGTCGGCTGGGGATCAGGGTGGGGGCTGGTGGGGCGGATTTCGGCGCCGAGCCTGCCTCGGGCGTCACGACGTTGATCCTGGGCCGACGGATCGCCCCGGGCGCGGATCGCCGCGGGCGCGGGTCGCTCCCGGCGCGGGTCGCCGCGGGCGCGGGTCGCTCCCGGCGCGGGTCGCCGCGGGCGCGGGTCGCCCTCGGCGCGGGTCGCCCTCGGCGCGGGTCGCTCCCGGGCGCGGGTCGCCCTCGGCGCGGGTCGCCCTCGGCGCGGGTCGCTCCCGGGCGCGGGTCGCCCTCGGCGCGGATCGCCCCGGGCGCGGAGCGCCGCCGCACACCGGTAGCCGTGCGCTGCCACACTCGCCCCGTGGCTC
Source organism: Sporichthyaceae bacterium (assembly GCA_052388275.1). Taxonomy (GTDB): domain Bacteria; phylum Actinomycetota; class Actinomycetes; order Sporichthyales; family Sporichthyaceae; genus JBQTII01. Next base: position 1,332 of record JBQTII010000089.1, on the reverse strand, counting down.
CCGCCCTGCCCGTGACGGTCGCCGATGTCCGCGCGGCCGCCGACCTGCTGGCCGACGTCGCCCGCTGCACCCCGGTGGTGGGGTCCCGGGCGCTGAGCGCGCGCTGCGGTGGCGACGTGCGCTTCAAGGCCGAGAACCTGCAACGGGGCGGATCGTTCAAGATCCGGGGCGCCTACGTGCGGATCGCGCGGTTGAGCCCGGCGCAGCGTGCCGCCGGGGTCGTCGCGGCCAGCGCCGGTAATCATGCGCAGGGAGTGGCGCTCGCAGCCTCGCTACTGGGTACCTCCGCGACGGTGGTCATGCCCCTCGGGGCGCCGCTGCCCAAGATCGCCGCGACCGAGGGCTACGGGGCCACCGTCCGCCTGGTCGGGCACAGCGTCGAGGATGCGCTGGCGGCGGCCGCGGAGATCTCCGCCGAGTCCGGCGCGGTGCTCATTCATCCCTTCGATCACGTCGACGTCGTCGCGGGCCAGGGCACCCTCGGGCTGGAGATCGCCGGCCAGGTCCCCGACGTGCGCACGATCGTGGTCCCCGCCGGTGGGGGAGGGCTGCTCGCCGGGATCGCGGCCGCCCTCGTTGATCGCCCCGGCATCCGGGTGGTCGGCGTGCAGGCCGCCGGGGCCGCGGCCTACCCCGCCTCGCTCGCCGCGGGGCATCCGGTGGCGCTGGCCTCGACCGCGACGATGGCGGACGGGATCGCCGTCGCCGGCCCCGGTGAGGTTCCGTTCGCGATCATCTCCGCTCTGGTCAGCGACATCCGCACGGTGAGCGAGGAGTCGCTATCGCGGGCACTGCTGCTGTGCCTGGAACGGGCGAAGTTGGTGGTGGAACCCGCGGGCGCGGCCGCGGTGGCCGCGCTGGTGGACGACCCGCAGGCATTCGAACCCCCGGTCGTCGCGGTGCTTTCCGGCGGCAACGTCGACCCGCTGCTGATGCTGCGCCTGCTCCGGCACGGGCTGGCGGCCTCCGGGCGTTATGTGGCGTTCAAGATTCGGGTGCCGGACCGCCCCGGCGCGCTCGCGGACCTGCTGCGCGAGCTCGCCGATGCCGACGCCAACGTCCTCGAGGTCGAGCATCTACGTGCCAATCCGCGCCTGCACGTCGACGAGGTGGAGGTGTACGTGCAGATCGAGACCCGGGGCGGCAAGCACACCGACGCCGTCCTTGCCCGGCTGCGCGCCGCCGGCTACGCGCTCGTTTTCGGCTGACCGCGCCCGGTTGATCCCGCCCGGCAAACCGCGGACGTGGCCAGGAGTGGGGGGGGGAGCCAACCCCACCCACGGGCGACCCCCCACGGACCGCCCCCCCCCGGCCCCCCCGGGCCCCCCCCCC
>JBQTII010000088.1:0-6869 GCA_052388275.1 Sporichthyaceae bacterium | reverse complement strand
GGTAATCCACCACGACCTCGCCGTGTCCCACACGCGCGGGGCGGCCCCCGACCACGCCCCCGCCGGTCGCGGCGGCGATCTCGGCCAGGCTCAGCGCGATCACGGCTGACCACCCGGTCGCGCCGGGTCGGTCCCCGCGGCGAGGATGGCCTCGGCGAGCACCTGCCGATCATCGAAGGGCCGGACCTCGCCCGCGGCCTCCTGACCCTGCTCATGCCCCTTGCCCGCGACCACGACGGTGTCCCCGCGCCCCGCCATTCCCACCGCCAGGGCGATCGCGGCGGCGCGGTCATGGCACTGGTGCACGCGAGCCGCCTCGGCGCCGGTGACCGAGTCCGCGCCGGCCCGCACCGCGGCGAGGATCTCGGCCGGATCCTCCGAGCGCGGGTTGTCGTCGGTGAGCACGACGACGTCGGCCAGGCGCGCCGCGGCCGCACCCATCAGGGGCCGCTTGGCCCGGTCCCGGTCCCCGCCGGCCCCGAGCACGACGATCAGCCGCCCCGAGGTGATGGGGCGCAGCGCCGTCAGCACGGTGCTCACCGCATCCGGGGTGTGCGCATAGTCGACGATCGCGAGGAAGTCCTGCCCGCCCTCGACCCGCTCCATCCGGCCCGGCACTCCCGGGCAGGCGCCAACACCATCGAGGGCGGCCTGCAGGGGGACGCCGCCGGTGACCAGCGTGACGATCGCCCCCAGGGCGTTGGCGACGTTGAAGTCCCCCGGCAACGACACCAGGGCGCTGCCGCTTACCCCGCCGGGACCGTGCACGGTGAAGGTGGACCCGGCGGCGTCGAGCTGGACCTCGCTCGCCCGCCAGTGCGCATCGGGGTTCCCGGTGGCCGAGAAGGTGACGATCGGGATCGCGGGACGCAGCGCGAGCCGGGCGCCGAAGGGATCGTCAAGGTTGACCACGCCTACCGCAGCGTGCGCAGGGGTGAACAACTCCGCCTTGGCCGCGAAGTAGGCCTCCAGGGTGAAGTGCCAGTCCAGATGATCGTGGGAGAGATTGGTGAACAACGCGACCCGATAGCTCACGCCGTCGACGCGGTGCAGGTCCAGCGCATGGCTGGAGACCTCCATTGCCAGCGCGGTGACCTCCCGCTCGACCATCACGGCGAGCAGGGCGTGCAGGTCTGGCGCCTCCGGGGTGGTGCGCGCACTGGGCAGCGCCTGCTCGCCGATCCGCGTCAGGACGGTGCCGAGCAGGCCGGTGCGATGCCCCGCTGCGCGCAGGCCCGCCTCCAGCATGAACGCCGTCGTGGTCTTGCCGTTGGTGCCGGTGACCGCGAGCGTGAGCATCGCGGTGGCGGGATCGCCGTAGATGCGGGCCGCGACTGCGCCGAGCACGGCCCGGGCGTCGTCGGCGACCAGCACCGGCAGGCCGGGGGCGGCCGAGCGGTGCCTGCCCAGCGGGTCGGTCAGGATCGCGACTGCCCCGGCGCCGGCCGCCTGCGCCGCGAAGGACGCCCCGTGCGCGTTCTCCCCGGCCATCGCGGCATACACGTCACCGGGGAGTACCTGCCGGGAGTCGTGCGTCAGGCCGGTGACGGTGACCTCGCGCCAGGACCACGCCGGCGCGAGGCCCGCGGCCACCGCAACGTCAGCGAGGCTGACGTTCGGGACCCGGGAGGGCCTGGGCGGCGGGGGCGGTGGCACGAGCCATGAGGCTAGGGCATGCCTGCCAATCCCAGCCGGATGTGGACGGTGATCCGAGCAATCCCTGGCATCCCTGCGCCGGGGGGAGCATCCCGGCCGATCAGCGAATACATCCGCGAACCTCAGGCGCGGGACACGGGCGGAGCGGTACATTCGAACGCCGAGTGATGCCACGTCATCCCGGGGGGGATGCCATGAACCGCGAGCACCGGGACCAGGTACCGGGGCCCTACCTGCACGTCGACCTCACCGCGGTGGCAGCGAACACCGCACTCTTCGCCGCGCGGACCCCCGGGGCACTGATGGCCGTGGTCAAGGCCGACGGGTTCGGGCACGGGGCGGTCGGTGTCGCCCGGACCGCACTCGCCAACGGCGCGTCCTGGCTCGGCGTCACCACCATCGAGGAGGGGCTCGAGTTGCGCGGGCGGGGGCTGACCGCGCCGACCCTGAGCTGGCTCAACCCGCTCGACGCCGATTATGGGGCCGCCATCGCCGCCGGGATCGATCTGGCGGTACCCAGCCTGGAGCATCTGGAGGCGATCATCCGCTCCGGCCTCGGGGCACGCCTGCACCTGCAACTCGACACCGGAATGGCTCGCGATGGCGCGCCCCCGCAGGACTGGGCGGCGTTGTGCGGCGCAGCCCGTGAGGCCGAAGGAGCCGGGCGGGCCCGGGTGCTGGGAGTCATGAGCCACCTGGCCTGCGCCGGGGTGCACGACGACCCGGTCAATGTCGCCAGCCGCGCCGCGTTCGACTGGGGCGTGGCCGTGGCCCGCGAGGCCGGGCTGGATCCGCCGCTGCGGCACCTGGCGGCGACCGCGGCGATTCTCACGGACCCGGCCAGCCTGCACACGATGGTGCGGGTGGGCGCGGGGCTGGTGGGAATCGACCCCTCGGGCACCACGACGCTCTCGCCCGCGATGACGTTGACCGCACCGGTGATCAGTGTCCGGCGGGTGCCGCCGGGCACCTGCGTCGGATACGGCCACACCTGGTCGACCGATCGGGCGACGACGCTCGCGCTGCTCCCCCTGGGTTACGCCGACGGCCTTCCGCGCGCGGCATCGGGCCGCGCCCAGGTCTCCCTGCGCGGGATTCGCTTCCCGATCGTCGGGCGGATCTCCATGGACCAGGTGGTGGTGGATACCGGTGAGCACCCGATCAGGGCCGGCGAGGTCGCGACGGTCTTCGGGCCGGGCCAGAGCGGGGAGCCGACGGTCGCCGACTGGGCCCGCTGGGCCGACACCATCGAGCACGAGATCGTGACCGGCATGGGTTCACGGATCCGGCGAACGGTGAGCGGCGCGGGCTCCGCCGCTGCGCCCGAATCGGTCCCCGCGAGGACGAAGTCCGTGGCGGCGACCCGATGAGCGAACGCAGTGAGCTCACCGTGTGCACCGAATCGGTCCCCGCGAGGACGAAGTCCGTGGCGGTGACCCGATGAGCGAACGCAGTGAGCTCAGGCGGGTGGCGGTGATCGGAGGTGGGGCCAACTGCGAGCATTCGGTGTCGCTGGCGTCCGCGGCCGCGGTTGCCGGTGCCCTGGACCCGGCCGCTTATGACATCCTCCGGCTGACCATCGATCCCCGCGGTGCCTGGCATGACGAGGACGGGCTCGCGCTCACCTTCGGCGACGCCGTCGCGCTGCTGCAGACCTGCGAGGTCGTGCTGCCGATCGTGCACGGCCCTCGGGGTGAGGACGGCACGCTGGCCGCGCTGTGCGATCTCGCCGGTGTCCCGTACGTCGGCTCCGGGGTACGCGCCGGCGCCCTGGCGATGGACAAGTGGACGACGAAGCTGATCGCCGGCGCGATCGGCGTCGCGAGCGCTCCCGGTGTGCTTGTGACCCCCGCGAACGCAGCGGCCTACCAGTGGACGCACCCCGTGGTGGTCAAGCCGGTTGCCGCCGGGTCCAGCCATGGGGTCTCGCTGGTCGCCGCCGAGTCCGAACTCGCCCCCGCCCTCGCGCTGGCCCTGGCGCTCGATGACCGAGTGCTGGTCGAGGACCTCATCATCGGACGCGAGATCGACCTGGCCGTGCTGGGCCGTGCGGACGGCTCACGCGTGGTCTCCCCGGCCCTGGAGATCGTGGTGGAGGGAGTGTTCGGCTTCGAGGAGAAGTACGGCGGCAACGCTGATTTCCGGATCCCGGCGCCGCTACAGGACGCCGACCGCAAGGCCCTGGAGGCTGCTGCGGTGGCGACCTACGACGCGCTCGGCTGTCAGGGGGTGGCCCGCGTCGACTTTTTTCTCACCGCTGATGGTCCGGTGCTCAACGAGATCAACACCATGCCGGGATTCACCGAGTTCTCCCAGGTGCCGCGCATGTTCGCCGCCGCCGGCCTGTCCTATCGGGCACTGCTCGACATCTTGGTGCAGGACGTCCTGGCGGCGCCGAGCACCCCGGTCCTCGCCCCGGCCCCGCTCGCCTGAACCGTCGCCCGAATTCGATTCACCAGTCCAGGCGCAGGCGCTTGGCGCTCACTCCGGTCGGCGCGATGCCCAGGCTGCGCAGCGCGAAGGACATCACCTCGGTGAACACCGGCCCGCCGAGCAGCCCCCCGAAGTGCCCACGCTCCGGACGCTGCAACGTCACCGAGACGGTGAGGGCGGGATCATCGGCAGGGGCGAAACCGGCGAAGGAGGCGGTGTACCCCCGGTAGCACTTGCACCGGGAGTTGGCGAACTGGGCGGTGCCGGTCTTGCCCGCGATCCGGTAGCCCGGGATCTGCACATGCGAGGCGGTGCCGCCCGGCGCGGTGACGGTCTCCAGCAGGCGGGCCGTCGCCTTCGCGGTCCGCTCGCTCACCACGCGTGTGGTGGCCGCGGGCTCCGGGACGTGCCGGCGCCCGTTGGCATCGGTCCATGACCTGATCAGGGAGGGGACCACCCGCACGCCGCCGTTACCGATCGTGGAGAACACGCTGGCCGCCTGCACCGTGTTGAGGGCGAAGCCCTGCCCGAACGGAATCGTGTACCGCTGCGTGGGGCTCCAGTCCTTACCCGACGCGAGCAGGCCGCGGCTCTCCCCCGGCCAGGCCAGGCCGGTCGGGGAGGCGATGCCGAACAGCTTCAGGTACCGGTGCAGCACCGGTGCGCTGACCCGATCCGCGGCCAGCACCGTGCCGATGTTGCTGGACTTGGCCATGATCCCGGCCAGCGTCAGGCGGATCAGCCCGTGCTTGTCGTGGTCGTTGAGCACATGCCCGGCGCGCCGCAGCTGGCCCGGGACGCTGAACTGCGACTTCGGGGTGACCACGCCCTCCTCGAGTAGCGCCGCCAGGGGGAGGGCCTTGGCAATTGAGCCGGGTTCGTAGATCTCCGACAGCGCGCGGTTCCCGCGGTTGATGTCCAGGCCGGTCCCGGGGTCGTTCGGATCGAAGGTCGGCGCGGTCGCCATGGCCAGGATCTCGCCGGTGCGGGTGTCCTGCACGATCACGGTGCCGCTCTTGGCTCTGGTCTGGGCAACCTTCTGCGCGATGGCGCGCTGGGCCACGTACTGGATGTCGCGATCGATGGTGAGCTGCACGTCCGCACCGGGGATCGGATCCACCACCGTGATGCCGGCCGTGGCGATGCGCCCCCCGCGGCTGCTGCGTTCGTAGGTCTGCTTGCCGTCGGTGCCCGCGAGCAGGTCGTCCAGGACCCGCTCAAGGCCGCCCCCGGCCGCGCCGGAGGCGTTGATGAAGCCCAGCACGTTGGCGGCGAGGTCGTCGGCCGGGTACATCCGCTTGCTCGTCACCACCCCGAACACGCCGCTGATCGCCTTGTTGGTCCCCGGATCGACGGTCTCTCTGATCGCCCGCCACGCCTGAGGGTCGACGTTGCGGGCCAGTACGACGTAGCGACGCGGCCGGTCCGCCAGCTTGCGGGTCAGCGTGGCCTCGTCGATCCCGAGCTTGGGCGCGAGCAGGTTGGCGTAGCGCGCCGGATCGGAGATCAGGGTGGGGTCGGCGGTGACGGTGCGGGCCTCGACGCTGCGTGCGAGCACGTCGCCGTCGCGGTCGAGGATCTGGCCGCGGACTGCGTTCACGGCGACGGTCTGCAGGCGCTCGTTCTGGGCGAGGGAGGCGAAGCCGGCGGCTTCGAAGGCCTGCACCTGCACCAGACGCCCCACCATGAGCGCTGCGACCAGGCACAGGATCGTGGTGGCGGCGTAGAGCCGGCGGCGGGGATCACCGAGGCGGGCGGCCGTCACCTGCGCCGGGGACTTGCGGGGCTTGCGGGGTCGCGGCGGGCGGGCCGGGCGCACCGCGCCGGACACCGGTGCCCGCCGAGGTGGGGCGGGGCGGGGAGCACCCCGCGGCGTGCGACCGGTCGGCCTGCGCCCAGCGGGCGGCCGGCCTGAACGCCTGCTCACGGTGCCCTCGCTTCACTCGACGGTGCGTCCACGAGAACGCGGCGCACCTCCATGATCGGACGTCCCACCCGTCACACAGGCCCCGCCACGCCGTACAGTCCTGGCGCCGGATTCAGTCCTTGTTCGGCGGGTCAACCAGGATCTCTCCGCCGGCGCGCGCTCCACCGTTGGCCTGCTTGTCCAGGCGCTCGCGGTACTGCGCCTCGGCAGCCTTCTCGGCAGCGGCTTTCTCCGCGGCGGCCTTGCGGGCGGCCGCCTTCTGCGCAGCGACGCGTTCGCGCTCTGCCTTGCGCTGCGCCGCCTCGGCCTTGGCCACCCGCGCCCGGGCCTCGGCCGCGGCGGCAATCTCCTCGCGCTCGGCCAGGCGGAGGCGTTCCGCCCTGGTCAACGGCGGGGGCGCACCGGGTGCAGCCTGCGGACGGCTGCTCACCGAACCACTTCCCACCCCGATGTAGGCGATTTCCGGCGCCGGGACCATCCCGATCCGACTTGCCGCCGCGGCCAGGCGATCAGGGGTTGCCGCACGCTCCAGGCGCGCCTGGAGCGCCTGGGAACGGTCGGAGAGTTCAGCGGCCTCGGCCGTCAGCGCGCCGGCAGTGAAGGAGCCCTGGGCCAGCGCGGTGTTGATGCCGAGCAACGCGGCCAGCCCGGCGGTGAGCAGGAAGACCACGAGCAGGACGAAGGGCGCCCGGCCCCGGCGCCGGGCGCGTGGGGTGAGGATGCGCAGCTCGGGGCGGGGCGCGACAGGCCGCGCCCCCCGCGCCCCGTTGATCACCGTGCGCGCGGACACCCCCCCGGCCGTGCCCCGCCCGGCCCGCGCGACCCCCCCCCCGCGTGCCCCACACACCCCGCC
>JBQTII010000087.1:0-7194 GCA_052388275.1 Sporichthyaceae bacterium | reverse complement strand
CCGCCGAAGAAGGCCGTAAGGACGTCGACCCCCGGCGCCGCGACGTCGACGTGTGGGCCACCGACCGAGTCGTAGGTCGCCCCCTCGTCTCCGTAGTCGACGGCGGTGACGCCGAGCACCCCGTCGTAGCCCGCGGGATAACGAACGCCATCAGGTCGCGGTTCACTTGCGGTGTCGAGTTGGGTTCCCTGATTGCTGCGATTACCCGCGCTGGCGACGACCACGGCGCCCTCGCCGACGGCGAACTCGACCGCGGCCCGCAACGCCGGATCGTCGTCCTTGGTGGACAACGAGACGTTGATGACGTCAGCGCGCGTGCCGGCCCACCGGATGCCCGCAGCGATCGCCTCAACCCGGGGGCGGCGCGCCGCCGGGGTGTTCTCGTCCACGTCCACGAACACCCGCACCGGCAGGATCTTCACCCGCGGCGCCAGCCCGACGAGCATCGATCTCGGCACCGGCTGGGCGGCGATGATCCCCGCGACGGCGGTGCCGTGCCCGTACTGGTCCCCGCGCGCGTTCGGCACGCCCTCGACAAAGGATCTGCCCGGCAGCACACGTCCGAGCTGGTGCGGGTTCTTCGCATCGACGCCCGAGTCGACGACAGCGACCGTGATACCGGAACCGGCGGCGCGTAGGGCGAGGTTCTGCGCACCCAGCCGAGCCAGCGGCCGTGACGGGGTGTTAATGAGTTGGCCGCTGCCCTGCACGCATGCGGCCGCCACCTCATCCTCGGCGTTGGCGCTCGACGCCCCCACCAGTGCCGGCGCGGCCAGCAGGGCGCCGGCCAGGACCGGGGCGATTCTCACGACGCGGGGGCCCTGGTTGCCGGCCGTGCACCGGTTCGGGCAACCGCGGTCTCGGCATCCGGCGCCAGGTCGTTGCGGTCCAGGAGGGGCCCGGGACGCAGGGCCTTGATCCACGCCGACGGGACGAAGGTGGGTCGAACGGCTCCGAAGCCGAGTTGCGCCGCCTCGATGGTGGAGGCGAGCGCGTAGCTGATCCCTTGACCATCGACGAGGTAGAGGGCCTCACCCGGCCCGGTGCTCACCAGGGCGCCCGCACCCGGGTCGACGCGCACCACGCCCCCTGGCTGCGGCCCGAGGTAGACGTTCGCGATCGGCGCCGCCAGCGTGGTGATGGCGGCCGCCCTCGGGCTGGCCTCCAGCACCACGCAGGCGACCGCGGCCCGGCCCTCGACAAGGTAGGGCACCGGACGCTGCTGCGGCCAACTCGCGGCTTGGGCGAGTGCGGCCGGTGCGGTCCCGAGTTGGGGAGCGCTGTCGAAGCCGGGGACGGGTTTGCCCTTCGCGCTGCCCAGCAGCAGCATCCGCTCCTGGACCGGACTCAGCGGAACGACGCCGTCCTTGACCACCACGTGCGGGACCTTGGCGACCCGAATCAACTGACCTACCGTCAGCTGAGGATCCAGCCCGGCTCCTGGGGCGAGGGCCTTCGCGCCAGGAATGATCAGGGGACCGATGCTGGTACCCGGGGTGAACAGGTTGATCCAGCCCATCGGAACCGGGTATCGCGCACTGCCCAGCCCCAACGCCGAGGCCACCGAGTCCACCTCGTCGGTGGGGATCGGGTACGCCATCCGGCCGGTGACGAGGAAGGTGCGTTGAGCCGCAGTGACGATCAGTGCCTGACCGGTGGCCGCTGTGGTGGTGACCACCTGGGTCAGGTGCACCGAGGTCTGGTTGTCGGTGCCGCTGCGCATGCACGAGGCCCACCCCGACTGCACGAGATTGCCCGGCTCGGGAATGGCATCGGGCGCCTGAGGTATCCCGATCGTGGCGCCCTGGGGGGCCCGCGCGATCCGGTCCTCGGGGGCGAAGACCACCTTGAACTCATCCGGGGGGATCAGCAGGCGGGCAGACGCCGCGTTGATCACGGGGAACAGGCTGCCGTTCTGCGCCAGGTAGCGAGCGCCGGTGTTGCGGGCAACGACGATGCTGTTGTTGTCCCAGCCGTCCTTGACCGTCGGCTTGATGACCCCGGCCATCGCGCCGGCACCCGCCACGAGAGCCGCCAGCACGATGCCCGCCACGATCGCGCGGCCCGGCCGACCGGGTTCGACCTCACGGCCGCCCGGTGCCCCCGAGACGAAGGCCGTGACCAGGCGGCGTCGGTTGTAGGCGTGGGCCTCGATGAGGTCCTTCTTACTGGCCACGCGGGTTCTCCTCGTTCTGCATGACAAGTGCCTCGGCCACCGTGCTCTTGAGTGCGGCGAAAACCTCGATCAACTCAGAGCGCGGGTCGCTGCGTCCCGCGAGGCGTTCGGATTCCAACCCAGCTTCGACGTCTGCGGTGAACGCGTCGAGGTTGGTGCTCACCGCCGTCCATACCGTGGCAGCCTCCGGGGAGGTGTCCGCACCGCTGAGCACAGCGCCCCAACTCGTCTCACCCAGGTCGATACGTTCCTGCAATCGGCGTTGTTCCGGACCGAGTTCGCCGGCCCGCGCTCGCTCGGCGCGCTTGGCTTCGGCTGCTTCTCGCTCGGCTCGCTGCGTTTGTCCCAACTGCGTCAGCTCGGCGGCGAGTTCTGCCATCCCGGCGATCGCCTCGTCGGCCGCCGCCCCGGCCTGCGCGAGCAGATCGGCGAGGGTGGGTTCTGCCCCTTGACCCGTGCTCATGTTGCGACCCCGAACTTGACCCGCGTGACCTCGTCGGTCATCCGGACGTTGTCCATCTCGATCAACCGAGTCGAGATCGACATCACCTTGGTCGCTGCGCCGATCACGGTCTTGACCATGCCCACGATTTTCATAGCCAGCTTGATTGCATTGACAATCCGCTGGAGTGCGGCGGCCACCTTCTTCATGCACATAAAGAATCTCGCTGCCTTCAGCGGTGCAGTTGCCGCTCCAATTCCCCAGCCGATTAGGGGCACCGCGAGCTCCGCCATGACCTGCAACAGGATGTCGTTGATAACCCGCAACGCTGAGGCAAGGACGACGCCCGCGCTCTGGGCGATCTCGATGATCACCCGGCACTGGTCGGCGATGATCCGGCAGCCCTCGGCCTGGGAGCTGTGCAGGTGGGCCGCTGCTGCCAGTCGCACCCCGGCGGCGCTGGCCGCCTCGCCCTGCCAGGACTGCGCGAGACCTTCCCAAGCGCCTTCGATATTGGCGGCAGTGGCATCTAGGGCGACCCCGAGCTGCATCCAGCCACCGGCGGCGACCTCAAGGTGAGCCCAGTCGCCGGCGAACGGCTTAACCAGCTCTTCGATCACGCTGACCCCGAAGGCCTTCTGTGCCAAACCGTCGAGTGAGCCGAGGATCAGACCCGAGTTGTCCCGCAACTTATTGATGTAGTCCCCGGTGTCGGGCGGCGGGGGTTGCACCAGCGCGCTCGCCGCGTCGTAGCGCTCGCAGATGCCGATCACGATGAGGCCTGTCGTGCCGCGATGTCCCGAAGGGCACTGTCCGGACCGCCCGAGATGATGTCCTCCATGCTGTCGCGGGTAGCGGCGGCGGCGTTGAGGTCATCCCAGGTGCCGTTAAGGCCTTCGATCGCGCCGCCGACTCCCATCGTGGGGTCGTGCCGCAGATCTAACACTGCCTTGCCAGCGTCGTAAGCCCCGGTTACGTTGCCTATTCCGTCGCTGATGGCCTTATTGCGGGCCACTTCCGTGTTGTAGCCGATGACTTCGGGCCTGCCGACCAGCGCCTGCGAGCCACCCACCCGTCGGCGGTCGAGTTCATCGACGACGTTCCGTTCAACGCCGAGCCCTCCGGGGACATCCAGCTGCTGCACGGCGTAATCGGCGAGCGCACCCTTGAACCTGGAGACACCCAAGGGGTCAGTCAGCTTCTTGGCGTGCGAGTCAAGCTTGTTGCCGAAGCGGTCGAGGGCATCAGCTGGTGGATCAGCCTTGGCTCCTTCCGGGAGGTCGTCCTTGTAGATGAGCCGGCCCTGGTACATCACCGTCTCGTGAGCGACCTTCTTGAGCAGGCGTTTGGTGTGATCCTCGACGTATTGATCGGCGTAGGCCACCGTTGAATCAAGCGCGCCCAGCGTGGCCCCCACCATCGGGGTGCCTTCCAGCAATGCCGCTCCCTCCGGTCCGGTCGAAGGCGGCTTGACTCCCGTGGGTACGCAAGGGCCTGGGGCGAAGGTGGCTTGTCCACTTCCGGCGGCCTGATAGGTGCTGAGTTCCCACCCGAGCGGACCCGCGATTTGGGCGAAGGCGTCGTAGGATCCGCGGTCGGCATCGGTGTAGCCCTGGGCACATTGCTCCAACAGATCAGCCAGCTGATTATTCTCCTGAAGACTGATCTCAAGCCCTTCGGCGACGAGGCGGAATGCGTTCTCGTAGGTGCCCTCGAACAGACTCAGCACCGTCGGGCCGGTGAACGCACCCGATGCCTTACAGGTCGTGTTCACATAGCAGTCCATCTGCGAGACATACGAAGCTTGCTGCCGCAACAGCGCCGCGGCCGCGCGGATACCGTCGGGGTCGACCACCACTCCGCTCACCCGTGCACTCCTTTATGACGATTCGTCAGATCGATGTAGAATGCCCGGTCCGGCGGTGGCGACCGGCGCCGGCGAGCAGGATGCCCCCGGTGAGCAGGGCGATCCCGGTCTGCAGGACCCCGGCCTGGGCAGGGCCGGAGCGGGGCAGCCCACTGTCGGACTCGGTGCGGGCCTGCGGCGCCGTCGGTTTGGCTGCGTCGCCGGGCTTGGTGCGCTCGTTGCCGGTCTTGCGGTTGCCGCTGACCTCGGCGCTGTCGGGAACAGATCCGTCGGGTTGGGCTTGGTCCTCCGCGTCCTGCCCGGCCTGGTCCTGCCCAGCCTCGTCCTGCCCGGCGTCGTCGAAGTCGCCACTCGGAGCTTGGCGGTCCGATTCCTCCGACTCGTCCCCGCTCTCCTCACCGGCAGGGGAGTCCGGGATCGTCGGGGTGGGTGTCGACTCGGTTTCTCCGATCTCGACGGTGTCTTCGCTCAAATCGATCACGCCGCCGTCCTCGCCGGCATCGATCACCGGGTCGGCGGGATCGGCGATCACGATGATGACCTCGTCGACATCTTCCTGAGACGGCGGGATGTCGGTGTCTAGCGCATCCTCGATGTCGGGCGGGTTGTCCGGGTCGGCGGGGACCGGGATGACCTCGATCTCCAGGGCCGTGTCGGAGTCCGCGGAATCCGGTGAGTCGGTGGCGGGCGGCGGGTCATCCTGCTCGAGGTAGGGAACCGCCGCGACCGGGCCGGCGGTGATCATCGGCAGGCCGACGATCGCCGCGGCGGACAACGCGGCCAGGACACCGGTTCGGTTCATGCGCACGGCGTTCGTTCTCCTCGGCGAGGGGATGGGTTTCTAGCGGTTGACGACATCGAGCAGACCGGAGGCGACGACGGCCAGCGGGACCAGCGCCACCAGGGCGCCGCTCTCGGCAGCATCGGCGACGCGGCCCAGGCGCAACGTCGGGCGCTGCGGGCTCAGGGCGAAGAGCAGGACGAGCACGCCGACCCCGGCTCCGATCCCGGCCAGGGTCGGACGCCAGTCCGGGTGCAACACGATCGCGCTCACGATCAGCGCCACCGCACCACCGGCCCCGCCCCCGACCCCGATCGCCACCTCGCCGAAGGTGCGGTACTGCCGGGTGCGCAGTAACAACGTGGCCGCGGCGGCACCGGCGAGCGCGGCGCCACCGACCCCGAGGTCGACCACCATCGGCGTCGCGGCGATCACCAGCAGCGCCACGGTTGCGCTCAGGGCCAGCGACAGCTCGCGCCCGAGCCGCAGGCGGCCCTCCACGTCGCCGGGCCCGAGCGGCTCCGGGTCCTCCACGAGATCGTTGTTGCTCTGGGGTCGGGGGGGCCGCAGCCCGGTGTTGGCGACCGCGAACATCGGCAGCAGCGCCCCGACGATGACGGCGACCACGAGGACCACGGCAGCCGAGACACCTGGGCGGGAATCCTCCAGCGCGGCAAGGGCTCCCCCGCAGCCGCCGGCGGCGGACCCGACCACCAGCGGCGGCAGCAACGCGAAGCGGGTACGCCCCAAGGCCAGCATCCCGGCCACCCCGACGGCGAACACCCCCGCTCCGGCCAACGCCAACGGCAGGCGCAGCACCGGCTCATCCGGGGTGATCGCCAGGCCTGCCGCCGCGGCATAGGGCGCGGCGAGCCAGGCCAGGGCGGTGCCCACCTGATGCTCCCCGCGGGCCCGGGTCAGCACGATCCCCCCGGCCAGGAGCAACACCGCGGCCACGTAGCCCCCGGCGTACACCGGGACACCTTCGTCGCGGGCCAACCCGAGCGCGACCGCCCCGACACCGAGCAGGGCGATCGCCGCAGTCAACGCGGTCCAGCGCGCGGCCCCCGCATCCCAGGGACGCCAGATCCGTTCGACGGTGTCGGCCACCGCTTCCACGACGTCGTCGTAGACCCGGGGCGCCTCATCGTCGACGCCGGCGGCCACCAGCAGCACGTCGCCGTCGACGATCCCCTGCTCGCCCAGGCTCTCGCCGGCCCAGAGTGCGACGCCGTCCCCGCGCACGAGGCGGTAGCCGCCGTGGGCGGTGCTCGCGTCGAGTACCCCTACCTCAGCGGCGAGGTCGGGCAGCAGTTCCGCGACGGCCACCCCGGCGGGGACCACCAGGTCGATCCGCGCGGCGGCGCTGCGCACGGTGATCCGGATCAGGGCGGCGCCCAGATAAACGGGCCGGGAGGAACCGTCGTCCTGGTCGCTGTCCTGACCCGGCGCCGTGTCGGTCGTGGGATCTGTGATGGTGTCCGTCATCCGCCCTGCCCCTCGTGCGGTGCCCTGGTGATCATTTCGCTGCGCGCCGGCGGTGTCCACTTTGCACCGGTAGGTGCCTGCGTACCGACGGGCTGCTCAGTAGTCCTCGTCGTCGTCATCGTCTGTGCGCGAGCGCGGTCTCTGGGTTCGCGGCTCACCGGTGTCATCGGCGCGCGCGCCGGCCCCGAGCACGGAGTTGCGCGGACCCCGCCCGCGCCGCTTGCCCCGGTCGGAGAGTTTGGGTCCCTCGCCGTAGCGAGCGCCCGGGCCCTTGCTATCAGCGGACCCCGCACCCGCACCGCCCATCCCGCCGGCCATGCCCATGCCCATGCCGCCCGGGCGCGCTCCGGCGCCCGAGGCCCCGGCCATGCCCATCCCCCCGGTAGCGCCGGAGACCGCGCCCGGCGCGGACCCGCCGATCGTGCCGGAGATCCCGCCAC
>JBQTII010000086.1:0-25867 GCA_052388275.1 Sporichthyaceae bacterium | reverse complement strand
TGGTGCCCTGGCGGGGGGGGGCGCGGGTTTCGGGGGGCGTGGCGGCGCGCGGGCTTCGGGGGGTGCGGCGGCGCGCGGGTTTGGGCAGGGCCGTCATCCCGTCAGTGCGCCTATCAGCCCGCGGGCGGGCCGACCGGGTTTGGGCAGGGCCGTCATCCCGTCAGTGCGCCTATCAGCCCGCGGGCGGGCCGACAGGCGTTGCGCAGGGCCGTCATCCCGTCAGTACGCCTATCAGCCCGCGGGCGGGCTGACAGGCGCATCGGCGGGCTGACAGGCGCCCTGGCGGGGGCGTGGTCCCCTGGCGGGGGGGCGCGGCCAACTCGTGCGCGAGGATTGGCCCCATGCCTGTGGTGCTGGGGATCGAGACCTCGTGCGATGAGACCGGCGTCGGGATCGTGCGCGACGGGGTGCTGATCGGCGCGGCGCTGTCCTCCTCCATGGCGGCCCACGCGCGCTTCGGGGGCGTAGTTCCCGAGGTGGCGGCGCGGGCGCACCTGGAGGCCATGATCCCCACGGTCGACGCTGCGTTCGCCGCGGCCGGCATCCGGCCGGGGAACCTCGACGCCGTCGCGGTCACCGCCGGGCCCGGGTTGACCACAGCCCTGCAGGTCGGGGTCGCCGCCGCCAAGGCCTACGCGATCGCCTGGGATGTGCCGTTCTACGGCGTGCACCACCTGGCCGGTCACGTCGCCGTCGACACCCTCGAGCACGGCGCCCTGCCCGCTGCGAGCATCGCCTTGATCGTCTCCGGCGGGCACAGCTCCCTACTGCGGGTGGATGACCTCGTCCGCGACCCGCTGCACATCCTCGGCTCGACGATGGACGACGCAGCGGGGGAGGCCTTCGACAAGGTCGGGCGGGTGCTCGGGCTGCCCTTCCCCGGCGGGCCGTGGATCGACAAGAGCGCCCGCGAGGGCAACCCGGCGGCGATCGCCTTTCCGCGCGGGCTCACCCGCCCCGGCGACCCGCCGCTGGAGTTCTCCTTTTCCGGCTTGAAGACCGCGGTGGCCCGCTGGGTCGAGAAACGCGAGCGCGACGGCGAGCCGGTCCCGGTCGCCGACGTCGCCGCCTCCTTTCAGGAGGCCGTCGTCGACGTCCTGGTGACCAAGTCCATCGCGGCGTGCCGGGCCACCGGCATCGAGCACCTGCTGATCGTCGGCGGGGTGGCCGCCAACTCACGGTTGCGGGCGCTCGCGGCCGAGCGGTGCGCCGCCGCCGGGTTGCGCCTGCGGGTACCGGCCCCGAAATACTGCACCGACAACGGCGCGATGATCGCTGCCCTCGGCCACCTGCTGCTGGTGGCCGGAGCAGTCGGTCACGATCTGGCGCTCGGCCCGGATTCTTCCGCAGAACTGCGCAGTGCGACCTTGGGAGCCGCCTGATGAGCACACTGAGTGAGTCCGGCCCGCAGCGGGCCTGGGAACCTTCGCCCTGGTCGGACCGGCCCGCGGCGTACGTCGTCGCGTTGGTGCTGTGGGCGGCGCTGGGCATGGTGTACCTGCCCATTCTGTCGATGATCCTGGCGCCGGTGTGGATGGTGTTCTTCGTGTCCGTGCTCCCGCGTTGGATCGCGCGGCTGCGCCGCAGGGCCGCGCGCGGCGGGGTGCAAGCATGAGTTGGAGTGCGCACCAGTTCGAGGCTTACATCCTGCAGCGCCACCTCGGGGAACGGATTTCCATCAGCTACCTGGCCATCGTGGCGGGCGACATGTTGCCCGACTTCGCGGTCAAGATCTGGGTGTACGGCTTCAACATCGGCGGTACTCACTACGGTGCGAGCGATCCCGCGAACTTTCACCGGGGCTGGCCCGGCAGCGGCTTCACCCATTCCATGCTCTTTGGGGTGCTGATGGCCCTGGTCGTCTGGTGGCTCGGGCGCGGCAAGGCCTGGCAGGTGCCCTGGTCGACGGGCATCGTGATCGGGCAGTGGGCGCACGTGCTCACCGACATCAACGACACCAAGGGCACGATGCTGCTCTTCCCGTTCACCACTCACAACTTCAGTCTGGGCACGTGGGCCTACGGGGCGCAGGTCGGCAAACACGAAGACGCGGCGGCGTACTTCTGCAGCCTCGGCTTCGTCATGGACGCGATCTTCCTGACGCTGTTGCTCCTGATCGCCCGCGATGTCCTGACGCGCCGTTACTTCGAGCGGGTCGTTCGACCCTCCGATCCGGCGTGGGCGGCGATGCGACGCCGGCTCCCCGATGACGCCCTGCTCGCGATCTACCGCGGACTGTTCATCTTCGCGGTCGTGCGGATGATCTCCTGGACCACCTGGGCGCACACCACCGACGGCCATCCGTGGGATCTGAGCTGGGGGGGTCCGGGTTGGCTGGCCAAGGTCGCACCCTCGGAACAGAGCTGGCAGATGTGGGTGGTCGGCGTGATCGGCGTCAGCGCGCTGATCACCGCGCTCTGGTTCGGATTCCTGCGCCGGCACCGGATCGATCCCCCGGAGATGGTGGCGGGAACGCCTCCGACGTGAGCGAGCGATCAAGAAGGGACAGTGCACCCCCGCTCTTGGGATGGCCGAGTGTTGGCGAGGTTGTCCGATGCGAACGCGGTGAGCTCACCGGGTGCACCGAATCGGTCCCCGCGAGGACGAAGTCCGTGGTGGTGACTCGATGAACGGCCGGCCGCTGGTCATCGCCCACCGCACCTGTATGCGCGATGCGCCAGAGAACAGCCTGGCCGGGATAGCGCTTGCCGCCGCGGCCGGGGCGGACGCCGTGGAGGTCGACGTCCGCCGTACCCGCGACGGGGTGGCGGTGCTCTTCCACGACCGGCTCGCCTGGCGCCTGGCCCGCCGGCTCTGGCCGGTCTGGGCGATGCGGTCCAGTGCCCTCGGGGCGGCGCTCGAGCGACGTCACCCCGGCGGCCTGGTCACCCTCGACGCCGCGCTCGCCGCATGCCCGGCGGCGCTGCGTCCGGCCCTGGACGTCAAGGCGGCGCGCGCCATCCCGCTGGTGATCGCGGCCATCAACAGCAGCGGACGCCGCGACGCCCTGGTGTGGTGCCACAGCGCGCGGGCTGTGGCGCGCGTTCGCGCGCACCTGCCGGGGGTGGCGACGGCGCTGCTGCGCAACACCCGCGGACCGCGCTCGACGATGCGCTACCTGGCTGCGGCGGCGCGGGCCGAAGCCGGCGCAGTGAGCCTGCATCAGCGGGCGGTGAGCGCAGAGGTGGTGGCCCGCGCCCGGGGCCTGGGCGTGCTGCCCTACGCCTGGGTCGTGACGGCCGAGGGCCACGGCGCGGTCCTGGGCGCTGGGGTGGACGCCGTCACCACGGACTGGCCGCAGATTGCGCGCGCCCTGCTCGACTCCTCGCCGAGCCCGGGGTAGCTGCCTCAGATCACGCAGGGTTCGAGAGTCAACTCCGAGGTCCAGTTGCCGTTGCGGGGGTCCTTGGCGCGGGCGTACCGGGTGCGATGGTTGCAGGGGATCGGGGTGCCGACGTCGAAGGTGCGCTGGCGGACCCCGACGTCCTTGCGGGAGGGCACGAGCGCCGACCACAACACCTTGCCCTTGGCGTTTCGCACCTGGACGCGGACCTTGCCCTTGCCGAAGCCGATCCCGTCGACGCGGTAACGGGGGGCGCCGTCCTTGCCGGTGTAGATGTCCCAGTCGATCGTCGCCACGGGCGCAGTGCTCGCCGCGCGCGCCGCATCCGACTGCGCCGAAAGGGTCATCGAGGCCAGGCTCACAGCGGTGAGAGTGGCCACCGCAGCGGATGCGGTGCGCCTTGTGTTGACCTTGCCCATGTCATCTCCCCTTCGCTTTCGCGCCACGCTGGTTCGCCTCGGGTGTACTGCGGTGGCCCTACCCGTCGACGAAGGGCCGATGCCTCATCGTGACGGACCCTGCGGGCGGCGGCGCTGGTTTGGCTCGGTGTGCCGCGAAAGCGCGCAGACCCCGTGGGTGATACCGGGGCGAACCGGGCAGCTGGGTCGACCCGGATCAACCGGTGCTGTCCTCCAGGTCACCCTCGGTCTCCAGCAGAACCTGGCGCAGACCGGCGAGGGTCTCGGGCTCGGGTTCGGCCCACAGTCCGCGCCCGACGGCTTCGAGCAGGCGCTCGGTGATCCCGTGCAACGCCCAGGGGTTGGACTCGGCGAAGAACTTGCGCTGCTCGGGATCGAGCACATAAGCCTGCGTCAGTTTCTCGTACATCCAGTCCTGCACGACCCCGGCGGTGGCGTCGTAGCCGAACAGGTAGTCCACCGTGGCGGCAAGTTCGAACGCGCCTTTGTAACCGTGCCGGCGCATCGCGGCGATCCAGCGGGGGTTGACCACGCGTGCCCGGAAGATCCGGGCGGTCTCCTGCGCGAGGGTGCGGGTGCGGACCGCCGAGGGGTTGGTGCTGTCGCCGATGTAGGCCTCGGGGGCCTTGCCGGTGAGCGCCCGCACGGTGGCGATCATGCCGCCGTGGTATTGGAAGTAATCGTCGGAGTCGGCGATGTCGTGCTCACGGGTATCGATGTTCTTGGCCGCGACCGCGATCCGCGTGTACGCCCTCTCCATCGACGGCCGGGCCGGTAGCCCGTCGATCCCGCGGCCGTAGGCGTAACCGCCCCACACCGCATAGACCTCGGCCAGGTCGGCGTCGGTGCGCCAGGTCCGCGCGTCGATGAGGGGCAGCAGACCGGCTCCGTAGGCTCCCGGTTTGGAGCCGAAGACCCGCAACGAGGCGCTCTGTTCGTCGCTACCCTCGGCCAGGTCGCGTTGCACGTGGGCGCGGACGAAGTTGTGCTGCGGGCCTTCGTCGAGGCCCGCCACCAGCTGTACGGCGTCATCGAGCATTGCGACCACATGCGGGAAGGCGTCGCGGAAGAACCCGGAGATCCGCACCGTCACATCGATGCGCGGTCGCGGCTCTGAGTCGATGGTCAACTCCGCCAGGGCGATCGGTTCCAGGCCGGTGACGCGCCGGGAGGCCTCGTCCCAGATCGGGCGTACCCCGAGCAGCGCGAGGACCTCGCCGATGTCGTCACCACTGGTACGCATCGCGGAGGTGCCCCAGACCGAGAGCCCCACCGAGCGCGGCCACTCGCCGTGCTCTGCTCGGTAGCGGGTAAGCAGGGAATCCGCCATCGAGGTGCCGGTGGCGTAGGCCAATCGGGAGGGTACGGCCTTGGGGTCGACGGAGTAGAAGTTGCGCCCCGTCGGCAGCACGTTGATCAACCCGCGTAGTGGGGAACCCGAGGGCCCCGACGGGATGTAGCCCCCGGCGAGGGCGCGGCACACGTTGTTGATCTCGTCGCCGGTCCGTTCCAGGCGCGGGACGATCTCGGTCGCCGCGAAGCGCAGAACCGCCGCGGCCGCCGCCGCCGCCGGCAGGCCCGCGGCGCCGAGGAGATCTGCGGCGACCTGGTCGGCGGCAGCGGGGTCCCAGCCGGCGGCGTCCATTGCGGCCACCAGGGTGCGCGCGACTGCTTCGACGGCGTCGGTCTCGGCCATGGTCGCGCTGCCGTCCTCGGCCAGGCCCAGGGCCTCGCGCAGGCCTGGCAATGCGGCGACCTGACCGCCCCACATCTGACGGGCCCGCAACATCGCGAGGACCAGGTCGATGCGGGCCTCCCCGGCGGGTACCTGGCCCAGGACGTGCAGCCCGTCGCGGATCTGGACGTCCTTGATCTCACACAGCCACCCGTCGATGTGCAGGATGACGTCGTCGAACTCGGCGTCGTGCGGTCGATCGGCAAGGCCGAGGTCGCGGTCAAGCTTGGCGGCCTGGATCAGCGTCCAGATCTGGGCGCGGATCGCGGGCAGTTTGGCCGGGTCCATCGCGGCGATGTTGGAGTACTCATCGAGCAATTGTTCCAGACGGGTGATGTCGCCGTAGGACTCTGCGCGGGCCATCGGCGGCACGAGGTGGTCGATGAGGGTGGCGTGCGCGCGTCGCTTGGCCTGCGTCCCTTCACCCGGATCGTTGACCAGGAAGGGATAGATCAGCGGCAGGTCCGCGATCGCGGCGTCGGTGCCGCAGGACGCGGACATGGCGGCGGTCTTGCCCGGCAACCACTCCAGGTTGCCGTGCTTTCCCATGTGCACCATGGCGTCCGCGCCGAAGCAGCCCGCGTCCTTCGAACCGAGCCAGTGGTAGGCGGCCAGGTAATGATGGGAGGGCGGCAGGTCCGGGTCGTGGTAGATCGCCACCGGGTTCTCCCCGAACCCGCGTGGGGGCTGCACCATCAGCGCGAGGTTGCCGGCGACCAACGCGGCCAGCACGATGTCACCATCGGGGTTGGTGGACCGGTCGACGAACAGCTCACCTGGCGCCGGACCCCAGTGTTCGGTCATCGCCGCGCGCAGGTTCTCCGGCAGGGTGGCGAAGAATTCGCGGTAGGCCGCGGCGGAGATCCGCACCGGGTTCCCCGACAGCTGACCCTCCGTCAGCCAGTTCGGATCCTGCCCGCCCGCCGCGATCAGGGCGTGGATCAGCGCGTCGCCGTCGCGTGCAGCGAGCCCCGGCAATGCGCCCTCGCCGGTCAGCGGCCCCACGTCGTAGCCGGCCTCGCGGAGGGCATGTAGCAGCGTGATCACACTGGCCGGGGTGTCCAGGCCGACGGCATTGCCGATCCGCGCGTGCTTGGTCGGGTACGCCGACAGCATCAGCGCGAGCTTCTTGTGGGCAGGAGCGAGGTGGCGTAGCCGGGCGTGGCGCACCGCAATACTGGCTACCCGCGCGCACCGCTCCGGATCCGGCACATAGGCCGGGAGCCCGTCGGCGTCGACCTCCTTGAAGGAGAACGCCGTGGTGATGATGCGCCCGTCGAACTCCGGCACGGCGATCTGGGTGGCGACGTCCAGCGGCGAAAGGCCGTCGTCGCTCTGCTGCCACTGCTCGCGGGAGGAGGTCAGGCACAGTCCCTGCAGGATCGGGATGTCCAGGGCCGCGAGCGCCTGCATGTCCCAACTCTCGTCGTCCTCGCCGGCACTGGCACCCGCGGGCCGGCGCCCGCCCGCGGCCAGGACCGAGACGACCAGGGCGTCGGCCTTGCCCAGTTCGTCGAGCAGGGCCTGCTCGGGGGCGCGCAGGGAGGACACGAACAGCGGCATGGCGCGCCCGCCGGCAGCCTCGACGGCGTCCGCGAGCCCGTGCACGAAGTCGGTGTTCCCCGCGACGTGGTGCGCGCGGTAGTACAGGATCCCGATCCTCGGGCGCACCTGGGTAGCGTCCGAGCAATCGTGGGCCATCGGACGCCGGTGGTCGGGCGCTGCCCGCTCGAGGTGCCCCCACTCGGGCGTCGCGGCCGGGGGCTCGAAGCCCTCGCCCGCCAGCAGCACCGTGTCGGCAAGGAACGCGTGCAGCTGCGCGAGGTTCGCCGGGCCGCCGTAGGCGAGGTAGGTGTGCGCCTGCGCCGCCACGCCGGCCGGCACGGTCGAAAGCGCCATCAGGTCCGCATCCGGGCTCACTTCACCGCCGAGGACCACCAGGGGACGGCCGCCGGGCTGCGCGGCCTGGGCGCGGAGCGCATCGAACCCGTCCTGCCAGTCTCGGTAGCCGCCGAGCATCCGCACGATCACCAGCTCGACGCCCTCGAGCATGGCCAGGATGTCCGCCAGCGGCCCCTTCGCCGGGTTCGCCAGGCGAAATCCGCGCCGGGATGCGCGCGCGGAGAGCAGGTCGGTGTCGGAGGTGGACAGCAGCAACTGGGTGCCGGTCATCGCCAATGGTCCTGTCTCAGGGTCCGCGCCCCGGGTCGTGAACAGGCGCCGACCGGGAGTTCCTGGCTCGTGGGCTTGGCCGCCCACTCACAGTCGCGCGACGGCGCCGGCTTGGAACCGGCTTCCTCCGCTGGTCGGTGCGTAAGGAGCCCAGCGTCCCACAGCACACCACCCGGTCCGTACGCCCGCACGGCCCGGGTGTTGGCCCCCCGCCCAGGCCATTGCCAGGATGGCGGTCATGAGCGCCGCACTCCACCCGCCCACGGGCCGCGGGATGCCGCGCTGGAACACCCGGTTCCTGGGGCGGGCGGCGGAGCTGGCAGTGGCCGGCGCGTTGGTGAGCGAGCACCGGCTGGTGACCTTCACCGGGTCCGGCGGATGCGGCAAGACCCGCCTGGCCGTCGAACTGGCGCGGACCGCCGCCGCGGACTTCGTCGACGGAACGGTCTTCGTCGACCTCGCAGTGCTCCCTGACCCGGACTCCGTCTCGGCGGCGGTTCGGGACGCGCTCGGCGTGGGTGAAACTCCGCTTACCAAGGCGCAGGACGCGGTGCTCAGGTATTTGCGCGAGCGTTCCCTGCTGCTGGTGGTGGACAACTGCGAGCATGTGCTGGCAGTCACCGCGGAGCTCACCGAGCGGATCGTCGCGCAGTGCCCGGGCGTGCACGTGCTGGCGACCAGCCGGGAGCCGCTGGCGGTGGAGGGGGAGGCCACCTATCGCGTGCCGTCGCTGGGAATGCCCACCCACGACGCGGACGCGCAGTGCGGCGCCGTTGCGCTGTTCTCCGACCGTGCGGCCCTGGCCCGTGCCCCGCACGGGTTCGCGCCGCAGGACCTGGCCGCGACGGTCGAGATCTGCCGGCGCCTCGACGGCATCCCGCTGGCGATCGAACTCGCCGCCGCACGCTGCCGTGTGCTGGGGCCCCCGGCGATCCTGGACCAGCTCGGGGCACGCTGGGATGCGCTCGCCGCTCCTGGGCGGTCCACCCCGCCGCGGCACCGCACGCTGGCGAACTCGATCGACTGGAGCTATCGCCTGCTGGACGAGCGCGCCCAGCAGGTCCTGCGCCGGCTCTCGGTGCTACCCGCCAGTTTCACCCTGGACACCGCGACCGCGCTGTGCGCCGATGCCGAGCTGCTCGACGCCGGCGAGGTGGCGCGGATCATCCTGGACCTCGTCGAGCGTTCCCTGCTCGAACCCGCCCTGCTCGGCGATGGCCGGCTGCACCTGCTCACCACGATCCGGGAGTACGCACGCGAGGCCCTGGTGGCGGCGGGCGAGGAGGCGGCCGCGCGGGCGCGGCACGCGGGGCACGTGCTGGACTTCGTCGAGCGGAGCGCCGCGGGCCTGCTCACCGCGCAGGCCGCGCAGGCCCTCGAGGAGTTGGAGGGCGAGTTGGCTGCCCTGCGTGCGGCCGACGAGTGGTTCGCCGCGAACGGCCGCTGTAGTGAACTGCTCCGCCTGCACGGCCCCCTGCGGTTGTACTGGTCGCGCCGCCATCCGGCCGAAGGGTGCACGCGGGTCGCGCGCGCTCTCGACAGCGGCGGTGATCGGGCTGGGCGTGGTCCAGCGTTGCTGACCTACCTCGAGGCCGCCTTCATGTCCGGACAGATCGATGAGCGCCTGATCGGCTACAACGCGCAGGCTGCGGCCCTTGCCGACCAGAGCGAAGCGGGAGCACTCAAGGGCGAACTGCTCAACGCCGTCGGCTTCCTGGGGTTCTGTCTCGGCGACGAGGGCGGCGCCGTCCGGATGCGGGAGGCGGCCGTCCACCTGCGCGCGCAGGAACCTTCCTTCTGGTTGGTGGACAACCTGTTGTGCCTGGGCCTGACCGCGCAGTTCGCCGGCGAGAGCGCGGAGGCCACCGCCCGGTTCTCGGAGGCGCTCGCGGAGTCCACCGCGCTCGGGCACCCGCACGCGATGGCGATTTCCCCTGGCTTTCTCGGTATCCAGCTGATGCTTGACGGTGCGCTCGAGCAGGCCGCGCGGATGTTGGCGAGCGCCCTCGAGCTGCTCACCGCCTCGGGTGACCACAGCGTGCGCTACGTCGTCGAGGCCGGGCTCGCGCACACCCACGCCGTCGGCGGCGAGCGCGAGGCGGCGCTCGCGATGGTGGCGCAGACCGCGGCCCAGGCGCGGGCGCGCAACCAGGGGTGGGCCCTGGGCTGGGCGATGTGGGTGCGCCTGCTGATCGAACACGGCCGGGTCCCCGCGCACCTTCCCTTACCGCTGCTGGACCAGACCCACGAGGTGCTGCTCGCCGAGGGCGGGATCTGGTCGTGGGGGGTGGCCTGGTGCCAGGCGATCCGCACCGAACGTCTGCTCGGTTGCGGCGACCTTGCCGGCGCGCGCCTCGCGCTGGCCGAGGCCCGGGCCGGCGTCGTCAGCGCGGTAGCGCGCCGCTCAGCGCACCGGGTCGAGCTTGCCGCCGCCCGTCTCGCGGCCGCTGAGGCAGACTCCGAGGGGGCGCGTGCGGCGGCACACCGGGCCCTGCGCGGGGCCTATGCCGCCGGGATCCTGCCGGAGGCGATCGAGGCCCTGGAACTCGTTGCCACCTGTGCGGCCCACGGTGGCCATTCCCAGGAGGCCGCGCGGTTGCTCGCGGCCGCCGCCGCGTCGCGTGCGGCGATCGGTCTGGTGTTTACGAGCAACGAGAGCGAGGTACACGCTGCGGCGCGACTGGGTGCCGAGGCGCAGCTGGGGCCTGCGGGGTTCGCCGCGGCCTGGGCGCAGGGCGCGAGCATGGACCTGGCAGCCGCTATCGCGTACGCGGGCCGGGGGCGAGGCGAACGTCACCGGCCCGAGCTCGGCTGGGAGTCCCTGACCCCGGCGGAACTCGGCGTGGCCGAGCTGGCCTCCCGCGGCCTGCGCAACGCCGAGATCGCCGCCGCGCTGTTCATTTCCGCGGCCACGGTGAAGACGCACCTGAATCGGATCTTCCGCAAACTCGGCGTGAGCACCCGCACCGAACTCGCCGCGCAGGTTGCCCAACGTCGCTGATCCACCGCGAGGTCAATCCATCGGTTGATGTTCTCTCCTCGCGGGGACATCAGGCTGGCTACCCCGCGGTCGCGCACCGGCGCGCTGCACCAGGAGTCGAGGTCCCCATGAGCATTCCCACTCGAAAAGCCACATTGACGTACTCGGTGGCCGCCGCGGCCACGATTGCCCTCGCTGGGGTGCCCACCGCCCTCGCCCACGAGGCCGCCCCGGCCAAGGCCACCACCTGCAAGGTCGATGCGCGGCTCGCCGTCCTGCCCGGGATCGGGATCGAGCCAGGCGCGGCCAGCTACTACTCCAAGCGCGGCGGCACCGTCATCTGCGATGGCAAGGTCAAGGGGCAGACCGTCACCGGGCCCGGGGTGTACCGCTCCTCGGGCCGGTTCGGCACCGAGGACCCGGACAGCTGCGCCACCGGCGGAGAAGGCTGGGGGGATTTCCAGATCGTGTTCCCGACGTCGGCCGGGAAAGTGGAGCTGCGCTCGGCCTTCACCTTCGTCTACGGGGCGATCAAGAGCGATTCCCCGATCACCGGCACCGTCGAGGGCGATTTCTTCGAGGGCAAGTTCACCCTGCTACCCGTCAAGGGCGATTGTGTGACGGCCCCGATCACCCTCTCCAGGGTCACCGGGACGATCACCCTGCACGGCTTCAAGGCTCCGAAGTAGCCGTGCTCATCGCTGTGCGGGTGGGATCGGACCGGGACCCGATCCCGCCCGCCTACGATCGAGGCGTGTCCGCCCCCTCCGCCGAGGTTCGACGTCTGGGCCCGGACGCCTGTCCGGGGGTGCATACGGTGTGGTCCGCCGTGGACGGGGGTCTGGCCCGCGTGCGCCTTCCCGGGGGTCGGCTGAGTGGGGAACAACTGGGCGTCCTCGCGACTGCCGCGGGCGAACTGGGCAGCGGGGTATTGGAGCTGACGGCGCGGGCCAACATCCAGGTCCGCGGACTGGTCCCGGCCGGTGAGCGGGCGTTGGCGCGGCGACTGCGGGAGGCGGACCTGCTGCCGAGCGAGAGCCACGACCGGGTCCGCAACATCATGGCCTCCCCACTGACCGGGCTCGCCCTCGTCGATAGGCCTTCCCGTACGGACGTCAGTTCCCTGGTCGCGCAGCTCGATGAGCGCTTGTGCGACGAGGCGGTCCTGGCCGGTCTGCCCGGTCGATTCCTGTTCGCCGTCGACGATGGTTCGCGCGACGTCCTTGACCCGCCCTCGGACGTCGCCCTCCTCGCGATCGACCCCACCTGCGAAACAGTCTCGGCCATCAACGATGTCGTCCTTGGCGGCGGCCGCGGGTACCTGATGGTGCTGGGTGGTGCCGGCTGGGGGTTGCCGGTCAGTGCCGCGAGTGCCGCGGCGGCAGCGTTGGCCGCAGCACGTGCCTTCCTGGCCGAACGCGGGCGGCATTGTTCCCCGGCGTGGCGGTTGTCCGAGCTCGAACAGGGCCCCGAGCGGGTGGCTACGGCCGTGCGCGCCGAGCTTGCCGACGTAGGCGAGCCGGTGCCGGCCGCGGCGCGCCGAGGGCGGCCCGCCGAACCCGGGGTGTACCGCCAGGATGACGGTCAGGTCGCGTTGGTGGTCGGTACCGCAGACGGGACGCTGACGGCGCACCGCGCGCAGGCCCTGGCCGCCCAGGCCTCACCGCTGCACGGTCTGCGCGTCACCCCCTGGCGCAGCCTTGTCCTTCCCGGTCTCGATCCACCTCAGAACGGAGCACCCGCATGAGGGGCGCTACCGAGTTGGACTACGTCCGCGACGGGGCCGAGATCTACCGCCGCTCGTTCGCGACCATCCGGGCCGAGACGAATCTGACGGGGCTTCCGATCGACGTCGCGCGGGTCGCCGTGCGGATGATCCACGCCTGCGGCATGGTCGACCTGGTCGAGGATCTGGACTACTCCCCGGGCGTCGTCTCGGCAGCGCGCGCGGCGCTGCTCGCCGGTGCACCGATCCTGTGCGATGCCCAGATGGTGGCCTCCGGCATCACCGGATCGCGGCTGCCGGCCGGCAACGAGATCATCTGCACGCTGGGCGAACCGGAGGTGCCCGGGCTCGCCCGCGAGATCGGCAACACCCGCTCGGCGGCGGCGCTGGACCGCTGGGGGGCGCGCCTGGGCGGCGCCGTCGTCGCGATCGGCAACGCGCCCACGGCCCTGTTTCACCTGCTCGAACTCCTCGCCGCGGGCGCCCCGCGCCCGGCCGCTGTCCTGGGCCTGCCGGTCGGGTTCATCGGTGCAGCCGAGTCAAAGGATGCCCTCGCCGCGAGCCCGCTGGGGTTGGAGTACCTGATCGTGCGCGGTCGTCGCGGCGGTTCGGCGATGGCCGTCGCCGCCGTCAACGCAATCGCGAATGAGATCGAATGACGGCCGCCCCAGCGCTCGGAAGGTTGTACGGCGTCGGTCTCGGACCGGGGGATCCGGAGCTGGTCACCGTCAAGGCCGCGCGCCTGATCGCCGGCGCCGACGTCATCGCCTACCACAGCGCCCGGCACGGGAACAGCGTCGCACTCTCCATCGCCCGGCCGTATCTGAAGCTCCCTCAGATTGAGGAACCGCTGGTCTACCCGGTGACGGTGGAGACCACCGATCACCCGGGCGGGTACCGCGGTGCGCTGGAGGACTTCTACGACGAGGCGGCCCTCCGGTTGGCCGCGCACCTGGACGCCGGCCGCGACGTCGTCGTGCTCTGCGAGGGGGATCCGTTCTTCTACGGGTCCTACATGCACATGCACAAGCGCCTGGCCGATCGCTACGAGGTCGAGGTCGTCCCTGGTGTCACCTCGATCGCGGGCGCCGCCGCGGTGCTGGGGATGCCGCTGGTCGAGCGCGAGGAAACCCTCTCGGTGCTGCCTGGCACGCTCTCACCTGACGTGTTGAGCGCCAAGCTCGCGGCTGCGGATTCCGCCGTCATCATGAAGTTGGGCCGGACCTTCCCCGGGGTCCGCGACGCACTCGCGGCCGCGGGCCGGCTCGAGGAGGCCTGGTACGTCGAGCGGGCCACCACCGAGCGTCAGCGCATCGCCCGCCTCGCCGAGGTCGAGGCCGCGACGGTGCCCTATTTCGCGGTCGCGGTCCTGCCCAGCCGCGTGCACGAGGCCACCCGCACGCAGCTCGCCCTTACCCACCCACGGCCGTCCCACCCACGGACGTCCGACGAACTGCGCCCCATCGGACGCTATTCGTCGGACGCTACGAGGGGTCCGCGCGGTGAGGTGACGGTGATCGGCCTGGGGCCCGCCGGTCGGGAGTGGCTGACCCCGCAGGCCCAGGCCGCCCTGGCCGCCGCGCAGGACCTCGTCGGCTACGGGCCGTACCTGGAGCGCGTGGCGCCCAACCCCCGTCAGCGCCGGCATGCCTCGGACAACCAGGTGGAGTCCGAGCGCGCCGAGTTCGCCCTGGACCTCGCCCGCCGCGGTCGCCGGGTCGCGGTGGTGTCCTCCGGAGACCCCGGGGTCTTCGCGATGGCCGCCGCGGTCCTGGAGGTCGCCGCGGATGAGCGGTATAAGGATGTCCCGCTGCGCGTGGTGCCCGGGCTGACGGCGGCCGGCGCTGTGGCGAGCCGGGCCGGCGCCCCCCTCGGGCACGATTTCTGCGTACTCTCCCTCTCGGACCGGCTCAAGGGGTGGGAGGTCATCGAGGCCCGGCTCGCCGCGATCGCCGCCGCGGACCTCGTGCTCGCGATCTACAACCCTAAGTCCAAGGCACGTCCCTGGCAGCTGGGCCGGGCCCGCGAGCTCTTGCTGGACCATCGAGAACCGGGCACCCCGGTGGTGCTCGGCCGCGATGTCGGCGGCGCCGCCGAGCACCTGCGTATCACCACGCTGGGGGAGCTGGACCCGGACACCGTCGACATGCGCTGCCTGCTGATCGTCGGCTCTTCGAGGACCCGGATCATCGAACGCGGCGACGGGACCCGGATGGTCTTCACCCCCCGCTGGTACCCGCGCCCCGACACCGATCCGGCGCTCGAGCGGTGAGCTCGCCGGCAGTTGCCTGCCTCACCGTCAGTTCTGCCGCGTGCCGAAATCCGAGCGGGGGCGCGCTTCTCGTATGGTGATCATCCAGGCTGGAGCTGAGGGGAGCTGACCGACTCGATGAGCGAGTCCGTTCTGGTGACCGGGGGTAACAGCATCCTGGGGCGCAAGCTCGTCCGGACGCTGATCACGGCCGGCCGGGACGTGCGGGTGCTGAGCCGCCGCGATCGCCCCGGTGTAGAGCCGGGCACCCCGAAGCTTCCCGACTGGCCCGACTGGTTCGTCGGGGACCTGGCCACGGGCGCCGGCCTGGGTGCCGCGTTGGACGGGGTCGGGGTCGTGGTGCACTGCGCGACGGTGCCCCGCGGGGAGGTGGAGGCCGCCGCGCACCTGCAGATCGCCGCCACCCGGGCTGCCAAACCGCACATCGTCTACCCCTCGGTGGTGGGCGCCGACCGGATCGAGCACCCGTACTACCGCGACAAGCGGGCGGTCGAACGGCTGCTGGAGGCCGGGGAATTACCGTGGACGGTCTTGCGCATGACCCACTTCCACGAGTCGGTGCAGGCGGGGATGCGCCGCCGCGTCCGGGGGGTGCCGGTAATCGTTGGGTCGGGGGAACGCTTCCAGCCGGTGGCGGCCGATGAGGCTGCGGCGCGGTTGGCGGACATGTGTTCCCCGATGCAGGCACACCTGCTGCCCGACCTCGGGGGCCCCGAGGTCGCCACCGCGGTGGAGCTGGCGATGACGTGGCTCGCCGCGACCGGCCGGCGCCGGCGCATCGTCGCGATCAAGATGGCGGGCAAGCTGCACCAGGCTCACCGGGCGGGCCTGCACCTGACCACACCGGAGCGGGCCGTCGGCAACCTGACGTTCGCCCAGTATCTCGCTGCCGCGCACCCGCCGTTACCGTCTCCGAAGTCGAAGCCGAAGGCCAGGTCGAGGTCGAAGAAGGCCGACGCCGCGTCCTGACTCAGGCCAGCGCGTCGAGCCAGGCCAGTGCCGCCGCGGGCGTCGCGAGGGTCGCCACGTCGCCGCCGCCGGGATACGGGGGCCGGGAGATCATCACCACGCCGACCCCGAGTTCGCGTGCCGCGGTGAGCTTCGCCGCGGTCATCGCGCCGCCGCTGTCCTTGGTGATCAGGGTCCGGATCCCGTGCTCGCGCATCAGCTCGCTCTCCCCGGCAACGGTGTAGGGGCCCCGGCCGGGCACCAGCACATGGTCGGGCGGCAGCGGACAGTCCGGTGGGTCGACGGTGCGGATCACGACGGGCTGGGTGAGGTGTGCGAACGCCCCCAGCCCGCCGCGGCCGGTGGTCAGCAGGACCG
Organism: Sporichthyaceae bacterium; assembly: GCA_052388275.1. Classification (GTDB taxonomy): domain Bacteria; phylum Actinomycetota; class Actinomycetes; order Sporichthyales; family Sporichthyaceae; genus JBQTII01. Next base: position 9,894 of record JBQTII010000086.1, on the reverse strand, counting down.
GTCCGGGGCGGGCCGCGGCTGCCGCGGCGGCGGCGGCGCTGTCCGGCACCCGGTGCCAGCAATCCTGCGGGCCCGCGATCCATGGTGGTCTGCGCAGGACCAGCAGGGGGAGTGGGAGCGCGGCGGCGGCGCCGAGCGCGGAGGCGGAGATCCGGGCCGCGAACGGGTGGGTGGCGTCCACGACGGCGCGCACCTGGTTCGCGCGCAGCCAGCGCGCCAGGGCAGCCGATCCGCCGAACCCCCCGATTCGCACCTCACCGGCCGGCAGGACTGGATTGTTGACCCGGCCGGCGAGCGAACTGAGCACCCGCCAGCGCTGCTGCTCGACGAGCATCGCGGCCAGCGCCCGGGCCTCGCCCGTGCCGCCGAGCAGCAGCAGGAGGGGGCTCTCAGGCGGCGGGGAACTCATGCGTCCCGGCACCGGGCGGCGGAGTACAGGTGGGAATCGGAGAACTGATCCGCCGTCAGAACGTCGCCGACGATGATCACCGCGGTCCGGGAGATCCCGGCCGCGCGCACCTGGTCGGCGATATCGGCCAGGTCACCGCGCAGGATCACCTCCTGGGCCCGGCTCGCCTGCGCGATGACGGCAACTGCCGTGGACGCGCCGTAGTGCCCGAGCAGCTCCGCCACCACCGCCTCGATGCGTTGCACCGCGAGATGCAGCACGAGGGTGATCCGTGAGCGCGCCAGCGTCGCCAGATCTTCCCCGGCCGGCATCGGGGTGGACTGCGCTGAGATCCGGGTCAGCAGCACCGACTGGCCGACACCGGGCACCGTCAGCTCACGGCGCAGCGTCGCTGCGGCGGCGGCGTAGGCCGGTACGCCGGGGGTGACGTCGTAGTCGATGCCGGCGGCGTCGAGGCGTCGCATCTGCTCGGCCATCGCCGAGTACAGCGACGGGTCCCCGGAGTGCAGACGGGCCACGTCGTGCCCGTCGCGCTGGGCGTCCACACACGCGGCGATGATGTGGTCCAGATCCATCCCCGCGGTGTCGAGCAGGCGGGCCCCGGGCGGGCACCAGGCCAGGATCTCTGCCGGCACCAGGCTGCCGGCGTAAAGGCACACCGGCGACGCGGCGATCAGGTCTCGGCCGCGCAGCGTCAGCAGATCGGGGGCGCCTGGTCCTGCCCCGATGAAGTGCACCTTCACCCCGGTGGCCCCCAACCTCCCGGTGGCCCCCAACTTCTGAGTGTGTCCCGGGCCTTGCGGGGGGCGCGAAGGCCCGACACGCACGCAGAAGATGGGGCGGTCACCGGGTCAGCGTCCACTGCGTCACGGGCAGCTGTGGACGCCAGGCAGTGAACGCACCGACCCGAACCGCACGGCTGACCTCCAGGCGCACCAGGTCTCCGCCGTGCTCGGCGGCCCGCGCGACCACCAGCGCCTCGGTCTGCAGGGTCACCGCGTTGACGACGAGGCGCGCGCCCTGCGTCAACGCGCTGATGCAGGCGTCGAGCACCCCCGGCTCGCTCGCCCCGCCGCCAACGAAGATCGCGTCCGGGCGTTCCAGGCCGGCCAGCGCCGCGGGCGCCGAGGCCGCGATCACCCGCAGGTCCGGTACCCCGAGCGCGGCCGCGTTCGCCGCGATCCGCGCGGCCCGCTCGGGGTGCTGCTCGATCGCCACCGTCCGGGCCCCGCGCGCGGCCCGCATCCACTCGATCCCGACGCTCCCCGCCCCGGCGCCGACGTCCCAGAGCAGCTGTCCCGGCAGCGGGCACAGGCGGGCCAGCGTCACCGCGCGGACCTCACGCTTGGTCAGCTGCCCGTCGTGCTCGTAGGCCTCATCCGGCAGCCCAGGCGAGCGGCCGAGCACGACCGTGCCCGGCGCCGCCTCGCACGCGAGGGCGACCACGTTGAGGGCGTCTGTGGCGCGGGCGTCCCAGCCGGCCGCCGTACCGGTGAGCGCGTGCTCGTCGGGGCCCCCCAGCTGCGAGAGCACCGCGAGGCGGGTGGGCCCGTAGCCGGCGCCCGCCACCAGCTCGGCGAGGGCGCGCGGGGTCTGGGCATCTGCGGACAGCACCAACAGGCGACGTCCCGGAGCCAAGGCGGCGCGTACTGCCGCCAGCGGCCGGCCGACGGCGCTGAGCACCTCGACGTCCTCCACCGCCCACCCCAGGCGCGCACAGGCGAGGCTCACGCAGGACAGGTGCGGCAGCACCCGCACCCGCATCGCGGGCAGTTCGCGTAGCAGCGTCGATCCGATCCCGTAGAACATCGGGTCACCGCTGGCCAGCACGCACACGCTGCGCCCGGCGTGCTCGGCCAGCAACGCCGGCAACGCGGCGACCAACGGCGAGGGCCACCCGACGCGCGCCCCCGCCACTTCCTCGGGTAGGTAGTCCAGCGCCCGCTTCCCACCGATCACGACATCGGCCCCGCGCAGGGCCGCCTGCGACGTCGGCGCCAGCCCCGCCCACCCGTCCGCCCCGATGCCGACGACAGTGATTGACCGATCGCTGCTCACGGGCCGGAGCCCTGCTTGCGGGCCGGCGGGCGGTGCATGTCAGCCGTTGCGGTCGTGTTTGCGGGCGAAATGCCCGATTCGCGCCGAGCCCAGGGATGACATCCCCTACGAGGGGGGCTCATATGTTCCCCAGCATCCGGTCAATGCGCACCAGCAGCACCACCCGCTCCGGGTTCTCCCGCGGCGCCCGATAGCGCAGCGCGTAGCGCCGCTCAGCCTCGGCGACGGATTCCCGATCCTCCGCGGCGGTCGCCGTGCCCTCGATAGTGGCCCAGCGCCGCCCGTCCACCTGGCAGATCGCCACCGCCGCCCCCGCCGCCCCCGCCGCCGCGACATGCCGGATCTTGAGTGAGGATCGCGACGCGATCACCCGCGCCAGCCCGTGTTCCGGGTCCAAGGTCGCCCCCACGGGCACCACGTGCGGACGTCCATCGGCCCGCAGGGTCGCCAACGTGCACAGGTGCCGCTCGCGCCAGAATTCCAGCACTGCGGGATCCTCCAGCGACAGCACGTGCGAGACCCTCCTGACCCGTTCGGACATCCCCGCAATCTATTGCGCGGAGCCCACAGGTCCGCGGCTGCACCCGTTGCGCTCCGGCCCGAGGTTGGTCCGAGATCAACGTTGGTGCCAAAGTGACGGGTTGTGCGCCCCGGCCATGCCCAGCGCTCACCACGTTGGTCACCAACCGACGAGCGCCACGCCCAGACCCCGGCCCTTCCCGCCCCTGCGGACGACTGCTCCCAGGTGCACCCGGCGTCGCCGATCCCGCGAAGGCGACCGAGACGCGAGGGCATCAAAGCGACCCGCGTGGCCGAAGGACACGCGAAAAGCGAAGCGGGAGCCCTCTGCCCGAGCGCTCGGTCGACGAAGCGGGAGCGGTGACAGGCTAGGAAGTGCGCCGACGGCGCAGGAGGTAGCTGTCCATGATCCAGCCCCTGCGCGCCCGGGCCGCCCGCCGCAGGGCCAGGATCTCGGCCTTGCGCTCCTGCAGATCTCCGCGGACCGTCAGCTCGTCGGGCATCCCCACGTAAGCCCCCCAGTAGATGTCCAGGTCCTCGTCGGTCAGCTCGGCAAAGGCCTCCTTACCGTCCAGCATCACCCAGACGTCGTCCAACTCGGCGGGCATCCCGCAGGTGAGGCGCCGCCCGGTGGTGATGTGCACCGGAGCACCCAGGCCCGTCAAGGTCACCCGGTGTCGGGCGGCCAGCGCCTGGATGGAGGTGATGCCGGGGATCACCGAGATCTCGAAGGACACCGCCCCGCGGGCGAGCACCCGCTCCAACACCCGCAGCGTCGAGTCGTAGAGCGCCGGGTCACCCCAGACCAGGATTCCGCCGGTCTCGCCCGGCCCCCAGGACTCGGTGAACAGCGATGATAAGACGTCGGCCCGCGCGTCATACCAGTCGGTGACGGCCCCGGTGTACTCCGTCCCCGCGTTGTCCAGAGCCCGATTTCGCGACGGGTCGGTCGCGCTCACCACGCGGTAGGGGCGCTGGATGTGTTCGGCACACATCTGCTCGCGCAGCGCGACCAGCTCAGCGCAGGCCGCGCCTTTGTCCAGGACGAAGACGACGTCGAGCCTGCTCAGCGCGGCAACGGCCGCCAGCGTGAGGTGATCAGGGTCACCGGCCCCGATGCCGATCACGAACAGGGTGCGCACAACAACCCTTCCTGAGGTGGGGAACGCCTCGATTGTGCTGCCCCGTGGCCAGGCGCGGAGCACCGGCGGCGGGTCGTAGGGTTCAGGGAGATGGCGGGGCCGGGCAGGTGCGCGGGTTCCACAGGTGTGCGACGGAGAGGACGCCGGTGTTCGAGCGAATCGCCGTGATCAACCGGGGTGAGGCGGCCGTCCGCCTGATCCGTGCGGTCCGGGAGCTCAACATCGAAGCCGGCTCGACGATTCGCACCATCGCGCTGCACACCGCGGGCGAGTCCGGGGCGATGTTCGTCCGCCAGGCCGATGTGGCGGTCCTGCTGCGCCCCTCCACCACGGCCAGCTCGCCCTACCTGGACTACGCCGAACTGGAGCGTGCGCTGCGGGCCGGCGGCGCCGACGCCGTGTGGGTCGGCTGGGGCTTCGTGTCCGAGCACCCGGCCTTCGTGGAGTTGTGCGATGGCCTGGGCATCACGTTCATCGGACCGCCCGCGTCTGCGATGCGCCTGCTCGGGGACAAGATCGAGGCCAAGCTCGTTGCCGAGCGCGTCGGTGTTCCGGTGGCGCCGTGGAGCGGTGCCCAGGGGGTCACCACGATCTCCGAGGCCACCGAGCACGCCGCACACATCGGCTACCCGCTGATCATCAAGGCCAAGGCCGGGGGCGGCGGGCGCGGCATCCGCAAGGTGTTCACCGCCGACGAACTCGGGCCCGCGCTGGCGGGCACCCGGGCGGATGCGGCCCGGTACTTCGGCGACGACGGGGTTTTCCTCGAAGCGCTGGTCACCGGCGGGCGCCACGTCGAGGTCCAGATCATTGCCGACGCCCACGGCAACGTCTGGGCGCCGGGGGTACGCGACTGTTCGATCCAGCGGCGCAACCAGAAGATCATCGAAGAGTCCGCCTCCCCGGTTCTGACCCCGGATCAGTCGCTGCACCTGCGTCAGGTGTCGATGGAGCTGGTCCGTGAGGTCGGCTACCGGGGCGCCGGGACCGTGGAGTACCTCTATGACCCGGCGTCCAAGGCATTCGCCTTCCTGGAGGTCAACACCCGGCTGCAGGTCGAACACCCGATCACCGAGGCGGCGACGGGCATCGACCTGGTCAAGTTGCAGATCCGGGTCGCCGCGGGCGAGCCGTTGCCGGGCCAGTGCCCGCCGGAGTCCGCGCACGCGATCGAGATCCGCCTCAACGCCGAGGACCCGGACAACGGCTTCGCCCCCGCCCCCGGGCGGGTGCAGTTGCTGGAGTTCCCGGCCGGTCCCGGGATCCGCGTCGATTCCGGGATCGGTGCCGGGGACGAGATCGCGCCGGAGTTCGACTCAATGGTCGCCAAGATCATCGCCTGCGGCCGGGACCGCGGGGAGGCCATCGCCCGGCTCTCGCGGGCGCTGCGCGACACCACCGTCGTCATCGAGGGCGGAACGACCAACAAGTCCTTCGTGCTGGACCTGCTCGCCCGCGAGGAGTTTCTCGATGGCAGCGCCGACACCGCGTGGCTGGACCGCCTCTGCGCCGACCCCCCCGGGATCGCCCCCGGCGCCGACATCGCGCTCTACGCGGTGGGGATCGACCGTTACGACGCCGAGGAGGCCACCGAACGCGCGCAGTTCCTGGCCGCCGCCGCGGGTGGACGTCCGCAGACCGACCACGCGATCGGGCGCGACGTCGAGGTCCGCTACGCCGGGGCCGCCTACCAGATGACGGTCACCGCGCTGGCGCCCTCGCGCTATCGGGTGATGATCGACGGGATCGGCGTCGAGATCACCCAGCGCAGGCTCTCCGGGTTCGAATCCCGCCTCACGGCGGCAGGACGCACTCACAAGGTGGTGCTCGCGGCCGGGCCCGCGGATCACCTGGTCGAGGTCGACGGCGTCACTCATCGGGTGGGCCGGGACTCCGGTGGCATCGTGCGCGCACCGGCGCCGGCCGTCGTCGTGTCGATCTCCGTCGGTGCCGGGCAGAGCGTCGAGGCCGGCGCGTGCATCGCGGTGCTCGAGGCGATGAAGATGGAGACCCCGATCGCCGCGCCGTTCGCGGGCCGGGTCCGTGAGGTGTACGCCGCGGCGAACACCAATGTCGCCGCCGGTGCCCCGCTGCTGCGCCTGGACCCGGAGGGTGCCGACGATTCCGTCGCCGATGCGGTGCGCGTCGTCTTCGCGCCGCGCGCCGAAACGGTCGGTGCCACCGGCAATGCAGGCGACCCGCGCGAGCGCGCGCTGGAGATCCTCGCGGCCCTGCGCGCCCTGGTCACCGGGTACGACATCACGGCCGCGGAAGGTCGCGCCCTGGTGAGTGAGTACTCGCGACTGCGCAAGGCCCTGTCGGCTGACGACGCCCGCCTGGTGGCCGCCGAGTTGGGCGTGCTGCGGACCTTCGCCGACCTGTGCGAGCTCTCCCGCAATCGCCCCTCGGCGGATGAGGAGAAGGCCGACCTGCGGGTGCACAGCCCGCGCGAGCACCTGCACACCTACCTGCGCAGTCTGGACGTGGAGAAGGAGGGCCTGCCCACCTCGTTCCGCTCGCGATTGGCCCGCGCGCTCGCGCACTACGGCGTCACCGACCTGGAGCCGACCGAGGAGCTGGCGGACGCGGTGTACCGGGTCTATCTGGCCCTGGCCCGCGGTGACGCCCAGACCCCGGTCATCACCGCGTTGCTGGAGCGTTGGTTGGACCCGGACGGGGCCGGTGTGATCGCGCCCGACGAGCTGGGCGAGGTCCTGGAGCGTTTGGTGACGGCAACTCAGATTCGTTATCCGCTGCTCGGCGACCTGGGTCGCAGCGTGCGCTTTCGGGTCTTCGAGCAGCCGTTGGTCCTTGCTGCCCGCGAGCAGGCGCTCGCCTCGATCCGCGAGCAGATCGCCTACCTGGTGGCCAACCCCTCCGCCGGGGACCGCGCGGAGCGGATCGAGGCGCTGGTGGTCAGCCCAGAGACGATCATCGGGCTGCTCAGTGAATACCTGGCCACCGGGGCGCAAGCCCTGGGCCCGCTGCTGGAGGTACAGACCCGCCGGTACTACCGAAGCCGGGCGCTGGAGGACGTCGCACTTTTCGCACGCGACGGCCGGGAGTTCTTCACCGCGGCCTTCGACCTCGCCGGTGAACGCCTGAGCCTGCTCGCCACGGTCGGAGAGTTCGCCGAGCTGGCGCAGGTGGCGAGCGGGGTCGCCGAGGTGGTTCGCGATCAGGGCAGCGGCGCCGCACCGGACTCCCTCGTCGTGGACATCTTCCTGTCCTGGCCGCAGTTGCCCGCCGACCCGGACGCCGTGTCGAGCGCATTGCGGGAGGCGCTGGCGGATCTGCCGCTGCCGGACACGCTGCGCCGGGTAAGCGTCGGGATCGCCGGTGGCCTGACCGCCCGCACCTTTTATCTGACGTTCCGTCCGATCCCCGATGACGCGGGCGGCGCGGCGCTGGTGGAGGACCGGGTCATCCGCGGGCTGCACCCGCTCGTCGCCCAGCGCCTCGGGGTCAAGCGGCTGGCGAATTTCGAGCTGACCCGCCTGCCCGCCGATGACGGGATCTACCTGTACAGCGCCGTCGGGCGGTCGAATCCCGACGACGAGCGCATCATCGCCCTGGCCGAGATCCGTGACGTGCACCCGCTGCGTGACGGCGGCGGGCGGGTCCTCGCCGTGCCCACGCTGGAGCGGGTGCTGCGCGGCTGTGTCGAGGGTATTCGTGGGGTCCGCGCGAGCCGGCCCGGACTGCGCCGCCGCGAGGAGAACCGGATCGTGCTCGCGATCTCCCCGATCGCCAAGGTGCCGCTGGCCGAACTCGAAACGCTGGTGCGTGCGCTGGTGCCGATGACGGCCGGGGTGGGCCTGGAGGAGGTCGAGATCGTCGGCCGCTTCGTCGAGCCGACCCCGGGTGGGGAGCGGCCTTACGAGCGCAGTGCGGACGCCGAGACCGCGGTGCGGATGAGCTACGCCCGCGGGGTCGGGGTGCAGATCGCCATCACCGAACGCCCCAACGAGGAACTGCCGCCGTTGGACGAGTACGCGCAGAAGGTGCGGGCCGCGGCCGCCCGCGGAACCCTGTACCCGTACGAACTGATCGGCCTGCTGATCGGCAAGGCCGGCTCGTTCTTCGAACTCGACTTCGATGATGGGGCACAGGACGGTGTGCTGGTCCCCGTCGACCGCGAACCGGGGCGCAACAGCGCGGGCATCGTGGTCGCCCTGGTGACCTCCTCGACGCCGCGTCACCCCGAAGGGATGTCCCGGGTGGTGCTGATGGGCGACCCGACCAAGTCCCTCGGTTCGCTCGGGGCCGCCGAGTGCTCGCGGATCAGTGCGGCGCTCGACCTGGCGCAGCAGGAGGGGCTGCCCCTGGAGTGGTTCGCGCTGTCCTCTGGCGCGCGCATCTCCATGGAATCCGGGGTGGAGAACATGGACGCGATCGCGCGCACGCTGCGCCGCATCGTGGAGTTCACCCAGGCCGGCGGGGAGATCAACATCGTGGTGGCCGGCATCAACGTGGGCGCCCAGCCGTACTGGAACGCCGAGGCCACCATGCTCATGCACACCAAGGGCATCCTGGTGATGACGCCGGACTCGGCGATGGTGCTGACCGGCAAACAGTCCCTGGACTACTCCGGAGGGGTCTCGGCCGAGGACAACTTCGGCATCGGCGGTTACGACCGCGTCATGGGCCCCAACGGACAGGCGCAGTACTGGGCGCCGAATCTCGCTGCGGCCACCGAGATTCTCTTCGCCCATTACGCGCACGCCTACGTTGCTACGGGGGAACGGTTCCCGCGCCGGTCGCCGACCGCCGACCCGCTCGACCGTGATGTGCGCGACTACCCGCACCTTGTCGCCGGCAGCGAGTTCACGACGGTGGGTCAGATCTTCTCCGCGGAGCACAACCCCGAACGCAAGAAACCGTTCGACATCCGCACCGTCATGCAGGCGGTCATCGACGCCGACCACCCGGCCCTCGAGCGCTGGGCCGGCATGGCGGATGCGGATACCTCAGTGGTTTACGACGCCCACCTGGGCGGGATTCCCGTCGCCGTGATCGGCATCGAATCCCGGCCGGTCCCGCGCCGTGGGGTGCTGCCCAGCGACGGTCCCGACGTGTGGACCGGCGGCACGCTGTTCCCCGCGTCGTCGAAGAAGACCGCGCGCGCCATCAATGCGGCCTGCGGGGTGCGGCCGCTGGTGGTGCTGGCCAATCTGTCCGGCTTCGACGGCTCACCGGAATCGCTGCGCAAGCTCCAACTGGAGTACGGGGCGGAGATCGGGCGCGCGATCGTCAACTTCGACGGCCCGATCGTGTTCTGTCTGATCTCGCGCTATCACGGCGGGGCGTTCGTGGTCTTCTCCGGCACACTGAACGACAACATGGAGGTCGTCGCGGTGCAGGGCTCGTTCGCCTCCGTCCTGGGCGGGGCGCCGGCTGCGGCGGTGGTGTTCACCGCCGACGTGCGCCGGCGCACCGAGGCCGATCCGCGGGTGCAGGAGCTGGCGGCGGCGCTGGCCGCGGCCCGCGGGGGGCAGGCCGCGCCGGTCCGGGTGGGTCTTGCCGACCTACGGGCGAGTGTGAAGGCGCAGATGCAGGGCGAGGTCGCCGCCGAGTTCGAGGCGATCCACGACATCGGCCGCGCCCAGGCGGTCGGTGCGGTGCACACCATCATCGCGGCGCAGGATCTGCGGCCCTACCTGATCGATGCCGTCGAGCGCGGGATGGCCAAGACCGAGGCTCACCGGCTGAGGTGATGTCCCCAACTTCTGTATGCGTGTCGGGCCTTCGCACGCATGCGAAGGC
>JBQTII010000085.1:0-20547 GCA_052388275.1 Sporichthyaceae bacterium | reverse complement strand
AGCTTGACGCCCTGCTGCGCATGCTCGAACCCTTGGGGGTCATGTCGCTGGTGCAGTCGGGATTTGTGGCGAGCGGCCGGGGTCCCCGTTCCATAACCGACCGATGGCTGCGGCGGGTGGAGCTGCGCTGGGCATTTTCGGGGGGCTTTGCCCCCGGACGACCCCCCGAACAGCAAGAGCGAAAGACTAAGGGCCAAAGACCCAAGACGTTCCGGGCGGACTTTGTCCGTCCGGTGGGGCTTCGCCCCAGCCCGACTGTTGAAGGAGTTCCCAGGTGGCAGCAGAGATGTTCTACGACGACGACGCCGACCTGTCGGTGATCCAGGGCCGCAAGGTCGCGGTGCTCGGCTACGGCAGCCAGGGGCACGCGCACGCGCTGTCGCTGCGTGACTCCGGGGTGGACGTGCGCGTCGGCCTGCCTGAGGGCTCGAAGTCGCGCGCGAAGGCCGAGGAGGAGGGCCTGCGGGTCGTGACTCCCGCCGAGGCCGCGGCCGAGGCCGACGTCATCATGATTCTGGCGCCGGACCCGGTGCAGCGCACGCTCTACAAGGACAGCGTCGAGGCGAACCTCAAGGCAGGCGACGCGATCTTCTTCGGTCACGGCCTCAACATCCGCTTCGGCCTGATCGCCCCGCCTGCGGGCGTCGACGTCTGCATGGTCGCCCCGAAAGGCCCCGGCCATCTGGTGCGCCGTCAGTTCACCGAGGGCAAGGGCGTGCCATGCATCATCGCCGTCGAGCAGGACGCGACCGGCAAGGCCTGGGACCTGGTCAAGTCCTACGCCAAGGGCATCGGCGGCACCCGCGCGGGCATCATCAAGACCACGTTCACCGAGGAGACCGAGACCGACCTGTTCGGTGAGCAGGTCGTGCTGTGCGGGGGCCTGAGCCACCTGATCATGGCCGGCTTCGAGACCCTGATCGAGGCGGGTTACCAGCCCGAGGTCGCGTACTTCGAATGCCTGCACGAGACCAAGCTGATCGTCGACCTGATGTACGAGGGCGGCATCTCCAAGATGCGCTGGTCGATTTCGGAGACCGCCGAGTGGGGCGACTACGTCTCCGGTCCGCGGATCGTCACCGACGAGACCAAGGCCGAGATGAAGCGCATCCTGGCCGAGATTCAGGACGGCTCGTTTGCCAAGCGGTGGATGGAGGAGTACGACGCCGGCCTGCCCAACTACACGAAGTACGCCGAGGCCGGCGCCAACCACCCCATTGAGCAGACCGGCGCCAAGCTGCGTCCGCTGATGAGCTGGATCTCCGCCTGATATCTGCCCGACTTCTGTGTGTGGCCCGGGCTTTCGAGCGCTGGTGAAGGCCCGGGACACACACAGAAGTTGGGTACGCCGGTGGCGTGGATTACCCGTCCGGCGGGTGCATGGCCGCGTGTCGACGCGGTTACACTTGGGCTGCGCACCCGGGTCACAGTGTCGTGTTCCCCTGATCCTTCCTTCCTAAGGAAACACCCGTGACCAAGCCCGTCGTCCTGATCGCCGAAGAGCTCTCGCCCGCCACCGTCGACGCCCTCGGCCCCGATTTCGAGATCCGCCAATGCGACGGCGCCAACCGCGCCGAACTGCTGCCGGCGATCGCGGACGTGGAAGCCGTGCTGATCCGCTCCGCGACCCAGATCGACGCCGAGGCGCTCGCCGCGGCCAAGAAACTCAAGGTCGTCGCCCGCGCGGGTGTAGGGCTGGACAACGTCGACGTGCCCGCGGCCACCAAGGCGGGCGTCATGGTCGTCAACGCTCCGCAGTCCAACATCACCTCCGCGGCCGAATTGGCCGTGGCGCTGCTGCTGGCCAGTGCCCGCAACGTCTCCCAGGCCCACGCCGCGCTTAAAGGCGGCAAGTGGGCGCGTTCGAAATACACCGGGGTCGAGGTCGCGTCCAAGACCGTCGGAGTTGTCGGCCTAGGCCGCATCGGTGCACTGGTAGCTGCGCGCATGGCGGCCTTTGAGGTCACGCTGATCGCGTACGACCCCTACGTTCCCGCGGCCCGAGCCGCGCAATTGGGGGTGCGTCTGGTCGGCCTGGAGGAACTGCTGCGCGAATCCGACTTCATCACCGTGCACCTGCCCAAGACTCCGGAGACCGCGGGCCTGATCGGGGAGGAGGCGCTGCGCACCGTTAAACCGAGCGTGCACATCATCAACGCGGCGCGCGGCGGGATCGTCGACGAGGCCGCGCTCTACGCCGCGCTCAAGGAGGGCCGCGTCGCCGGCGCCGGCCTGGATGTCTACGCCAAGGAGCCGTGCACCGACTCTCCGATGTTCGAGCTCGACAACGTCGTCGCGACCCCGCATCTGGGCGCCAGCACGGATGAGGCGCAGGAAAAGGCGGGGATTTCCGTGGCCAAGTCGGTGCGCCTCGCGCTGGCCGGTGACCTGGTGCCGGACGCGGTCAACGTCCAGGGAGGTGTCATCGCCGAGGACGTGCGCCCCGGCCTGCCGCTGGCCGAGAAGCTGGGCCGCATCTTCACCGCGCTCGCCGGCGGGGTCGCCGACCGGCTCGACGTTGAGGTCCGCGTCGAGATCGCCCGCCACGACGTCAAGGTGCTCGAACTCGCCACGCTCAAGGGAGTGTTCACCGACATCGCCGAGGAGTCCTCGGTCTCCTACGTCAACGCCCCGCTGTTCGCACAGGAACGCGGCGTTGAGGTGCACCTGAGCACCAGCGCCGACAGCCCCAACTACCGCAACCTGATCACCGTGCGCGGGACGCTGGCGAGCGGGGAGATCATCTCGGTCTCGGGGACTCTGTCCGGCGCCCGGCACCTGGTGGAGAAGGTGGTCGAGGTCGACGCCTACGACATCGACATCGAGATCGCCGACCACCTGGCCTTCCTGCGCTACACCGACCGCCCCGGTGTCGTTGGCACCGTCGGGCGAATCCTCGGCGAAGCAGGGATCAACATCGCCGGCATGCAGGTCGGCCGAACGGCCAAGGGTGGCCAGGCGCTGGTTGCGCTCACCGTCGACTCCGCGATCCCCACCGAGGTCCTCGCCGAGCTGGCGCGGGCCATCAGCGCCGACTGGGCACGCACCGCCGACCTGATCTGACGCGACGACTCACCGCGGCCGGTAGGCGACGCCGCCCCGTTGCGCGAACCCATCCGCTCCGCAGGCCACGGTTGAGCTTCGTTGGGCGTGTCAGGCGATACCGCGGTCGCGGCCGGCCCAGAAGGGTGCGCGTAGATCCTTCTTCAGCACCTTCATCGCGCCGGACAGGGGGAGCGGATCGGTGCGGAAGTCCACCGAGCGCGGCACCTTGTAGCCACCGATCGTGGTCCGGGCGTGGGCGATGATGTCCGCCGCGCTCACGCCCGAGTCCGGCTTGGTCACGCAGATGGCGTGCACGGCCTCGCCCCAGGTCTCGTCCGGGATCCCGATGACCGCGACCTGCAGGACCTCCGGGTGCGAGGCGATCGCGTTCTCCACCTCGACGGAGTAGATGTTCTCCCCGCCGGAGATGATCATGTCCTTGGCTCGGTCGACGAGGAACAGATAGCCACCCTCGTCGAGGTAGCCGACGTCGCCGCTGGCGTACCAGCCGTCTTGGAAAGCCTTGGCAGTCTCCTCCGGGAGCCCGAGGTAACCCTGCATGTAGTTCCCGCCGCGGGCGTAGACCTCGCCGGCCTGCCCGGTCGGCAGCACTGTGCCGTCCTCGCCGACGATCTTGAGTTCGATCCCCGGCAGGGCGCGCCCGCAGGAGCCCAAGCGGCTGCCCTCGCGGTGGTCCTCGTCGTAGAAGAATGTGAGCACGGTGGCCGCTTCGGTCATGCCGTAACCCTGGATGATCCGCATGTCGGGGAACATCGCCAGGATCTTGTCCAGCAGTGCGCGGGGCATCGGTGAGGCACCGTAGAGCAACCGGTTGATCGAGGAGATGCGCTCCGGAGCGAACTCCGGGTGGTTGACGATCATGCCGATCATCGTGGGGACCAACACGGTGGTCGTGCAGTGGTAGGTCTCGCAGGCGGCCATGAAACCGGCCGGGTCGAACATCGGCTGGATGACGACCGGGACTCCGAACATCGCGGCTCCGACGATGCCGAGCATCGTCGCGCCGTGGAACATTGGGGTGGAGATGATGTAGGTGTCCCCGCGCTCCCACGGGATGCTCATCGCGATGTGGTACTGGTTGAGCACCTCGGCGCGCTGGTCCAGCACGACACCCTTGGGTTTGCCGGTCGTGCCGCCGGTGTACATCACGACGCAGACGTCGTTCTCTTCCGGCTCGGCCGGGTACGCGGGCTGCACTCCGTCGAGCAGTTCGGCGTAGGTCATGTCTGCCGCGCCCTCGCCGCCGGTCAGGATCACATGCTTGATCCCGGCCGCTTCGCGGATCTTTTCCACCAGGGGCGCGAACGTTCCGTCGACGAAGACGACGGTCGAGCCGGCATCGCGTAGGACGTAGACCAGTTCCTCCGGGGAGAAACGCAGGTTCAGCGGATTGACCGCGTAGGCACCGAGCAGGCCGGCGTGCCACAGCTCTAGGTACTCGCGGCTGTTCATCGACAGCACAGCCACGCGGTCCGCTGGGTCCACCCCGAGCTTGGTCGCGACCGCGGCACAGAGCCGCCCGACCCGATCCGCGTGCTCGGCGTAGGTGGTGCTCTCTCCGGTCGCGGCGTTGATCACCGCGATGTTGTCGCCTGCCCGCGCCCAGGTGGGGATCAGGGTGCGGGGGAAGACGAGTTCCTTCATGGCGGGGTCCCTTACGCGTCGGGTTCGGTCAACTCCACGAGAACGGCGCCGCGCTCCACCTGAGTTCCCGCGGCCACGTTGAGCGCGCAGACTACTCCGTCGGCCGGGGCGAGGATGGTGTGCTCCATCTTCATCGCCTCCATCACCAGCAGGGGCGTCCCGGCCTCGACGCTTTGGCCCACCTCGACCATGATCCGGATGATGGCGCCGGGCATCGGGGCGGTCAGACCGCCGGCCGGACCGCTGGAGCCGGGAGCCGGCAGCGGGTCCACGATCGCGAACGCCGAGGAACCGTCGCCACTGTCGACGAGGACTCCGCCCAGGCCGTCAGGCCCGAGCAGCGCGACCTGGTACCGGCGACGGATTCCGCCGATGGTGGCGTCCACGAGCTCGGGGGTGGCCGAGTGGATGTCGACCAGGATCGGATTGCCGCCCAACTCGATGACGGGAGTAGCGCGCGCCAGGTCGTAGGCGACGGTGATCTCTTCGCCCTCGCCCTTGAACTCCACGGCTGCCAACGTGGCGCGGTTGTTGCGCCATCCGATCGGCAGACCCGGTTGCACCGTGCGGTCCGCAGCGCGGCGCGCGGCCAGCGCAATCGCCCCTACCACCGCGTGCCGTTGGTGGGCGGCGGTATCGGTCAGCGGCGACGTCAGATCACCGACACGTTGCAGGAAGTCGGTGGTGGTGTCCCCGGCCAGGTACTCCGCGCTGCGCAGGATGCGCACCAGCAGGTCCCGGTTGGTGGTGACGCCGTGCAGTCGGGCGCGGGAGAGTGCGTCGGCCAGGCGACCGGCTGCCTCGCTGCGGGTACGCCCGTGTGCGATCACCTTGGCGACCATCGAGTCGTAATAGGGCGAGACTTCGGAACCGCTTCTCACCCCGGTGTCGACGCGAATACCAGGCCCGCCAACCTCGAACAGATCAAACGTGCCCGACACCGGCAGGTACCCGGCCGCGGGGTCCTCGGCGCAGAGCCGGACCTCGATCGCGTGCCCGGTGATCGTGGGGTTCATCGCCTCGGCCGGTAGCGGCTCACCGTTGGCGACGGCGATCTGCAGCGCGACCAGGTCCAGGCCGGTGATCGCCTCGGTGACCGGGTGCTCGACCTGCAGTCGGGTGTTCATCTCCAGGAAGGCAAAGTCCCCGTCGTTGCTCGCGATGAACTCCACGGTGCCGGCCCCGCGGTAATCCACCGCACGGGCGGCCTTGATCGCGGCGTCAATGAACTTGGCGCGCAACTCGGGGTTGACAACGGGGGAGGGCGCCTCCTCCACGACCTTTTGGTGGCGACGCTGGATCGAGCACTCGCGCTCGAAGAGGGCAGCAACCTGGCCGTGGTCATCGGCGACGATCTGGACCTCGATGTGCCGCGACGGCGCGATGTAGCGCTCGATGAAGACGGTGCCGTTGCCGAACGCGGACTTCGCCTCGCGCTGCGCGGACTCGACCGCGGTCAGCAGTTCCTCGGCAGACTCGACGATGCGCATGCCGCGCCCGCCGCCGCCGGCGCTGGCCTTCACGATCGCCGGCAGGCCGATGCCCGCGAGTGCGGCCTGCAGGTCCTGGCCGGTGTCGCCGTCCTGCACCGTGACGCCCTGAAGGGTCGGCACGCCGTTGGCGGCCATGATCTCCTTCGAGGTGACCTTGTCGCCCATGCTGCGGATGGCGGCCGGCGGCGGGCCGATGAAGATCAGCCCCGCTTCCACACACGCCTCGGCGAAGTCGGCGTTCTCCGACAGGAACCCGTAGCCGGGGTGCACGGCGTCCGCCCCGACCTTGAGCGCGGCCTCCAGGATCAGGCTCGCGACCAGGTAGGTGTCGGCAGCCGCGGTGCCCTCCAACCGCACAGCCTCATCGGCCTCGGCGACGAAGAGCGCATCAGCGTCGGCGTCGGAGTACACGACGGCCGTGCGGATTCCGAGCTCGCGGGCGGCTCGGATGACCCGTCGGGCAATCTCCCCCCGGTTGGCGATCAAGATTTTTCGCAACGAGCGCGGTCCTCTCCTGGGGCGAAGCCCCACCGGCCAAACTTGTTTGGCCGGAAGCCTTCATTCTTTGCTCTTCGTTCTTGTTCTTCGATTGTTTGGGGGGTGTCGGGGGGCGAAGCCCCCGACTGTCTTGCTCTTCGATTTTTTGGGGGGTGTCGGGGGGCGAAGCCCCCGACGGTTACATGCGGAAGACGCCGTAGCCTTTGCTGCCTTCGACGACGTTGTTGTGGATGGCGGACAGCGAAATACCGAGCACGGTGCGGGTGTCGGCGGGGTCGATGATCCCGTCGTCGTAGAGCTTCCCGCTCATGTAGAAGGAGTAGGACTCCTTCTCGATCTGCTCGGCGATCGCCGCCGTCTGCTTGCGGTCCTTCTCCTCGTCGAAGTCCTTGCCGCTGGCGGCAGCGGCATCGCGCGCAACGATCGAGAGCACCCCGGCGAGCTGCGCCGGGCCCATCACCGCGGTGCGTGAGTTGGGCCAGGCGAACAACAAGCGTGGGTCGTAAGCGCGCCCGCACATGCCGTAGTTGCCGGCGCCGTAGGAGGCGCCCATGATCACCGAGATGTGCGGGACGCCGCTGTTCGCGACGGCGTTGATCATCTTGGAGCCGTCCTTGATGATCCCGCCCTGCTCGAAGCTCTTGCCGACGATGTAGCCCGTGGTGTTGTGCAGGAAGATCAGCGGCGTGTTGGCCTGGTTGGATTTCTGAATGAACTCGGTTGCCTTCTGCGCCTCTTCGCTGAAGAGCACGCCGCGCACGTTGGCCAGCACACCGACGGGGTAACCGTGGATGGCGCCCCAGCCGGTCATCAGCGAGGTACCGATGTCGGGCTTGTACTCCTCGAACACCGAGCCGTCGAGGAGCCGGGCGACGACCTCGTGCGGGCTGAACGGCACGCGCAGGTCTGCCGAGGCGATGCCGAGCAGGTCGGCGGGGTCGTAGAGGGGCTCGGCGTAGGCGCGGGGCGCCGGACCCAGCTTGGTCCAGGTCCAGCTCTTGACGATCTGGCGACCGAGGCGGATCGCGTCCTTCTCATCCGTGGCCAGGTAGTCCGAGAGGCCGGAGACGGTGGAGTGCATTCGCGCGCCGCCGAGTTCCTCGTCGGTGGAGACCTCGCCGGTGGCCATCTTGACCAGGGGAGGACCCCCCAGGAAGACTTTGGACTGCTTGTCGATCATCACGTTGTAGTCGCACATGCCGGGCACATACGCACCGCCGGCCGTGGAGTTGCCGAAGACCAGCGCGACGGTGGGGATGCCGGCGGCCGAGAGCCTGGTCAGGTCCCGGAAGAGCTGGCCGGCCGGCACGAACAGATCGGCCTGGCTCGGCAGGTGCGCGCCGCCGGACTCCACCAGGTTCATCACGGGCAAGCGGTTCTTGGCCGAGATGTCCAGCGCGCGCAGCATCTTCTTCCAGGTGATGGGGTTGGAGGTGCCGCCCTTCACGGTGCCGTCGTTCGCGATGAACATGCACTCGACGCCGTGGATCACGCCGATTCCGGTGACCACGCTGGCGCCGACGGTGAAGTCGGTGCCCCAGGCCGCCAGGGGCGAGAGCTCCAGGAAGGCCGAACCGGGATCGACGAGTAGATCGATCCGCTCGCGGACCGTCAGGCGCCCCCGCTCGCGGTGCCGCGCCATGTAGGCCGCGCCGCCGCCGGCTCGGGTCAGGGCCAGCTGATCGTCGAGCAGTTTGAGCAGACCGAGGTTGTGCGCCTTGTTGGCAGCGAAATCATCGGCGTTGATGTCGACGCCGGAGCGGAGCGTGGGCACGCGCAGGCCTCCAGTGCACAGTCAGTTCCCACACCAAGGACGAGACACGCGTGGGAGTTGCGGCAGAGTTTATAGGTATTAACCCGGCCGCTGGACAATGGTCGCAGGGGTGCGATGGCGACGTCTGTGAGCGTGCGCGGCCACCGAAACGGGCCGGCTCAGGGCGATCGGCGGGAGCCGTCCGTGCCGGCGCCGGTGCGCGGAGTGGGCAGGGACGCCGCCGGGGTGCCGATCAGGGCATGCATGGCCATTCGGGCAAGGGTCGGACCGATGACCTCGCGGGGAAGCCGGTGGTGAAACTCACTCGCGGACTGGATGAGAGAGATCGCGCCCTGGCACATGATCCGCACCTGCTCGACGTCGAGATCGCTGCGCAGCGTCCGCACTACGCGGACCCATTCCTCGGTGTAGAGACGCTGCAGGTAACGCAGGCGATGCCGGTCGGCCTCCGGCAGGCTGCGGAACTCGGTGCGCCAGGTTTGGATGTTCGCGGTCTGCTCGAACACGAAGGCGACGTGATTCTCGATGATGGCGTCGAGCGCGTCGAGCGGATCGTTGATGGAGCGGCCGACATCGAGTACCTCGTCGAGATGAGAGGTCATCGCGTCGTCGAGTACCGCGATGAGCAGCGCTTCCTTGCTGGGGTAGTGCCGGTAGAAGGCCGGCCCGGTCAGGCCGAGCTCGCCGCTGATGTCGTTGATGCCGACGGCGTGGTAGCCGTGGCGGGCGAACAGGCGTGCGGCGATGGTCATCAGCTCACGCTGGCGCGGGGTTCGCGAACCATCTGCCGGGCTTGCCATGAAGGGAACTCCAGATCTCCCTGACGGGGGAGGTGGCCGATGGCCGACTGTGGTCTGGAACACGGTCGAGCCACGGGCTAGCGCTCCGAGTGATCGAGCACTAACATTCTAGCACGTGACCTGAATGTTATCTAAAGGTCACCGCACAGTCACCGGCCGCGGATCACGAAAAGGCCTCTAACCTGCACCGATGCGGTCCCGACAGGCGGTCGGTGGCGGCCGGAACGTACTGGGACATGCCCGCCAAAGGTTGACACCCTTGTTATCGGAGATTAGCGTCACATGCCTCACCAGACCCTGGTTCCCGTGTGCTCCGAGGTCGCCGCACGTTCGGTGAGGAGAGTTGGTTTGGGCCCCACACCGAGGCCCCATTGAGAGGGCAATCAACCTATGGCAACCAATCCGAAGCACCGGCGCCTGATGGCCGCCGTCGCGGGCACCGTCGCCGCGATGGTCGTCTTCAGCGCCTGCGGTGGATCAGACGTCACCGCACAGAATCCGACCGACGCCGTCCAGGCGCCGGCCGACGAGAGCGCCGCTGCTCCCGAGACCGAGGGCGAGGTCGCTCCCGAGACCCCGACCGGCACCGAGGGCGAGGCTGCCCCCGAGGCTGAGACGGGCACCGAGGGCGAGGTCGCCCCGGAGAAGCCGGGCGACAAGCCTGGCGACAAGCCTGGCGACAAGCCGGGCAACAAGCCCGTCACCGAGACCGAGAGCGAAGATGTCGGCGCTCCATCGACCCCGGCCGATACGAGCTCACCGGTCGCCAAGCTGGTGGCCACCGCCCCGATCTTCGGTGGTAGTGGCACGTGTAAGCCGGCGACGGGTTCGGAGGTGAACATCGGGAACGTCTCGACGCTTTCGGGTGTGCTGGGGGAATTGTTCTCCCCGGTTCGTCCGGCGTTGGAGACGTTCGTAGCGTCGCAGAACGCGTGTGGTGGCCTGAATGGCCACAAGATCAAGTTCTTCATCGACGATGACCAGGGTGACCCGGCCACCGCGGTGTCCAAGGTTCAGAACATGATCGCGACCAACAAGGTTCTGGCCTTCACGGGCAACATTCAGGTGCTGACGGTGGACGCGATCGTTCCGACGATCAAGAAGGCCGGCATTCCGATCATCGGAGCGGACCTGACGAACAACACCTGGTTCACCAACACGTTGTTCTTCCCGCAGGGCAGTGGCCCGCAGTCGATTTCCTACGGCTACCTCGTGGGTGCCACCCAGTACCACAAGAAGAAGAACGTCGGGAACATCTGGTGCATCGAGGTGCCTCGCGCCTGCGAGCAGATCGACCGTGCGTTCAAGGAGCTGGCGCCGCAGTTCGGGGCGACGGTGAAGAAGTCGATTCAGGTCTCGATCACCGCGCCCTCGTATGTCCAGCAGTGCCTGGACTTCAAGAGCAGTGGTGTTGAGGTGCTGGCGATGACCTTCGACGCTGCCTCGCAGAACCGCCTCGCGCGTTCCTGCGAGCAGGTGCAGTACTTCCCGAAGATCACGCCCTACCCGCTCTCGGTGGGTAACGAGAAGCAGTTCCTCGGGAACAAGTGGCTCGGCGACGCGTACGTGCCGATGAACCACTTCCCGTGGATGGGTAACTCGACACCGGCCGAGAAGTACTACCAGGCCTCGGTGAAGAAGTTCAACCCGGGCTTCACCTCCGGTGGCGCTGCCAGCCTCGGCTGGGGTTCGGGTGCGCTGCTGGTCGCGGCCTCGGCGGGATTGTCCGAGACCAACCCGACCACCCAGCAGTTCCTGGACACGCTGTACTCGTTCAAGGGCCAGAAGTTCACCGAGCTCGGTGGTCTGACCGGTCCGCTCACCTTCCAGGAAGGCGGGACCCCCAAGGTTCCGTACTGCCTGTTCGCTGCGGTCTCCAACGACGCGAACACAGGCTGGAAGACGGTCATCTCGAAGCCGACCTGCACCAAGACCACGGCGCCGAGCGACCCGCAGAACAAAGCCTGATCACAGCTCCACCCCCGCGATGCCACTGGGGGTCGTCATCTCGATGCCGGCCCCCAGTGGTCCGCGCAGGACGCCGGTGCTGGTGCACCGGCTTCCTCCGTGGAATCGCCGCAGAGAATGCGTAGGCTCGCTACTGCTACGCATCCGCTCGACGCACGACCTCGTGTAACCCCCGTCCACGTACGTCGTTGGGCACGGACCCTGCGCCGCAGAATCATCCCGACGCAAACCAAGCCCACCTTGCTAGCCCCGGAGTGGTCATGGACTTGAAAGTCCTCAGAAATCAGTGGGACCGCGTCGCCGCCATCGTCCTCACGATCGCCGGCGTCATCGCCCTCATCTCGGGATTCGTTGGAGTCAACGACTCGACGATTCTCGCCGAGCAGACCCGTTTCATCGTCTCCGGCGGTATCGGGGGCATCTTCATGCTGGGCCTGGGAGCCACCTTGTGGATCTCGGCCGACCTGCGCGATGAGTGGCGCAAGCTGGACCGCATCGAACATGCGCTCGCCGACGGCATCCTGCGGTGGGCGGACGACACTCCGACTGCCAACTCGCGGACCGCGGCCAAGGCTCCCGCAGTGTCCACCGAGAAGGTCGACCTCGCGCACGCGGCGTCCTCGCGTGAACACGCGTAGTCAGCAACTGGGTCGTCCGACGCGCAAAGCCTCGGGCTCTCGGGGTACTACCGCGCCCCAGTCCGCCACGTCGCCGTGGACGACCCAGATGTACATCCTCTACGCCGTGCTGGCCGGGATCGGCCTCATTTTGTTCGTCGTCGGTACCGTGATCGTCAACGATGAGACGGTCTACGACGACCAGGTTCCGGCTATCAACATCGCCATCATCGGCACCGTGCTGGCCTGCGCCGCCGGGATCTCCATGCTGGTGATCGGACGGCGCACGCTGAGCGCACGCCGGGTCGCCGTGCTCGGCGTCGTGCCGGCCATGCGCTCGGCCGCTGCGCTCGCCACCGGCCCGGCGAGTTCTGTGGTCCTGGTCGGCGGTGAGGGTCTGACCCACTATCACCGCGCGGACTGCCCGCTGGCCGCCGGCCGAAGCTGGGAGCCGATGTCGCGAGCAGACCACGAGCGCGCCGGTCGCAAGCCCTGTGGAGTGTGCACCCCATGACCCAGTTCCTGAACTATCTGGTTCCCGGCATCGCCGACGGCTCGGTCTACGCCCTCGCGGCGCTCGGCCTGGTCCTGACGTACAAGACCTCCGGGGTCTTCAACTTCGCGCACGGCGCACTCGCGGCCACCGCCGCCTACGTCTTCTACCACTTCAACAACGACCCCCAGGGCGCCCCCGGCGTCAAGGGTTACAACCTGGACTGGCCCATTGCGATGCTGCTGAGCCTGCTGATCGTCGGCGTCCTCGGCGGCCTCCTCCTGGAGCGCCTCGCCACGCTGCTCTCCTCGGCGCCCACGGTGACCACCGTGGTCGCGACCGTCGGGCTGCTCGTGCTGCTGCAATCGCTGATGGCCGCGGTCTACGGCGCCTCGGACCTCAAGACCCCGGGCTTCCTGTCGACCGAGGGTCCCAAGCTCGGCGATGTCACGGTTCCCTACGGCGAGATGGTGGTGACGGGCTTCTGCGTCGGCGCCGCCGGACTGTTGTTCGTCCTGTTCGGCCGTACCCGGATGGGCAAGGCCATGACGGCGGTCGTGGACGACCCCAACCTGCTCAGCCTGCAGAAGAGCAACCCGGCCGTCGTGCGCCGGTTGTCCTGGGTGCTCGGCGCGTCCTTTGCGGCGATGTCGGGCATCTTGCTGGCCCCCAAACTCGGGGTGTCGGTCAACGTCCTCGTGCTGATCGTGATCGCGGCCTACGGTGCCGCAGCGGTCGGTCTGTTCGAGAACCTGCCCCTGACCGTCGCGGGTGCCTTCGTCATCGGCATCCTGGTCAACTACTTCCCGGCTCAGGTGCAGAAGACGGACTCGCTGTTCCTGCAGTCCCTGCCCCGCAACATCCCCTTCATCGTGTTGCTGCTCATCTTCTTGTTCGTCCCGGCGCGGTTGCTCACCGAACGTGGTGTGCGCAACGCACGCCGCTTCAAGCCGCCGCGCGAGTTCTCCCGCCCGGTCACCATCGCGGGCCTGGCGGCGCTGCTGGGCCTGCTCATCCTCGCGCCGAACATCATCAAGGAAACCGACATCCCGGTGTACAGCTCGGGGCTCGGCTACATGATCATCTTCCTCAGCCTGGGCATGCTGATCTGGATGTCGGGCCAGATCTCGCTGTGCCACCTGGGCTTTGCCGCTCTCGGTGCCACCGCAGCCGGCAAATTGATGACCCTCGGGTTCTTCGGTTGGCTCCCGGTGATCGGGGACAAGACGGTCTCCTGGCCGATCGCCGTCCTGCTCGGGGGTCTGGTCGCGGTTCCCTTCGGTGCGGTGGTGGCCATCCCCGCCATCCGCCTCGCCGGGATCTACGTCGCGGTCGCCACCTTCGGGTTCGGCATCCTGCTCCAGCAGGCCTTCTACCTCGCTCCGGTGATGTTCGACAACGGTTCCCTGGTGCAGGTCCCCCGCCCGGGCGAGGAGTTCACCGTCGGCGCCACCGCCAAGCGGTTGGATCCGATCGAGGGCAAGGCCGCGGGTCTGTTCGGTATCGACTTCGCACCGTTCGAGCAGGAGAAGAACTTCTACTACCTGTGTCTGGCGGTAGTCGTCCTGATGGCGGGCATCGTTCTCGCGGTGCGCAACAGCCGCCTTGGGTCGCTGTTGCGGGCCATGGCGGACTCACCGGTGGCGTTGGAGGCCCACGCGGCCAATACGAACGTCATGCGGGTCGTGGTGTTCTGCCTGTCGGCCTTCATGGCCGGGGTGGGCGGCGCGGTGCTCGCCAGCCAGCCCCAATCGGCCAGCGGTGCACCCGGTGGGACCTTCGATTACACCGTCTCGTTGGTGTTCATCGCGGTGCTCGGCTTCTGCGGGCGGCGTCCGATCCTGTCTCCGCTGCTCGCGGCGGTCGCGTTCCAGATCCTCAAGAACTACCCCCCGTTCAACGGCGAGACCGCGATCGAGTACCGCGGGGTCGTCTTCGGCGGACTGGCGATCTTCGTGGCGATCGCGCCGGCTTTGAACCTTGGGGCCTTGATCGGCACTCGAGGGCGCGAACGAGATAGCGGCGCCGGTCCGATGATGGAACGGGCCTCGGTGCCGCCGGTTCGTCCGGTCGCTTTCAGGTCCGTCGAGGGCGAAGGCGTGCTTCTCGGGAAGGGAGCGGCGCAGTGAGCGAGCGAACCAGTAAGGACAGTGCACTCTCGCCCATCGGGCAGCCGAGCGCTAGTGAGGCCTCCCGATGAGTGTTGACCTCGACGTCAAGAACGTCACAGTGCGCTTCGGCGGGATCGTGGCGGTCAACGACGCCACGGTGTATGCCAAGGCAGGGGAGATCACCGGTCTGATCGGCCCCAACGGCGCCGGCAAGACCACGTTCTTCAACGCCTGTACAGGTCGCAACCGCCCCCAGTCCGGCACCGTACGGCTGGGGGAGCAGGACCTGCACGGGCACCGGTCCTCCAACCGGGCCCACCACGGCCTGGGCCGCACCTTCCAGCGCATGGAGCTTTTCGAGAGCCTCACCGTGCTGGAGAACGTGCGGACCGGACCCGCCGCGTTCTACTCCAGTTTCCGTCCGCTGGGCCTGATCTACTCCACGCGCAAGGAGACCAAACAGATCAGGACCCGCGCCGACGAGGCGATGGAGCACTGCGGGATCATCAAGCTGAAGGACAAAATCGTCGGTGATCTTTCCACCGGTCAGCGTCGCCTGGTCGAGCTGGCGCGCGGGATGGCGACACCGTTCAAGTTCCTGCTGCTCGACGAACCGTCCTCCGGCCTGGACGTGAACGAGACCCACACCTTCGGAAAGGTGCTCACCGATTGGGTGAAGGAGACCGGCAACGGGATCCTGATCGTCGAGCACGACATGGCGCTGGTCTCGGAGATCTGCGACCAGATCTTCGTGCTGGACTTCGGCAAGATCATCTACCAAGGCCGGACGGCGGAGGCGCTGCGCAGCGACATCGTCAAGGCCGCCTACCTCGGGGAGACCTCCGTTGCTTGAGCTGAGGAACATTACTGCCGGTTACGACACCGGCACAGTTCTGCGCGATGTCAGCCTGGTCGTGCCCGACAAGGCCGTGGTGGCCCTGCTGGGCCCCAACGGCGCTGGCAAGACCACGCTGCTACGGGTGGCCTCCGGGCTGCTCAAGCCGTACTCGGGCCAGATCCTGGTGGACGGCGAGGATGTAACAGGCGATCCGCCTTACAAGATGTCTCGTAAGGGAATCATCCATGTTCCCGAAGGTCGAGGGATCTTCCCGTCGTTGACCGTGCAGGACAACATCCTGCTGCAGTCACCGCCCGGGGAGTTCAAGGCGGGATTCAAGACTGCCACCACCACATTCCCCCGCCTGGGGGAGCGTGCCCGGCAGATCTCGCGGACGATGAGTGGTGGTGAGCAGCAGATGCTGGCCCTCTCTCACGCGTACGTGAGCAAGCGGAACGTGGTGCTTCTCGACGAGGTGTCGATGGGGCTCGCACCAAAGATTGTTGAAGAGATCTTCGAGTACTTGACCGAACTAGGGAAAAACGGCGTCGCCCAATTGCTGGTCGAACAGTATGTGGGGCAGGCGCTCAGAATGGCCGATTATGTCTACATTCTCGACCGCGGAAGTATCAGTTTTGCCGGGGAGCCCGGCGAAATCAGTGAGGAGACAATCATGAACAGCTATCTCGGATCGTTGGCGTCATGAGGGCGCCTCGCTGGGCACTCGCCCTTACCGCTGCCGGCACTGCAGGCGTCACGGCCGCGGTCGTGTCGTTGCCGGGTCTCGCGCTTGCGGACTCGACCGCGCCGGCCATCGACACCCGCTTCAACCTCGCGGCCATCGGCGACGCGTTCTTCTTCCAGGTCGACGGGGATGAGATTCCCGCCTCGCCCAAGAACGAGGCCGGTTCGCTGACCGCGGCCACAGAGTCCACCAACTCCGGTGGCAGCACGGCCTTCGCAGGTGCGCCCTACTACGGCAACACCGCGCAGACCCTGCCAGGCACCATCAACGGTGTGCCGAACCAGTTCGGTGCCGCCGAGCTCCAGCTCCCCTTCAGTGAGCTGCCCGGTTACGTGGCCAGTGGCTCCGGCTCCACCCCCACCAAGGAGGAGTTCGAGGGCCAGTACTACCGGGTCAAGGTCAACTCCGAGGACCCGAACGCCGCGACGGCCTCGGCCTTCTACGGCGCCCCCGCCGCCTTGCCTGCGCCCAACCAGCAGCAGAGCGCGAACTCCAACGTCTCCTCCACCGGTTCCAAGGTCGTTGCGGCGGCCTCGGGCAGCTCGTCCGGTCTGGTGAGCGGGCCGCTGGAGATCGGCAACTCGACGGCGATCGCCTCGATCACCCAGACCGTCGGTAAGACCGCCAAGATCACCAGCAAGGTCTTCGGGCAGTTCTCGGTCGCCGGCATGGCGTTCGGGTTCGACCAGAACGGCTTCAAGTACGCCGGTCAGGGCATGTCCAGCAAGGACGCCATCGCCCAGGCGAACAACGTGCTCAAGAACGCGAACATGCAGATCGACCTCGCGCCGGTCGAGAAGGTCACCGAGGGTGACCAGGTCACCTACACGATCGGCGGGCTCAAGGTCACCACGACCCAGGCCAGCCCGTCGGGTGCAGGCAAGTTCACCTTCACCTACATCATCGGCCGGGCCAAGGTCAGCGCCGGCGTCGCCGACCTGTCCTTCGGGGCATCTGATGGCAACACCAACACCTCGGAGTCTGCGAGCACCGGCACCAGCGATGGCACCAGCGATGGCGCCGGCAGCGATGTGTCGGGTGTGGCCGAGGAGCAGAGCACCGAGTCCACCACCTCGGATCTCGACTCCGTGATCTCCCCGGATCTGGCAGATGAGGCGGCGGCCGTTCCGGCGGTCGTCAGCGAGGTCGCCGAGGACGGTGCGATCACCGAGGTTGCCCCCGAGGCATCGGGCGAGGTCTCACCGTTCGGTGACGACGCCGCCACCGACGAGGCACTGCCCAAGACGCTGGGCTTCGTCCCGGCCGCCGGCGAGACCGGCGACGGCACCGAGTGGCTGTACGCGATGCTGCTGCTGGCCGGCGTGGGTGTTCTCGGTGGGCACTTCCTGTTCGGTCGCTTCGCGGCCGCTCGCGGGGCCTGATCGCCGCAGGGTTACCCGCGCGCAGGCAACTGATCAGCGGGTAACCGGAACCACGTCAACGCCACCTCTGCCCACCGGCCCTCGGGTCGGTGGGCAGAGGTGCTTAAGCTCGCAGGCACCCAGTGGCCACCGGTAGTGTTAATGGTGGTTTACTTGGCGCCAGCGAAGAACTTCGGTGGAGGTCCCGGTGACTGCGTCCAGCCCAGCCCCGCGCCGTGAGCGCATCATCATCGCCAACTGCGGCGGATTCTGGGGCGATGACCCCACGGCGGCCCGGCGGCAGGTCGAGGGGGGACCCATCGACTACCTCGTCATGGACTACCTGGCCGAGGTCACCATGGCCATCCTGCAGAAGCAGATGGCCAAGAACCCGGCCCTCGGATACGCCGCGGACTTCCTCACCCAGATGCGTGACGTGCTCGCGCCGTGCATGGACAAGGGCGTCAGGATCATCGCCAACGCCGGCGGAGTGAATCCGGGCGCGTGTGCCACTGCCCTGCAGGCACTCGCCGCCGAGCTCGGCGTCGCGGACAAACTCAAGGTCGCAGTGGTCGCGGGCGACAACCTCTACTCCGACCTGGACGACCTGATCGGCTCCGGGCAGCAGCTGGCGCACATGGACAACGGAGCTCCAATGGCCGAGGTGCGCGAGCGCGTGCTCTCGGCGAACGTGTACCTCGGCACCCCCGCGATCGTGCGGGCCTTGGAGCTCGGCGCGAATGTGATCATCGCCGGACGAGTGACCGACACCAGCGTGACCCTCGCCCCGATGCTCCACCACTTCGGCTGGGCCCTCGACGACTGGGACAAACTCGCCTCCGGCGTCGTGGCCGGACACATCATCGAATGCGGTTGCCAGTGCACCGGCGGCAACTTCACCGACTGGCACACCGTCCCGGATTTTCGGAACATGGGTTATCCGCTCATCGAGGCCCGCGCCGACGGGACCTTCGTCATCACCAAACACCCGGGCACCGGCGGGTTGGTGAACGTGCACACCGTCTCCGAACAGCTGCTGTACGAGATGGGGGGTCCCGCCTACCTCTCCCCGGACTGCATCGCTCGCTTCGACTCCATCGCGCTGAGCCAGGACGGCCCGGACCGCGTGCTCGTCACAGGGGTCAAGGGCGAGCCGCCGCCGCAGCTGCTCAAGGTCGCCGCCTCCTACTCCGGTGGCTACCGAGCGACCGGGCGCATGCTGGTCTCCGGACCGGACACCCTGCGCAAGGCGCACAAGGCCGCCGAGGTGTTCTGGGCTGTCGCCGGCGGGGCGGACCTCTACGACGAGGCCGCGACGCAGTTCATCGGGTGGGACGCGAGCCACCCCAGCCTCGCCGGTGAAGAGCCCAGCGAGGTACTCATGCAGGTGAGTGTCCTGGACGCGGACAAGCGCAAGATCAACGAGCGCTTCGCGCCGATGGTCGTCGGCTCCATGCTGCAGTCGATGCCAGGCATGACGATGCCGGGCGATCAGGGACGCCCGCGCGCCTCCGACGTCGTCGGCCACTGGCCCGCGTTAATCCCTCGTCACCTTGTGCATGCCACCGTCACGGTGGATGGGGTCACCGAGCAGATCTCGTCCGAGGCGCTGGCCTACAGCGACGTATCGCTCCCGCCGGCCCCGCTCACACAGGCCACTGAGGCCGATGACGCCCGCGAGCTGCCGACGCTGACATCGACCCCCGAATCAGCGGGGTCGGCCGAGGCCGTCACGGTGCCGTTGCTGCGGTTGTGCATCGGGCGCAGCGGAGACAAGGGCGACAGCGCGAACGTGGGCATCCGCGCCCGCAGCCCGCAGATCTACCACTGGATGCTCGGCGCGCTCACGGCCGACGTGGTCAAGGATCACTTCAAGGGGATCTGCCTCGGCGAGGTCGACCGCTTTGTGCTGCCGAACCTGCTCGCGGTCAACTTCCTGCTGCACGAAAGTCTCGGTGGCGGCGGGACCTCCTCGCTGCGGTTCGACGCCCAGGGCAAAACGTTCTCGCAGTACCTGCTGAGCATGCCGGTCACGGTTCCGGCCGCGTTGGTGGCTACGGCCCGGTGAACGAGCTCTCGGCGCGGCTGCGTGCGCGGGCGGCAGGCGTGCCCCGCACCATCGTGCTGTGTGAGGCCGACGATGTGCGGGTCCAGGCCGCGGCAACCACCTTGGCGAGCGAGGGTCTGCTCGAAGGGGTGCTGCTCACCGAGGAGCTGATCGCCGGGGTGCGACCGCAGTTGACCGAGCTGTACGTGGAGCTGCGACGGGCACGTGGCGTGACGCCGGCCTCGGCGGCGGCCGAACTGGACGACCGGCTGCTGGTCGGCGCCCTGATGGTGCGGGCCGGTCTGGCGGACGGCGCGATCGCCGGGGCGGTGGCGACCACGGCACAGACCGTGCGGGCGGCATTGCGCGGGATCGGTCCCGCGCCCGGGGTCAGCTGGGTGTCGAGCTTCTTTCTGATGGAGTGCCCCTACGCGGCTGGGGGTTCGCGAACGCTCGTCTTCGCGGACTGCGGCGTGATGCCGGAGCCGTCGGCCGAACAGCTCGCGGACATCGCGGTGGCCTCGGCCGACAGTGCCAAGGCGCTGCTCGGTGAGGAACCGCGGGTCGCAATGCTCAGCTTCTCCACCCGGGGCAGCGCCGCACACGCCAGAGTCGACAAGGTGGTCTGGGCGACCGAGGCGGCCCGCGCCCGCCGACCCGAGTTGGCTATCGACGGTGAACTGCAGGCGGACGCAGCGCTCGACCACCTGGTGGCAGCGGCAAAGGCCCCGGGCAGCGCGGTGGCCGGGCGGGCCAACGTGTTGGTGTTCCCGGACCTGGACGCCGGCAACATCGCCTATAAGGTGCTGGCCCGCCTGGGTGGGGCACTGGCGGTGGGCCCGGTCCTGCAGGGCCTCGCGGCTCCCATGAACGATCTGAGCCGCGGCGCGACCGCGGCCGAGATCGTCGACCTGGCCTGTGTGACCGCTATCCAAGCCGCCGCGCGGACCGCCACTTAGGCATTGCGGGCTAGTAAAGCCTCGTCGAATCCCACGTCACGGACCCCGAGCCGCTCATCCCAGATGCGGTTGCCGACCAGCGCCAGCGTACGAGCGACGTCCAGCGCCCGGTTGCGGACCTGCTCCGGACCCA
>JBQTII010000084.1:0-9253 GCA_052388275.1 Sporichthyaceae bacterium | reverse complement strand
GTGCGACACTGCGAGTGGTTGTCCGGCACTGTGTTCCCGCCGTTCGACCCGACGATGTCCTCACCGGTCTCGCTCGGGTAGCCGACCTGACGCCGCCGCAGTCCCCCCGGGTGACCAGGCTGGCGCAGGGGCCGCTCGGCGCCGATCCGCGCGAGGTGCACGACCCGCTGGCACCGGAGGCGACCCTTCCGGGATCCGTTGAGCATTCGCCCGCGGTAGACGGCATGTCGTCGGCTTTGCCCCGCACTGCACTACCGCTGTAGTCCTGACGCTGCCACCCGTCGGCGCGAAGGGATCTCACCGCCCACCACAGACTTCGTCGGCCGTACCCGCGGACCCGGCGGACCAACCCCCAGGATCCTGCGCGACGCGCCCACCACGGCGCGCCCGGGAACCGGAAAACGAGACCATTCCATGCTCGACAACGAGCTGGTCGGCACCGTCGTGAACGAGCGCGCCGATGCCGACACCATCCCCGCCCCCACCACTCCCACCGCGCGACGCTCCCGCCGGGCGGCCGGCCGCCCCGCCGGGCCACCGGTCGCGGACGCCGCCCCCGCCGCGCCGGCGCCGGCCCCCCCGGTGAGCGACGACCTCGTGCCCACCGCCTCGGTTCCGGTGAAGAAGTCCGGGGCCAAGAACGCGCCGGTCAAGAAGGCCGCCGCCAAGAAGGCCCCGAAGACCGCGGCTGAGAAGGCCGCCGAGAAGGCCGCCGAGAAGGCGGCTGCCAAGGCTGCCGCTCAGCAGGCCACCGCAGAGCGGGCCACCGCAGAACCGGCCGCCCCGGCGCTCGAGGCGGAACCCGCGCCCGAGGCCGCCCCGCCCCGCCGGTCCCGGCGTCGTGCCGCTTCCGCCGCGGCCGAGGCCCCTGCCGCGGCGGAGGCCCCCGCCGCCGCCGACCCCGATGGCGAAGCAGCAGTGCAGGACGCCCCCGCGCCCAGCGCGAGCACGGCGGTGCTCTTCCAGCCTCCGGCGCAGGCCCCGGCCCGGAGCAGCCGGCGCGCGACGCGCGTCAGCGGGGAGCCCACGCCGCCCGACGCGGACGCCCCCGACGAGGGCGTGTCCGCCGAGCCCGAAGCCGAAGGCGCCCCGGCCCCCCGCGCGCGCTCCCGCCGGCGCCCCGTCGCGGTTGCCGTGGACGACGCCGATGCCGATCTGATCGACGGCGACGGCGCCGACCTCGCCGACCTCGCCGACCTCGCCGACGACGAGGACGTCGATGAGGACCCCGGCGATGGCACCGGCCCCGCGCGGCGCCGCCGCCGTCGCGGCGGTCGCGGACGCCGTGGACGTGGCGGGCGCACCGGGGCCGACTCGAACTCCGACCCTGACGGCGACGACGACGAGGCCGAGCCCACCACCGGGCAAGGATCCGAGTCCGACGACGAGGGGGAAGCCGGCGATGGTGAGTCCGCCGGCACCCGGCGGCGCCGGCGCCGGCGCCGGCGCGGTGAGGACGGCGAGGGCGGTGCCGAGGACGGCGACGCGACCGTCGTCACCCGGGTGCGCGCCCCGCGCGCCGAGCGCGGCGGGGATCGGTCCGAGCGTTCCTCCGACGGCGTCACCTCCGTGCGGGGCTCGACCCGGCTGGAGGCCAAGAAGCAGCGCCGACGGGAGGGCCGCGAGGCCGGCCGCGGTCGCACCCCGATCGTCACCGAGGCCGAGTTCCTGGCCCGCCGCGAGGCCGTGGACCGTGTCATGGTCGTGCGCAAGAACACCGATCGCACGCAGATCGCCGTGCTCGAGGACGGTGTGCTGGTCGAGCACTACGTCAACAAGCGCGAGTCCTCCTCGTTGATGGGCGATGTGTTCCTCGCCCGCGTGCAGAACGTGCTGCCCTCGATGGAGGCCGCCTTCGTCGACATCGGCAAGGGCCGAAACGCCGTGCTCTAGGCCGGCGAGTTCAAATTCGCCGGGCTGGTGGGCCAGCCAAAGCGGATCGAGCACGCGCTCAAAAGCGGCCAGTCGGTCCTGGTGCAGGTCACCAAGGACCCGGTCGGACACAAAGGCGCGCGCCTGACCAGCCAGATCTCCCTGCCCGGGCGTTACCTGGTCTACGTGCCCGAGGGCTCGATGACCGGCATCAGCCGCAAGCTGCCCGATACCGAGCGTTCGCGCCTGAAGTCGATCCTGCGCAAGGTCGTGCCCGAGAACGCCGGGGTGATCATCCGCACCGCGGCCGAAGGAGCCTCGGAGGAGGAGATCTCGCGCGACGTCGAGCGCCTTGCCGCCCAATGGGAGGCGATCAGCAAGAAGGCCAAGACGGCCACCGCGCCCGCTCTGCTGCAGGGCGAGCCGGATCTGACCACCCGCGTCGTGCGCGACATGTTCAACGAGGACTTCGGCTCCCTCGTCGTCGATGGCGACACCGCGTGGAAGGAGATTTCCGCCTACGTGCAGGCCGTGGCGCCCGACCTGATGCCGCGGGTCTCCCGGTGGACCGGTGCGGGCGGCGTGTTCGCCGCGCACCGCATCGACGAGCAGATCCTCAAGGGCCTGGACCGCAAGGTCTACCTGCCCTCGGGTGGTTCGCTGGTCATCGACCGCACCGAGGCGATGACGGTGGTCGATGTCAACACCGGCAAGTTCACCGGGCAGGGCGGAAACCTCGAAGAGACCGTCACCCGCAACAACCTCGAAGCCGCCGAGGAGATCGTGCGGCAGATGCGCCTGCGCGACATCGGCGGGATCATCGTCGTCGACTTCATCGACATGGTGTTGGAGTCCAACCGCGAGCTTGTGCTGCGCCGCCTGGTCGAGTGCCTGGGCCGGGACCGCACCAAGCACCAGGTCGCCGAGGTCACCTCGCTGGGGCTGGTCCAGATGACCCGCAAGAAGGTCGGTCAGGGCCTGCTGGAGGCGTTCTCCGAGACCTGCGAGCACTGCAACGGCCGTGGAATTCACGTGCGTACCGAGGAGCCACGCCCGTCCGCCCCGAAGCCCGGGCCGCCCAAGCCCGGTTTCGCCGGGGAGGAGCCCGAGGTCGCCCGCAGCGGCCGGGGGCGGCGCCGCCGCGGCGGGCGCGCAAGCTCGGACGGCGTGTTCACCGACGTCGACGTGGTCGCGGACGTCGACCTTGTGCTCGACGTGGACGAGGTCGTCGAACCCGAGCTGGAACCGGTCCTCGACCTCGAGGCGGTCGCCGATCTCGAAATCTTCGAGCCGGCGCAGCACCCCGAACCGCTCGAGCCGGTGGCGACCTCGGTTCTTGCCTCCCCGGATGACCCGGATGCCCTTAACGATGGCGAGAACTCTGCCCCGGCCAAGCCCGTCCGCAAGCGCTCACGCCGCGCCTCGGCTCCCACGCAGTCACCGGAGCAGGTGTCTGCGAGCAGCGACTAGAAACCCCGCCGCCCGGGCTCCGGGAGTGGGCGGTCGCTCGCGATCAGGCGGGCTGCAGGAGCGCGAACCCGAAGCTGACGGTGAAGGCTCGACACCAGATGACGACCCGGCCGTACTGGGTGGGGTCGATGTCGGCGGGCAGGGTGTACTGCTGGTTACCGATGTTGCCCTTGAGCTTGCCCAGGTCGACGGCGTTCTCGACCGAATCACCGGAGGCGGTCGGCACCAGGTACACGCGCAGGTCGGGTCCGTTGTCGGTGGCGAAATCGGTGAGGGTCAGCACCTGCCCTCCCTGCGCTAGAGCCACCAGGCTCGCGGTCCCTTCGGCGGGGTGCGCCTGCGCGACGAAGGTGCCCTGGGCGAGGTTGCGGTTGACCGGGGTGCTTTCGGCCACGGAGGCGGCCGGGGCTGAGACCCCGACGACGACGGTCTCGTTCACCCGGTCGTCGACGAGCTGGGGCAGGACCAACAGGTAACCGGCGGCCACGCCGACGATGCTCAGACCCGTGGCGAAGGGCAGGGCGAGGTCCCGGCGACGCAGCCACAACCCGGCCAAGGCTCCCGTCAGAACCGCGAACCATGCGGTGGTCAGGACCATGGCCAACTGCTCGGACTTGGAGACCCGGCCGAGCCAGAAGACCCCGGCCCCGGCGACCACGGTGACCGCGGGAACGGTGAGCAGGCGGGCGGCTCCCGGGGTGCGAGGATGGGCCGGGTGGGTCAACAGTCCGGACAACATGGGGAGGAGCCTTCCGTAGGCTGGCGGCCGGCTTGTGACGCGCCGCCGGTGCGCGAGTGCCGCGCTCCGGTCTCCAGTCAAGCGGACCGCCCGGGCGCTTGCCACTGCGCGCCGCCTCACGAGGTCCTTACACCCGGGCACAGATGACGCATTCCGGTGGCGCGGACGACCCGCCGGTTTGGGCCTGGTGGACTCGCTCAGGTAGCCTGACCTGTCTTTGATTCAAGTCCGCGATGGGCAAAGCAGCAGAGAGTGAGTTCCCCGTGTACGCGATCGTTCGATCCGGTGGCCGTCAGGAAAAGGTCGCCACCGGTGACGTGTTCTCCCTCGACCGCGTCGCGGGTGAGCCCGGGAGCCTGCTGACGCTGCCTGCGCTGCTGCTGGTCGACGGGGACGAACTGACCACCGCCGCCGATGAGCTGGCCAAGGTCACCGTCACCGCGGAGGTCGTGGCCCACACCAAGGGCCCGAAGATCAAGATCCTGCACTACAAGAACAAGTCCGGGCACCGGGTCCGGGGCGGGCACCGTTCCAAGTTGACCCAGGTCAAGATCACCAGCATCACCAGCGGGAAGTAGGCGCTCGACATGGCACACAAAAAGGGCGCCTCGTCCACCCGTAACGGCCGCGACTCCAACGCCCAGCGCTTGGGCGTCAAGCGCTTTGGTGGCCAGGAGGTCAACGCCGGCGAGATCATCGTGCGCCAGCGCGGCACCCACTTCCACCCCGGCCTGAACGTGGGCCGCGGCGGCGACGACACCCTGTTCGCGCTCGCGGCCGGCGCGGTGCAGTTCGGCACGCGCCGCGGCCGCCGGGTCGTGAACATCGTCGAAGCGGTCCCGGCGGAGTAATTCCGCCAGACCTTGAGCTTCACACACGAGGGTGGCCGGGTTTCCGGGCCGCCCTCGTGGCATGTCCAGGCCTGACATCCGCGGGAGGAGGACGCCATGACGACCTTTGTTGACCGCGTAGTGCTGCACGTCGCAGCAGGGGACGGCGGCAACGGCTGCGCGTCCGTGCACCGGGAGAAGTTCGTCCCGCTCGGCGGCCCCGACGGCGGCAACGGAGGGCGCGGCGGCGACGTGATTCTGCTCGTCGAATCCGGGGTCACCACACTGCTGGACTACCACCACAGCCCGCACCGCAAGGCCGGCGCCGGCAAGCAGGGCGAGGGCAACAACCGCAGCGGCGCCGACGGAGCCGACATCGTGCTGATCGTCCCGGACGGCACGGCCGTGCGCACGCTTGACGGCGAGCCGATCGCGGACCTGGTCGGCGCGGGGATGCGCGTGGTGCTGGCCAAGGGCGGTCGCGGCGGGTTGGGCAACGCGGCGTTGGCCTCCCCGGCGCGTAAGGCGCCCGGCTTCGCGTTGCTCGGCGAGGCGGGGGAATCCGCCTCGATTGTCCTGGAACTCAAATCCGTCGCCGATGTGGCGCTGGTGGGGTACCCCAGCGCGGGCAAGTCCTCGCTGATCGCAGCGATGTCCGCGGCGCGGCCCAAGATCGCGGACTATCCGTTCACCACGCTGATCCCCAACCTGGGTGTGGTACAGGCCGGGGATACCCGCTTCACGATCGCCGACGTTCCTGGGCTGATCCCCGGGGCGAGCACCGGCAAGGGCCTGGGGCTGGAGTTCCTGCGCCACGTCGAACGCTGCCAGGTGCTGGTGCACGTGCTGGACTGCGCGACGCTCGAACCCGGCCGGGACCCGCTCTCGGACCTCGACGTCATCGAGGCCGAGCTCGCGGCCTACGGCGGGCTGGCAGATCGGCCCCGGCTGGTCGTGCTGAACAAGATCGACGTGCCCGAGGCGCGCGAGCTCGCGGAGCTGGTCCGCCCGGACCTGGCGGCGCGCGGATTGCGCCCCCTGGAGATCAGCGCGGTATCCCACGAGGGTCTGCGCGCGCTGGGCTTCGCCATGGCCGAGCTGGTCGCCGCGGCGCGGGCGGCCGTGCCGGAGTCGGCACCGGCGCGCATCGTGCTGCGCCCCGTCGCGGTGGACGACGGCGGCTTCACCGTCACCAGGCAGGGCACGGAGCAGGGGGATGCCTACGTGGTGCGCGGGGAGAAGCCGCGCCGGTGGGTGCGCCAGACCGACTTCGCCAACCCCGAGGCCGTCGGCTACCTCGCCGACCGCCTGGCCCGCCTCGGCGTCGAGGAGCAGTTGGTCGCGCTCGGCGCGCAGGAGGGCGACACCGTCATCATTGGTGGGTCCGGCGACGGGCTCGGCCCCGATGCGGTGGTCTTCGACTTCGAGCCCTTGATTTCCGCCGGCGCGCAGGTGCTGCACGGGCGCCGCGGCCAGGACCTGCGCCTGGAGGGTCGATGAACGGCGCGGACGTCCGAGAACTGGCGCGTGATAGCGCACACCTCGTTGGACGTCGCGCAGCGGGGTGGGGATGAGGGGGGCGGGGATGAGCGCGGCGCGGGCGGACGTCACCGCGGCCAAGCGAGTCGTGGTCAAGGTCGGTTCCTCGTCGTTGACGAGTGCAGCCGGGGGCCTGGATGCCGCCCGGGTGGACGCGCTCGTCGACGCCCTTGCTGCCCGCCGCGTGGCCGGGGTGGAGATCGTGCTGGTGTCCTCCGGGGCGATCGCCGCCGGGCTCGCCCCGCTGGCTCTGCGCCGCCGGCCCCGCGACCTCGCAACCCAGCAGGCCGCCGCCAGCGTCGGGCAGGGCCTGCTCGTCGCCCGCTACGCCCACGCCTTCGCGCGCCATTCCCTGACGGTAGGTCAGGTGTTGCTCACTGCGGAGGACGTCATCCGGCGTGCGCACTACCGCAATGCCCAGCGCACCCTGTACCGGCTGCTGGAGATGGGCGCGGTACCGGTCGTCAACGAGAACGACACGGTGGCCACGGACGAGATCCGCTTCGGCGACAACGATCGCCTCGCCGCCCTGGTCGCCCACCTGGTGCACGCGGACCTGCTGGTGCTGCTCTCCGACGTCGACGGCCTCTACGACGGTGACCCGCGGGCCGCGAATGCGCGCCTCATCGCCGAGGTGAATGGACCCGGCGATCTGTCCGGGGTGAATCTGGGCCGCACGGGGGTGGCCGGGGTGGGGACCGGCGGGATGGGGACCAAGGTCGAGGCGGCCCGGATCGCGACCGCGGCGGGTGTCCCGGTCGTCCTGACCAGCGCCGCCCAGGCGAGCGCCGCCTTGTTCGGCGACCAGGTCGGGACGCACTTTCGGCCCAC
This sequence comes from Sporichthyaceae bacterium, assembly GCA_052388275.1. Lineage (GTDB taxonomy): Bacteria > Actinomycetota > Actinomycetes > Sporichthyales > Sporichthyaceae > JBQTII01. The sequence continues at coordinate 1,972 of JBQTII010000084.1, read as the reverse complement.
CGGGCGGCGCACGGGCACTCGGCTGCTCTGGCTGGCGCACGCCGCCACCCCCCGGGGTTACCTGGACCTTGATGACGGGGCGGTCAAGGCCGTGGTGTCCGGGCGGAAATCTCTGCTCGCGGCCGGGCTCACCGGCGTCGGCGGAGGTTTTGTCGCGGGAGATCCTGTGGACTTAAAGGACCAAAACGGTCACACGGTCGCCCGGGGGCTGGTCAACTTTGATGCGAGCGAGCTACCAGGCTTGCTCGGCCGGTCCACTCGTGAACTGGTCACCGAGTTCGGGCCGGAGTACGAACGCGAGATCGTCCATCGTGACGATTTGGTGGTGTTCGGCTACCCCCCGTAGTGGGGCACGATCGGTACCGAGCGCACGGGCTCAGGACAGCGAAGGAGGCAGCGCGATGGACGACCGCAGCGACCTCGGCGTCAGCCGCCTTGGCGGCGCCGCGGCGGGACTCTCGCTGGTCCCGGGCGGGTGGTCCGGGTGCGCCGATGACCCCGACGAGGAGTTCACCGCCCGCCTTCCCTCGGACAATCTGTGGCACGTCACAGTGACGGTCGCCGGCCCGCAGGTTCCCCAGGACGAGGTTTTCGAGGCGCTCGAGCGCCTCAGTCTCGAGCACCCGTTCATGCTGAGCGCCCTGTATGCCGAGGACCGCGCCGAGGTTCGTTACTGGGAGGAGGCGCGCGACGTCCACGACGCGCTGGCGCTGGCGCTGCGGCTGTGGGGCGAGCACCGGGTCAGTGCCGGGTTGCCGTCCTGGTCCGTTGTCGGGCTCGAAGTCCTTGACCGGGAGACCTTCCGCGGCCGCGATGACTTCGTCGCCGTGGCCGACCCGGGTATCCACCCGTTCTGAACCTGGCCCGGAACGCCCGTCCCCGTCAATGAACGACGCTTGTTGGGCACCTCGTCGAAGCCGGGCCCCTGAGGGTCAGGGTGCGGCCGTGGGCGTGGTGGTTGCGCGCCGCTCGCGCAGTGCCTTGCCGCCCCAGTAGAGGGAGATGGCGACCACACAGGAGTCGCTGGGGTCACCGGCGGGCAGGAAGCGGCCCTGGACGGACAGCGAGAGGTAGCCCAATTTGGTCGACAAAAACGGGGTGTTGGGCTGGGCGTCGTTGATGGGGACTCGGCCTGATTCGGCGATGGCGTACCAGTCGAGGATGGGTTGGGTCGCCAGACCGAACTGCTCGGCCAGCGCCAAGAGTCGGTCCCGGGCCTCGGTCGGCTCGCGTCCGCCGTGGCTCATCACCAGCTCGTCGGGCGGGGCGTTGGTAGGGAACAGGCCCGGCGCATTGAACACCGCGAAGTCGGTCACGAAGCGAAGTGTCCGCTCGCCCGGTAGGAGGACTTCGACCTCGAAGGATTTATCGCCCCGTACCTCGTAGACCCCGACGTCAGAGCCCTCGTCGGTCATGCCGGCCTCGGCCCGCGACGGTGGGGTGCGCAGGTCGAAGCGGCCGAAACCTGTCTCCAGGACCTCCTTGACCTTCGCTGTCTTGACGGGCCGGTTCGACCTGGGGCCCTCACCACCGAATGTCACGGTGCATCCTCCGCTCATCAACAGGGCACCGAGCATCAATGCAGCAGGTCGGCGCCAACGAGAAATCGTGGTCATCGGTGCGCCTGGATGTCCCAGCCGGAGGACAGGCGTTCGGCGATGTCATCGACGTGGTGATGCAACCGGTTGGCCTCGATCCGGTCCGCGACATCGCTGCCGATGATCTCTCCCGCGAGGCCAGGGTCGTCAGCAAGCAGTCGCTGGTAGGCGGGCAGGGTGTCCGATTCGAGGAGAGCCCAGCGGTCGTCGACGTTGGCGAGGTTCCCGTCGGGCAGTGGCGTGGTGCTGCTGATCTGCCCGGGTAGTGGGATGTCGATCGAACCCGGGCCCGGGGGGTCCAGGCGAATCGAGTCCGGCGTGGAGATGGCCAGTGGACGGAACTCGGCGAACCCCTCAGCACCGGGGATGGACGG